>JBFMGU010000353.1:0-9363 GCA_040752415.1 Myxococcota bacterium
GTGGGCGTGCCCGGCGGGGCGGTGGGCGGCGCCGTGCTGGGCTACCTGGTGGCGCGCCTGCTGTTGCCGTACCTGGCGGTCTTCCCCTCGTCGGACCGACGCGCGGTGGACGTGGGCTCACGCTGGGCGGTGGGCGCCACGTTCAACGTGGTGGATCTGGTGCTGCACGGTGCGGGCGTGGGCGTGCTGGCGCTGCTGGGCAGCGTGGCGTGGGGCGGCGTCATCGTCGGGATCACGACGCTGTACGCGCTGAGCGCGGGTGGCCCTCCCGTCCTGGGCGACCCCAATCTCTTCCTGCTCGTCTTCTACTACTCGTTGTGCGGCGCGCCGATTGGCGGCATGGCGGCGGTCAGCCAGATCCCGTTGGCACTCGGCGTGGTCCACGCCGCCACTCCCACCGCCACGTTGATGCTGCGCGAGCGGCTTGCCGGGAAATCCCGCCCTCCGCCCGTCGAGACCGTGGAGCAGTCAGAGGACGATCTGTGACCGCGCCACGGTGATCCGCACTCCCACCGGTGGCTCGTCGCAGGGTGACGCGCCTCCGCGCGCTCCGGGAAATGCCGGGGGCAACGCGCGAAAAGCGCAGGGTTTCCAGCGACATGGACGTGGTGGTGGCGGTGTTGTCGAGGAGAGCTTGCAATGGCAGTTGCGGCGCGCTCGGGTGATGCACTAGGGTCCCGCGCCCGTAGACGTGCCGCCAAGGCAAGCCACGTGGGCGTCGCGGGGTCTGGGACGACGCTTCCCCTTTAGAAACAAGCCCGGAATCCCGTATTTCACTGTGGCAAGAATTTTCCCTTGGCGAACACGTCCACATGCACTAGGTTCCGCCGCGCTTGGCGGTTGGAGCCAAATTCACGAGAGGGGCATGGACCCCGCAAACAGGAGGAAGTTGATGTTCAGCGCATTGGCAAAGTCTGTTGTGGCAGGTGCGGCCCTGTCTCTGGCCCTGGCGGCTGCGCCGGCCAAGGCGGCCGAGAAGGCCCCGCTGGTTGCCGAGAAGGCCTCCGTGGTGCTGACCGAGGGTGAGGCAGCTCCGGCCGAGGGTGGTGGCAAGGTTTGGTTTGCCTTCATGTGGCCGGACAACCTGAAGCCGCAGCTGGAGGAGAAGAAGATCCTGCTGACGGCCATTGGCGTGCTGCTGCCGTTCGGCTCCGTCTGGGGCCCGATCGTGCTGCTCGGCCAGCCGTTCGATCTCGAGTGGGCGCTCCCCAGCATCGTGTTCCACGCTCTGGGCACGGCGTTCTACTGGGTGTACTACATCCCGTACCTGGCCGGCGGCTGGATCGCGACGCAGTGCATGTTCGCGAACCTGAACCGCCCGGAGATCCAGGTGGGCGGTGGTGAGCCCGCGGTGAAGACGAGCCACGAGAAGTGAGCTCGTTGCACGCGTCAGCGTGCAGCACCTGCAACACAGAAGGCCCCGTCTCTCCACATGGAGGGATGGGGCTTTCGCTTTTGGGGCGTTGTGGGCGGCCCTTGTGGGTCATTGCGACGCGGGTGGGGGCGCGTCAGAACAATCTGCCCATGTCGGCGAGGCGGGCGAACACCTAACCCCCCACGTTCATGCCGTTGCGCTCGCTCGCCCCCCTTCCCCACACCCGCTCGCCGTCGTCAACCCATTGCGGGGAAGGGGGGCACGCTTTGGGGCTGGGTGCATTTTCTCGTCGGAAAGAGCGTAGCTGCGCCCATCGTTTGCCCCCCTTCCCCGGCTCGGTGACGACGGAAAAACGGTACTGGGGAAGGGGGGCGAGCGAGCGCAACGGCATGAACGTGGGGGGTTAGGTGTTCGCCAGCCACGACGGAACGGCAGATTGTGCGGACGCTGGCCTCGTTGTCGCGCGATGACGGCACGCGGCCGGATGAACCGGCGCCGTCGGGAGAGAGCCGTGCGCAACTCCGGCGGTTCCAGCTACCCGCGCAGCAGGGAGGCGGGTGGCTTCACCGCCGCGGGAGGCCACGTCGCGGATGGTTCCTGACGCCGCGGAGTCGGCCGCGCGCCGCGACCATCACGGCGACGTCGTCGGAGTCGGCAACGTCGTCGGCGGTGCGGGCTCCGCGGCGGGCGGAGTGCGCACGCTGCTCTCAATGCGTCGGCGGAGATGGTCGTTGTAGATGGCCGCCGCGTCGTCGAGGTTGTGACGGCCGCGCCAGATGGAGCCTTCCCAGAACGCCGCGCCGGCCAGACCCAACACGTGGCCCGGCAACACGCCGGAGATGCCCACCACCACCATCAAACACGTGAACAGCGCGGAGGTGGCCACGTTCAGCCCCGCGGCAAAGGGGCGCAGCTGCGGCAGGTACACGTAGCGCCACGCCAGGATGTCCATGGCCCCCACCAGCACAATGCCCAGCGCCAGCGCCGTCGGCGCACCGATGGTGGCGACGGGAATGGCAGCCGTCATCAGGACCATGCCGATGTACGCGGGCACCGCGAGCGAGCTGCCCAGCGCCTCCGTCGCCTGGGGGTCCGACGAGAGATAGGCGCGGACGTCCGGGTGCGCGTCGGGGATGAGCGGGGTGGCCCGACGGGGACGGACCGCGTCACCGATGTGCACCACGTCGCCCTTCAGGTGCACGCGGTACCGGCGATAGAGAGCGGTCTGCATCTCGTCGCTGCCGTCGTTGAAGAGCTCCTCGTCACGCGGGGGCTGTGGCATGGCGCCGGTGTGCGCGGTGCTGGTGGCACAACCCAGCCCCCACGCCGCCAGCAGGCACGCGCCCAGCACGCTGCGACTCGGCAAACCCTGGTGAATCCGCGACATCTCAACTGGCTCCGGGGTGAACGGCGCACCTGACCACTCCGTTTGTCCAGGCGTCAAGGCGCGCGTCCGCGCGGGGCCCCGCGCCGCAGGGGTTTGCGGTTGCGCTCGGGTTGTCCCTGCCGGGATGCGACGTGGTAAGCGGGGCGCCCTGGAGTGTCGCATGACGTTCGCCTGGCTGGTGCTCTCGCTCTCACTGACGTCGCAGGTGCCCGCGGACGCGCCCAGGGAGACCGCCTCCGCCCCGGTGACGACGGAAACCCGCACCGCTCCGCCTCTCCTCCCCTCCGCGCCCGCGCGCAGCAGTCGTGCCGCCGCGTGTGGCTGGACCGCCGCCGCCGTGGGGACCGCCGCCGCCATTCCCACCATGATCGGGTTCTGGTTTGGCGGGTTGGCCAAGGGCCTCTTTGCCTACCAGTTCTTCAGCGACACCATGCCGCGCCTGGAGCAGACCACCGGCCTGGAGCGCCCCGCGTGGGTCACACCCCAGACCTCCGAGGCCATCATGATCGGGATGGCGCTGGCGGGCGCGTTGTTCTTCAGTCTCAGCATGCCGGGTTGGGGACTGCTCATCACCGGCGTGCTCGCGTGGACCATCGAGCAGACCGACGCGTTCGGCACCGGCGTGTGTCGCGAGGGCGGACCGGTGCGACGGGCGGGCCTGGAGTCCTTGTTGCTGACCCCGGTGCTCTTCGCCCTGGCGCTGCCTTTCGTGCCGGTGGCCGCGGCGCCCGTTGCGGTGGGCTTCGTGCTGATCCTGACCTCGCTGCGCATCCTGCCGCGCGTGCCGCTCATCCCCGCGCTGGGCTTCTCGGACCGCCAGTTCGCGGTGAAGCGCGCGGGCCTGATGACCACGGCGATCTACCCCGCCTACTGGGTCATTGCGAACCTGGTGGCGCTGGGCGTGATGAACGCGGTGCTCTGGTCGTGGACACAGGCCGCACCGTCGACGGCGAGCGCGGTGGAGTAGCGGTCTATTCGCTGGGTTGCGCGCCCGGCAGCAGCGCACCCGACGCGGACACCCGCAGCACACCCGCCATCAACGAGAGCATGGGAAACACGCCCACCATGGCCACGGCGGCGGCGAGCCACGCGGTCATTCCCGCGCGCTCGGTGTCGGTGGCGAAGCGGTCGCGTTCCCAGCTCAGCGAGAGGATCAGCCCCGCCGTCGACGTGGCGATCACCGCGGCCACCGGGACGCAGACCAACAGCGCAAAGCCGTAGGCCATGAGCACGCGCACACCGAACGCGCCCCGACGGGCGTTCACGAGCGACCACGTCAGGCCATCCGCCATCAGCGCCATGCCCAACGCCACCGGCGTGGCGAGCATGACACCCAGCGCGGCGTGGGAGGCCAGCTCCGTGATGCGTCGCTGCTCGGGGTTGGGGGTGGGGGAGGGCTGCAGCAGGTAGGGCTTCCCGGGGAGGTCCGGAGCCACCACCGCTCCCAGCACCGCGCCCCACGCCAACGTGCCCACGAACGCGGCCGTGGCCGACGCGCCCGACGCCACCGCGGCGAGCACCAGCGTGGGGGCCACCAGCGGCTCCGGGGCGGATTCTTTCTGCGCTCCGTCGGACTGGGCTGCGGTCGGCGAGGCGGTGCTCAGCACCATTGCCAACGCCACTGCCACTGCATGGTGCAAAGCCGCCTCCGCTCTTGAAGGACGCGGTGCTCTAACGCGCGCTCCGTCCGCGCCGCAAGCGCGACGATTTCACGGCGGGACCGAGCTGGCGTCGAGCTGCGGTGCTTGATACCCAGGCCCGCGCAGGTGGTCCAAGGTCGTGGAGCGCGTGATGGGCTTGTTGCGGAGGCTGATGGCGGTGGGTGCGGTGACGTCGCTGCTGGCGTGCGCCACCACGTCGACGGGAATGCACCAGGGTGAGCTGCCCCCGCCGCCCACCGACGAGCAGCTGCGCAACGACGGAAGCCCCGAGCAGCAGGACCAGCTCCTCCGCCGCTACGCCGTGTATCTCGAGGATGGCGCGGTGCGGGTGGGAACGGTCACTCGACCGGACCGCTCCTGGCCGTTGTCCCCCGCGCTGGACCCCGACGTGGAGCGCCACCTGGCCACCGACCCCGCCGCGCGACAGGTCATCGCCTCCGCCGACAACATGCCCATGCTGCCCACCGCCGCCGCGTTCGCGGGTTCCCTGGCGTTGTTGGCGCTGGGCGTGCCGGTGGTGGTGGTGGTGGGCATCATCCTGGTGGGTGTGTCCGACGTGCTGGCGTCGTTGTTCGTGATCCTGCCGCCGGTCCGCCCCTTCGCGGCCACCCTCAACATCGCCACCGCCATCAGCTTCACCACGATCCTGAGCACCGTGGGCCCGCTCTCCCTGCTGCCCGGACAGGCCCTGGCGTTCGGCGGGGTGACCTTGTGGATGAAGGCGCTGCGGAACAGTCGGGGCACGCTGGGGCGCGCGGTGGCGGCGTACAACCGCGGTCTCAAGGAGAGAATCCGGCGCGCGGGCCCCGCGTCGGAGACACCGGCGGCGCCCTAGGCTGCACGGTCACGCCCACGTTGCGGCCAGGGGACGGGCAGAAACCGTTGTTGAACCGCCCGCGGGGCGCGCCTATAAGCCGCCCGCCGCGACGTCGTGGCTTTCACGACGACCGCAGGCCACGAAATGTCGTGGAAGCAGGAATGTCCATGCGCCTGACCCGTTGGCAGCTGTGCTTCCCTGTGTTGCTCGCGCTGGGGGCGTGCAGCCAGACCTCGTCGACACCTCCGACCGTCGACGCAGGGGATGAGACCGCGTGCCAGTTCTCGTTCGTGGGGGACCCGGCGGCGGAGCCGGAGCTGGTCCTCACCGCCATGGGCGACGACAACGTGGTGACGGTGCTGGAAGATGGCTCCCGCGTGCCCATGATGTTCCCGCCGCAGGGCGGCCGCGTGGTGTTCATTGGCGTGCGCGCGCGCAACGTGGACCCGTGCGGCATGGAGCTGGTGGGCGCGCTGCGGGACCCGGTGAGCGGCCTGGTGCGCCTGGACTCCCGCGTGGTGAACCTGCAGCCCACGACGGAGGGATACAGCGAGACGGTGCCCGGCGTGATCAGCATGTGGGCCAACATCCCCACGTGCCCCAACCAGTGGGCCCGGCAGGATCTCTACGAGCAGGGCTTCCAGCTGGAGTTCACCGTCGTGGAGCGGAATGGGCGGAGCACCACGCGTGCGCTCACCGTGACCCCGTTCTGCGGTGAGGTGGAGAACCTGGCGGACTGCATGTGCATCTGCCAGCAGGGCTACCGCCTGGGCCAGTCCTGCTCCCCCGACGGAGGCACACCTTCCGACGGCGGCATGTTGGATGGAAGCAGCAGGGACGGCGGCACCGTGGGAGATGCCGGGTGAGGGAGGCGCGGATGGCTCGCAACACGCTGGCGGCCTGCGGTCTGGTGACGGCGTCAATCGCGCTGGGCGCATGTTGTCCTCCCGGCGCGCCGTGCCAGGAGACCACCACGCCTCCCGAGCCGCCGCGCTGGCGCGCCGTGCTGGATGCGCAGGACCTGGACTCCGCGGCGCTCACGGTGTGGGGCGCGTCGTCGGAGATGGTGATGGTGGCGGGCGGGCAGGTGGGCAACGGGGGAGAGTCCCTGGTGCTGCGCCTGGCGAATGGCGAGTGGAAGCGCCTTCATCCCGGCGGCACCGAGACCTTCTGGGGCATGCACGGCTCCGGCGAGAACGACGTGTGGATGGCCGGCGACCAGGGTCGCATCCTGCACTGGAACGGATCCGGCTTTGACGACCACCGCATGAACACCACCGCCACCATCTGGGGCGTGTTCGCCTTCGCGCCCGACAACGTGTGGGCGGTGGGCGGCAGCCCCGACAAGGGAACCACCGCGCCCAACGACCTGGTCTTCCACTACGACGGCAGCACCTGGACGCAGGAGACCCTGCCCGGTGAGCCGCGCGGCGTGGCGCTTCTCAAGTTGTGGGGCACCAGCGCGGACAACCTGTACGTGGTGGGCGAGGCGGGGACCATCTGGCACCGCACGGCGACGGGGTGGACGCTGGAGTCGGAGCAGGACGGTCCGCCGCTGGCGCAGGGCACGCTGTTCTCCGTCAATGGCTGCGGACCGGACCGCGTCTATGCGGCGGGCGGGCAGGACGTGCTCAAGTTCGACGGACAGACGTGGAGCAAGGTGGACGTGAAGCTGCGCAGCAGCGCCAGCGCCGTCACCTGCGGACCGAACGGCGCGGCGGTGGCGGGCTTTGGCGGGATGAAGCTGCGCGAGGTGGATGGCACGTTTGTCGACGAGAGCCGGCAGCAGCCATACGTGGACCTGCACGGCGCGTGGACGGACCCGCAGGGGAACATCTGGGCCGCCGGCGGCGACTGGGTCACCGGCGCGGTGGCCGGTGCGCGTCGGGAAGGCGTGCTGGCGCGCTGGGGCAGTGGTCGGGTCAGCGACAGCGTGGCCCCATGACGGGACGAGGTGAGGCAGTGATGCGCGGTCAAGGCTGGCGTGCGGTGTTGTTGGTGATCCTGGCGACGGGCCTGGGCGCATCCACCTGCCAGAGCGGCAATCCGTTGGATCCCGACAACGCGTGTGGGCTGCTGGCCGGTTCCGTCGAGGGGGAGCCGCGCATCACCATGGGCAGCGGCTCGCGCACCTTCGTGGAGATCCCGCAGGACGGGCGCTGGCTGGCGGGTTACGGGCAGCAGGGCGGCTATCACCTGTGGCTCTCGCTGCGCACGCAGGGCCTGGGCCCCAGCGTGGAGGTGGCCTACCGCATGACGGAGGTGGACGGCGGCCTCATCACCGAGGGCAGCGAGTTCCTCTGCCTCAATCCCAGCACCACCGGCAGCGGACAGGAGGTCACCGGCATCCTGGCGTTCATCCCGGACTCCAATCACGTGCACGAGTCGTGCAGTCGCATCCTGTGCGGAGGGCCGTTCAACTTCACCGCCACGGTCACCGGTGACGACGGAAAATCCGCCAGCGAGACCCGCTTCGTCCCCGGCACCGACGAGGGCGAGACCGAGGAAGCCCGCACGCGCCTCCCCTGCGGCGACGCCGGCCCGGTGCCGGAGTGTCCGGCGGACGCGGGCCGCTGACGGACGCGCGTTCGCACCACGTTGTTCCCACCTGGGCTTTCCACTAAGGGACGGCGCTCGCCGCGCTCCGCGGGTGCGCGCGTGTTCTCGGAGGATGGTCCGTTGCTGCGTCGTGCGCTGGTGATGCTCCTGTTGATGTGCGCGGTGCCGGTGCATGCCCAGTCTGCGCCGGTGAAGAAGGTGGCCGTCTCCGAGAAGGACCACGGGAAGGCGCGCGAGGGCGCGGAGATTCCCGCGGCGCTCTCCGCCGTGGCGGCGTCGGGCGCGTTTGCCGCGTTCATGGGTTGGGGCGCGGTGATGGGCATGCTGGCCGGCCCCGTGTTCCAGCAGAAACCGTTCCTGCTGGACGTCCCCGCCACCACGCAGGGACCCACGCGCACCGTTGCCACGCTGGCCACCAACGCCGTCTTCGGGATGGTGCTGGCGGTGCCGGTGGCGGGGTTGATGTCGCTGATTGCCGACGGGGTGGTGTGGACGGTGCTGACACGTCCGCCGGGCCGGAGCATCACCATCTGGCCCGCGATCCTCTTCGCCATTGCCGCGGTGAGCTGTGTGCCGCTGGCGCTGGCCTGCGCGGTCATCACCGCGTTCGGGATGGTCTCCCTGCGCTGGGAGCGGGACAAGTTGGAGCGCAACGTGGACAAGGCGTGGAACACCGCGCTGTTCGGGGCCGCGGTGTCGACGTGGATCCTCTTTCCCATGCTGGTGGGCATGGCCGCGTTCGTGCGCGTGGCCGCCTGGCGCGGGTTCCTCTCCGACCACGAGGTGACTCCGCTGCGTGAGCTCCTGCCGCGGCAGCAGACCGGGGAGGAGTGATTACTCGACGGGGCCGGGGCTGGTGGGGATGTTGGCGCGCGCCCAGAGCCAGAAGATGCCGTGCAGCGCGCCCAGCGCGGCCAGGTTCGCGCTGATCCACCACGCGGGATAGGTGGCGCTGGTGAGCAGGCCGGCGCGCTTGATGGCGAACTCGCGGTCCACGAAGCCCAGCGCGGGGATCCACGGCATGGCCGGCAGGATGCCCATGGACGTCAGCACCAGGATGGTTCCCAGCACCAGCGGGACCACGGTGAGGGGCGCCGGCACCACGGACAACGCGAACAGCAACGGAATGACGGCAAGGGAGCCGTTCTCGACGCGGCGGGGCGTCTGCTTGGTGCACGCGCCCGTCCCCAGCCCCTCGCTGGCCACCACGACCTGGTTGATGGTCCCCGTGGCCAGCAGCACGAACGAGGGCATGTTGAGCCCCACGTTCAGCAGCGCGCCCGTCCCGGCCACGAGGATCATCAACGCCTCCAGACCCTGCGGCGTGAGCCACGGAGGCGAGGTGAGGCCGGTCTGCTTGGAGGTGCGGTTCAGCACGTCGGCCACCAGCGTGTACGTGATGAGACCCTTGGCCACGCCGCCCACCCACAGCGGGATCACCGTGGGGAAGGTCACCACGGCGGCGGCCGCGGCGGAGACCCACAGGCAGTCCAGTTGACGACGTTGCGAGACGCGGACCGGAGGCGGGGTCCCGCCCACTGCCCGGGAGGGGGAGAGGGAGGGG
>JBFMGU010000354.1:0-9274 GCA_040752415.1 Myxococcota bacterium
AAGGCCCCGCCGCCCGAGGAGAAGGGCACCAAGGCGGAGAAGCCGGTTGCGGAAGCGCCCACCGAGGCGCCCAAGCCGGTGGGGGCGGCCGAGTTCACCGGGGTGGTGAAGGTGGAGCAGAGCGGCGGGGGCAACACCGTGACGGTGAAGCACAGCACCACCGGGCGCGTGGCGTCGGTGACGGTGCGTGAGGGGCAGAAGGTCAAGCGCGGCCAGACGCTGCTGACGTACGAGGACGTGGAGACGCTGCGACAGCTGGAGACGGCCCGGGAGAACTGTCGCTCGCTGCGGGAGATTGCGGAGGCGCGTGACGACGAGCGGGTGCGGCGCGCGCTCAAGGACTGCCAGGCGGACGTGGCGCGCAAGGAGGCGCAGTTGGCCTCGGGCAAGCTGGGCGCCTCGTGTGAAGGCACGGTGACCGACGTGAACGCCGTGGCGGGCAAGCGGGCGGGCAAGGGCACGCCGGCGTTCAAGCTGAGCTGTGGCGGGTCGGGGAAGCTGGTGACGGTGGCGGCGGTGTTGCCGGAGGCCAACGCCAAGGGCGTGAGGGTGGGGAGCAAGGCCACCGTGGAGATCGAGGATCAGAGCTACGACGCGGAGGTGCAGGACGTGACCTCCATGCCGAGTGGCCTGCGGGTGGTGTTGGGCCTGGAGAAGTCCCCCGCCAACGCCAGCGAGGGTGATTCCGCCAAGATCCGTTTCGCGGAGTGAACGTCCCCCTCAAACGGAGCGAGATTCGAAGAGCGAAAGCGGTACTTCATACCGCAGTCCGAAAGTGCCGGCCCTGCGTTCGATGAGACCATCTCCGGCACGGATCATGTGCGGCCATCCAAAGCACGGGAGCAGCGGCGGCCGCACTTTCGGACTGCGGTATGAAGTACCGCTTTCGCTCCTGCGGAACGGGGCCGAATCTCTCACTCACTGTCCGCAGGAGATGCGGCGATCTCGCCCGTGACGACGTCAAACCTCGGGGCTCGACGTCACCCCAGCCGCGACAACGTCTCCTTGAGCCGCTCCACGCGTTCGGCAATCTCCTTCACGCGCGCCTCATCCTTCTCGATGACATCCTTGGGCGCGCGCGCGCGGAACCCCTCATGGTTCACGCGACCCTCGATGGAGCCCTTCTCCTTGAGCGCCTTGTCGATCTCCTTCTGCAGGCGGGTCTTCTCCGCCGCCACGTCGAGGAGGCCCTCCAGCGGCAGCGCCACCTGGAAGCGCGTGGTCACCATGACGGCGCACTGCTTGGTCTTCTCCGGCGAGAGCGCGTCATGCTGCTCAATGCTCTCAATGGCCCCCAGCCGCTTGAGCGCGTCTTCAAACCGGAGCGCATCCGTGCGCGCGCCCGCGCTTCCCGCCACGCGCACCGGCACCTTCTTGGCGGGTGGAAGCGCCACGTCGGCGCGCAGGCGACGCACCGCGCTGCACAGCTCCATCACCGCGCCCACGGAGCTCTCGGCCTGCTCGTCGTGCCAGGCGGTCTCGCCGCGGGGATAGGCGGCCTTCATGACGGTGGGTGACTCCCGACGAGCCAGCGGCAACTTCTGCCAGATCTCCTCGGTGACGAACGGGCAGAACGGGTGCAGCAGGCGCAGGCTGGTATCCAGCACGTGCACCAGGGTGGCCTCGCACGCGCGCTTGGCCGGGCTCTGTCCCTCCTCCATGAGCGCCGGCTTGCTCATCTCGATGTACCAGTCGCAGAACTCGTCCCAGAGGAAGTGGTAGATGCCCCCGGTGGCCTCGTCCAAGCGGTACTCGGCGAGCGCCACGTTCACCTCCGCGGCCACCTGCTGCAGCCGGCTGAGGATCCAGCGGTCCGCCGGGCTCATGTCCGCGCGCACCTCGTCAATGCTCTTCACCGGGCCCGGCGTCACGCGCATCAGCGCAAAGCGCGCCGCGTTCCACACCTTGTTGATGAACGCCTTGTAGCCCTCGACGCGGTCGATGCTGAGCTTCACGTCGCGGCCCTGCGCGGCCATCGACGCCAGCGTGATGCGCAGCGAGTCGGCACCTTGCGGTCGCCAGCCCTCGGGGTGCTGCTTCTGCTGCTCCTTGGGCAGACGCTCCACCGGCGCGCCGTTGACCACGTCCAGGGGGTCAATGACGTTGCCACGCGTCTTGCTCATCTTCTGGCCCTTCTCGTCGCGGACCATGGCGTGGAGGAAGACGTGGCGGAACGGCACCTCACCGGTGAAGTGCAGGCCCATCATCATCATGCGCGCCACCCAGAAGAACAGGATGTCAAACCCGGTCTCCAGCACGGCGCCCGGGTAGAACGCGTCCATGTCCTTGGTGCGCTCGGGCCAACCCAGCGTCGAGAATGGCCACAGCGCGGAGGAGAACCAGGTATCCAGCACGTCCTCATCGCGACGCAGCACCACACCCTCGCCGAACTTCTTCTCGGCCTGCTCGCGTGCCGCGGCCTCGTCGCGCGCGACGAAGACGGTGCCATCCGGCGCGTACCACGCGGGAATCTGGTGGCCCCACCACAGCTGCCGGCTGATGCACCAGTCCTGGATGTTGGTCATCCAGTGCATGTACGTCTTGGTCCAGCCCTCGGGGATGATCTTCGTCTTCCCGTATTCCACGGCGGTGATGGCGGGTCCGGCCAGCGGCTTGGTGCGCACGTACCACTGCGTGCTGAGCAGCGGCTCCACCACGGCGGAACAGCGCTGGCACCGACCACGCGCCAACGTGTGATCCTTCTCCCCGCGCAAGAGGCCCTGCTCGTGCAGCAGCCGCAACACTTCCTTGCGCGCGGCGTCGACCTTCTTGCCCTGCAGCGCGGCGCCCGCGTTCTCGTTGAGCGTGCCGTCCAGGTTGACCACGTTCACCAGCGGGAGCGCGTGGCGCTTGCCGGTCTCGAAGTCGTTGAAGTCATGGCCCGGGGTCACCTTCACCACGCCGCTGCCGAACGCCATATCGACGAGGATCGCGTCGGTGACGACGGGAATGGCGCGCGGGATCTTCCTTCCCTCGCTGTCGGTGCGCGTCTCCGGCGCCAGGGGCAGCTTCACGCGCTTGCCGTGCATGCTCGCGTAGCGCGGGTCCTTGGGGTGGACGGCCACGGCGGTGTCGCCGAGCAGCGTCTCGGGGCGCGTGGTGGCCACCACGACCTCACCGCTGCCGTCCTCGAGCGGATAGGCGATCTCCCAGAGCTTGCCCTTCTCCTCCTCGTGATCGACCTCGAGGTCACTGAGCGCGGTGTGGCAGCTGGTGCACCAGTTGATGAGCCGGGAGGACTGGTAGAGCAGGCCCTCCTCCCACAACCGCACGAACACCTCGGTGACGGCCTTGGAGAGCGCGGGCTCCATGGTGAAGCGCTCCCGCGTCCAGTCCAGGCTGAAGCCCAGCGCGCGGAGCTGCTGCGTGATGCGACCGCCGCTCTCGTGCTTCCACTTCCACACGCGCTCCAGGAACTGCTCGCGACCCAGGTCGTGGCGGGTCTTGTTCTCGTTCTTCTTGAGCTCCCGCTCGACGATCATCTGCGTGGCGATGCCCGCGTGGTCCACGCCGGGGAGCCACATGGCGTTGTCGCCGAGCATGCGGTGCCAGCGGATGAGCACGTCCTCGATGACGTACATGGCGTGGCCCATGTGCAAGGAGCCCGTCACGTTGGGCGGCGGGATCACGATGACGTAGGGCCGGCGGTAGTCGGGGTGCTCGGGCGGGAGCAGCGAGGGCTCGGGGTTGGCCGTGAAGTAGCCGTTCTTCTCCCAGTGGGCGTACCAGCGGGTCTCCACCTCGGAGGGGTCATAGGCCTTGGGAAGGGGCTCGGGCGTGTTCGACATGGCGCGTTTCATTGACGTGGAAGGCCGTGGGATGCAAGCGCCCACGCCGCCGCCACCGTCCCTGCCGTGCCTGCCGTCCTCAATCTCCGCACGCATCCGGGCCCATGCGAAACCGCGGCCCAGCTCGCGTCAGCGGAACGCGGCACCACCCGCGGTCACGACGGGCGCGAGAGGCTCAGCATGTTCAGCTCCATGATGTCGCTGTTGCCGGCCTTGATCTCGGAGAGGACCGCCTCGGGCGGCGCGCGATCGAGGTGGATGCGCGCAATGGCGGCCTCGGCGCCGTCGAACACCACGTTCTCCATCTCCTGCACGTTGACGCCGGCGCCGCGCAGCCCGGTGAGCACATGCGCCAGCACGCCCACGCGGTCGTGGTGACGGACCACCAGCAGGTGCGTGGCGGGAGAGCGCGCGCACAGGTTCACCACGTTGGGCACCCGCCCGGTGTCGCGGTACTCGCGCAGGATGCGCACGGTCTCGTCGGCAATGGCGTCCTGGGCCTGCTCGGTGGAGGCGCCAATGTGGTGCGTGCCGTACACGTTGGGGTGGCTGGCGATGTCGTCCTCGAACGCGCCGGTGGCGGTGGCGGGCTCCTTGGCAAACACGTCCAGGCCGGCGCGGATGTTCCGCTCGTCCAGCGCTTTGCGCAGCGCGCCCTGGTCCACCACCTCGCCACGGCTGGTGTTGATGAAGTACGCGCCGGGGCGCATGGCCTGGAAGAACGTGGAGCCGCACAGCCCCTTGGTCTCGGCAGCCAGCGGCAGGTGCACACTCACCACGTCGGCGGCGGCGGCCACTTCCTCCGGGCGGCTCTTGCGCTCCACACCCAGCTCCTGGGCCATCTCCGTCGTCAGCGAGCGGCTCCAGGCCACCACCGGCATGCCAAACGCGTGCGCGCGCTCGATCACCAGCTTGCCAATGGTGCCGCAGCCCAACACCCCCAGCGTGCGACCGTACAAGCCGCGCGCGACGGAGAACTCCTTCTTGTTCCACTTGCGCTCGCGCAGCTGGCTGACGTTGTCGGCAATGCGACGGTCCAGCGCCAGGATGAGACCAAAGGCCAGCTCGGCCACCGCGGTGGCGTTCTTGCCGGGGCAGTTGGAGACGTAGATGCCACGCCGGGACGCGGCCTTGACGTCGACGTTGTCGAACCCGCTGCCGGCGCGGACGATGAGCGAGAGGCGCCCGCCTTCCATCATGGCCTCGGGGACCTTGGTGGAGCGCACCACCAGCGCGTCGGCCTCACTGCGACGCACCTCTTCCAGCAGGGCATCCCCCTTGAGGTCGGCGTTGTAGGCGACCACGAAGCCCTGCTCGCGCATCTTGAGGATGGCCGCATCCGGGAACTTGTCCACCACCAGGACCTTCATGACGTGCTCCTCTCGCCGTCGGGCGAAATGAAAACGGGCGCGCCCGGTGTAGCTCCCGGCGCGTCCACCCTCAATGTCACCTGCGTGGGTGCGTTCAGCCCGAGGTGGCCCCGCCACACGACGACCCCGCCCCCGCCGTGCAGCCAAAGCAATGCGGCCCCACCACAATGGCGCGCGACTCCAACGCCGCCCGCTCGTAGTCGTGGATGGTCTGCGGCGCGCCCGCGGCCACGGGCAGCTCGAGCATCTGGTTGAAGTCGCAGTCGTACAGGCGGCCGTCCCAACCCACGCTGAGCGTGTTGCGACACATCACCCCTTCCGCCGCCGCGGGATTGTACGCCGCCACCAGCTTGTCCATGTAGCCCTGCAGGTTGTTCTTCTCGACGAGGAATTCGAGGAACCGGCTGATGGGCATGTTGGTGATGGTGAAGAGGCGGTTGAACAGGATGCCGTGGCGCTTCTTGAGCTCCGCCTTCCACTCGCGCTCCAGGGAGGCCTGGTTGCCGGGGAGGAACGCGCCCACGGGATTGGTGACCAGGGTCAGCACCCGCCCGCTCCCCTCGACGCCATAGCCCAGCTCATTGAGCCGCTGGAGCGCGCGCAGGGAATCCTCGAACACGCCGTCGCCGCGCTGCGCGTTGGTCTGCGCGGACTGCCAGTACGGGAGGCTCGCGGCGATCTCGACGTGGCGCTCCGCGAGCAGCTCCGGGATGTCCTGGTAGTTGGGCAGCGTGACGGCGGTGAGGTTGCAGCGGTGGATGACGCGACGTCGTCCGTTGGCGGCCTGGCGGATGATGTCGCGGAAGCGGGGGTGCAACTCGGGCGCGCCGCCGGTGATGTCCAGCGTGGGGATCTCGTCGCGCTGGAGCACGCGCAGGCAGGCGTCCACGACGTCGTCGGGCATGACCTCCTTGCGATCCGGTCCGGCATCCACGTGACAGTGGCGACAGGTCTGGTTGCAGCGCTTGCCCACGTTGAGCTGCAGGATCTCGACGCGGGTGGGCTTGAGCGGGTGCAGCCCGTGGCTGCGCAGGGCGTCCTCGAAGGAACGGGCGAGCGGCAGTGCGGCCAACGTGGCCCGCTGCGCGGTGGCCGGGGCCAGGGGGTGTTCTCGCTTGAGCAGACTGAGCGTGGCCATGTGGGGGAGCTCCGGGTTTCCCGTTACCGCAGCCGGGACACGCTGGCCACGACGTTCCGCGCGAAGGCTGCATGGTCACGCACGGGCTCCAGCCGTGGCGCAAAGCTGTCGTCGTCACGCGGGACGCACGAAGCGTTCGACCTGGCGGGGGCATGTGCTAGGAACGCGCGCCTTGACGGAGGTTGGAAGGTGTCTTCCCGGTCCCTGGCATCACGACGTCGCCAACTCCACCCGCTTTTGGCACTGGGCCTGTTGGCCACCAGCTGCCTGGGCGAATGCAATCCCGAGGATGCCTCCGACCCGGCCACGGCGACGTGTCGCGCGTTCTCCGGCGTCATCAGCGGTGATCCCAAGCTGGAGATGGGGTCGGGGTACAACACGTTCGTGCCGGTGGAGAACGGCGGTCGCTGGCTGGCGGGGTTTGGGCAGCAGGGCGGCGCGCACCTGTGGCTGTCCATGCGGACGCAGGGCGTGGGGCCGCGGGTGCAGGTGACCTACCGCATGGAGGAGCCGGATGGCCGGCTGATCACCGAGGGCGGCCCGAGCCACCTGTGTCTGAACGCGGGCTCCGGCGGCCAGGAGGCGTTGGGGGTGCTGGCGTTCATCCCGGACCCGTACCCGGAAGGCTGCAGTCGCATCCTGTGCGGCGGTCCGTTCGTGTTCTCCATGACGCTGACGGACACCGACGGCCACTCCCTCACCGACAAGCGCGACGTGTCCGGTGTTGACGTGGGCGAGTCCAACAGCGACCGCGCGCCTCCCCCGTGCAACGACGCCGGTCCGCCCGCCGACTGCCCGGCGACGGACGCAGGTCCCTGAACACCACGCAAAGAACCATCATCGCGCAGCGCGTCCCCGGCTCGTCGCCATTCGCGAATCCAAGCGTCGTCGCCAGGCGAGGTTGCTCTTGTAAGGGACGACAGCGGTTCCTGTTCAGGTTCACCGACGCGACGGCTTTTCCCCAGTCCCCATCCCCGTCCCGGACGTCAGTGGCGCCTGGTTGTTGCAGGTCATTGTGCTGCTCGTCCGGTGCGCGGCCGCGAACGAACGACGGTCCCACGTTCCTGAACGGGAACCGCCTCGAACGCTTACAGCGGTTCCCGTTCGGGTTGACCGTGATTCCGTCTCGGGGAACGCACCGGCGGCTCAAGCCAGGCTCAAGCCGCGTCTGGAAAGGCACCAGGCCTTGCCTCGCATCCCGCCTGCCTCATTGGGCCGCGCAAGGCTCTGCGTTGGTGACATAGGGTGCGTGGCTTGAGAATGTGACGTTCCGGGTCCTCGTCACAAACCTGGATGCTGCGGACCACGTTCCCCAACGCCACCAACGCAGAGCCTTGCGCGGCCCAATGAGGCAAGCGGGATGCGAGGCAAGGCTTGGTGCCTTTCCAGACGCGGCTTGAGCCGCCGGTGCGTTCCCCGAGACGGAATCACGGTCAACCCGAACGGGAACCGCTGTAACAGAGCACCAGCCCCTGCATGGCTCCAGCCACGATTCTCGTCGCCACCAAGGCCAGAGCCCGGCGCGGCGGAATGGCGCAGGAGCGCTGCGAGGCCGGGCTTGGTGCCCCTCCAGGTGCAGCCTCGGCTGCCGCCACGTGTCGCCCGTAACACGGCGGACGAAGGTGGAGGCGCGCGAATGACGTCGTGACCAAAACACAAAGCCCCCAGGGCGGGACTGATGTGGTCCGCCCAAGGGGCTCTGGTTGCTTGGCGGTCCACGCGACGACGGGGGTTGGAACCCGCGCCGCGTGTCCGGGGCCAATCAGCGCTTGCTGTACTGGAAGCGCTTGCGGGCGCCGGGGCGACCGTACTTCTTGCGCTCGACGGTGCGGCTGTCGCGCGTGAGGAAGCCGGCCTTCTTGAGGGCGGTGCGCAGGTCCGGGTTGGCCCGGCACAGCGCGCGCGCCAGACCGTGGCGCATGGCGCCGGCCTGGCCGGAGAGGCCGCCACCGCGGACGGTGCAGCGGATGGTCCACTTGCCCTTGCCCTCGGTAACGTCGAGCGGCTGCTGCAACATCATGCGCAGCGCCTCCCGGGGGAAGTAGTTCTCCAGCGTCCGTCCGTTGACGCTCATGGTGCCGTCACCGGTGCTGACCCACACGCGAGCGGAAGCTTCCTTGCGGCGCCCGGTGGCGTAGAAGCGAGTCTCTTTCATGATCTCTCAGTCCTGCTCTCTGGCAATGCTCACTGGGGGAGCGGCTTGGGCTGCTGCGCCTTGTGGGGATGATCCGGGCCCTTGTAGACCTTCAGCTTGGTCATCTGGGCCCGACCCAGGCGGGTCTTGGGCAACATGCCCTTGACCGCAATCTTGATGAGCTCTTCCGGCTTCTCCTGGCGCATCTTGCCCGCCGCGGTGGCGCGCTCGCCACCCGGGTAGAGCGTGTGACGCCAGTAGATCTTGTCGGTTTCCTTCTTGCCGGTGAGCACCACCTTTTCGGCGTTGACCACCACCACGAAGTCACCGGTGTCCATGTAGGGCGTGAACGCGGGCTTGTTCTTGCCCCGCAGCACCGCGGCAATGCGGCTGCTGAGGCGACCCAGCGTCTTGCCGTCCGCGTCCACCACGAACCACTGACGCGCACCCTGCTCCGGGGTGGCGGGGCGGGTGGGGAGGTGATCTTTCATTGCCATGGGCCAGACCTTCCAGGACAGACACGGCGGGCGCACGACCCGCCGACAAAGGGGGTTGGCGCTATACAGGAGGGGTCCCAGAGCGTCAAGGGAGATCACCGCGTTTCCGCGGCCCGGGGCTTCACCGGCGCCCCCCATGACGTCGGACCGACGTCGTCAGCGCCACCACGCCCGCCAGATCTCCCGCGCCGCGGCTCGCGCCGGAGCGATCACCTGTACTAAGCGTTCGCGCCCTGTGGCGCCCCGTTGAGGCGCGCGTGGTAGGTGCGTTCCATGGTTGTTCTCCCCGTTGCGCTGGCCCTGACCCTGGGTCTCTCCGCCTCCGCAGAACCCACCCCGTCCACGCC
>JBFMGU010000355.1:0-9207 GCA_040752415.1 Myxococcota bacterium
CGACCGGGCGCGCAGTCCCGCACCGAGAAGGCCCCGCCCGCGCCCGCGCCGGTGGCCATCCACCCGCAGGCGCCCGTGCCGCCCGCCCGTCGCTCCCGCGCCCGCGCGCAAGGCACCGACGGGCACGGCAAGTACGTCTACTGCATCATCAAATCCACGGAGCTGCTCTCCTTCGGGCCCATTGGCATTGGCGCGGAGCCCGCGGAGGTGCACACCGTCAACTACGGCGACATTGCCGCGGTGGTGAGCGACACGCCCATTGAGGTCTACGACCCCACGCGGGAGAACGTGCTGGCGCACGAGCGCGTCAATGAGACGGTCATGCGCAAGTACACCGTGATTCCCATGAGCTTTGGCACGGTGTTCAAGACGCGGGAGGACATCATCGAGCTGTTGCGCAGCGCGTATGACGCCTTCCACGACGTGCTGGTGAAGATGCAGAACAAGCTGGAGTTCGGCCTCAAGGTGTTGTGGGAGCCGGAGGCGGTGGTGCGCGAGATCGAGCGGGAGGACGAGAACGTGCGTCGCCTCAAGGAGGAGATCTCCAGCGAGAAGGGCTCCACCTACTTTGCGCGCATGCAGTACGGGCGCCTGGTGGACAGCCTGCTGGGCGCGCGAAGTGAACGCTATGTCCAGGCGATCTTCGACGGGTTGGCCGACGTGTGCGTGGCCAGCCGTGCCAACAAGCCCATTGGCGACAAGATGATCATGAACGCCGCGTTCCTGGTCAGCCGCGACAAGGAAACGGCCTTTGACGCGCGGCTCAAGGCCATTGGCGCGCGTTATGACAACCTGACCTTCAAGTACACGGGCCCGTGGCCGCCCTACAACTTCGTCAACATCCGCCTCAAGCTGGAGCGGGCGCGGGACAGCGCATGATTGTGCTGGACCGGCTCCTGGTGGGTGGCATCCGCTTTGTGCTGGACAAGCTGGCGGCCGCGGCGGAGGCCGAGCTCAACGACGACACCAGCCTGCGCGAGCAGCTGCTGGCCGCGCAGATGCGCCACGAGCTGGGTGAGCTGAGTGATACCGAGTTTGCCGAGCTGGAGAGCGTCCTCCTGGCCCGCCTGCGGGAGATCCGGGAGCGCCAACGGCAGGGGACGCCGGACATGAAGGACGCCCGGGTCACCGGTGTGGAGATCGAGTTTGGCGGCCAGGACCCGGACGACCGCTAAGCGCGCCGAAGCGACCCGAAGGCCAACACGACCGGCCCCGGAGTCGTGGCCCTCCCCGCGTTACCTCTTCTTCTCCGGCAAGGGCGGCGTGGGGAAGACCACCTGCGCCGCCGCCACCGCGCTGCACCTGGCGGAGCGCGGCGCCCACGTCCTGCTCATCTCCACCGACCCCGCGCACTCCCTCGGCGACGCGCTGGCCGTGCCCCTCGGTGACCGCGCTACCCGGATTCCCTCCCGCGCGGGACGCCTGCAGGCCGTGGAGCTGGACGCCGACGCGGCGTTGGCGCGCTGGCTCAATGAGCGTCGGGGCGCGCTGCGCCTGGCGGCTTCCCGCGGCACCTACCTGGATGACCAGGACATCGACCAGTTCCTGGACCTCTCGGTGCCGGGCGTCGACGAGCTGGTGGGGCTGCTGGAGCTGCACCGGCGTGCCACCGCCGCACGTCCCGACGTGGTGGTGGTGGACACCGCGCCCACCGGTCACACGCTGCGACTCCTCTCCATGCCCCGCACGCTGCGCAACCTGGCGGCCATCTTCTCCGGGATGCAGGAGAAGCACCGCGTGGTGACGGAGAGCCTGCGCGGGTGGTGGCAGCCGGACAACGTCGACGCCGTGGTGGAGGAGATGGACGAGCACGGGCGCGCGTTGCTGGAACTGCTGCAGGACCCCACGCGCTGCGCCTTCCGGTGGGTGGCGTTGGCGGAGCCGCTCAGCGTGGAGGAATCCATCGACGGCGTCACCGCGCTGCGCCAGGGCGGCATCACCGTGGAGGAGCTGATCCTCAACCGGCTCACCCCGCCCACCACGAGCCGCTGCGCCACCTGCACCGCGCGCCGGAGGTCGGAGGCCGAGGCCGCGGAGGTCCTCACCGCGCGTCTTCCCAACATCACGGTGCGTCCGGTCCTGGCGCTCGACGACGAGCCACGCGGCCTCAACGCGCTGCGCAAGCTGGGTCGTGCGCTTACCACCACGCGTCCGAGGTGGGAGCCGGCCCGGTCCCCGCGCGCCACGCCCGCACCGTTCCAGCGTCCCAGGCATCCGCCGACGTGGCTGGGGCTGGTGTTCCCGCCGCGGGCGCAGCTGGTGTTGTTCGCGGGCAAGGGGGGCGTGGGGAAGACCACCTGCGCCGCCACCGCCGCGCTGACGTTGTGCCTGCACCAGCCGCAGCGACGGGTGCTCCTCCTCTCCGCCGACCCCGCCCACTCGCTCGCCGACGTGCTGGATGTCCCGCTGGACGACCACGAGCGGCCCATCCCCGGCCCCTTCCCCGGCCTGCGCGCGCGCGAGCTCGACGCGGACCGTGCGTTCCGGGTGCGTCGCGAGCGCTACCGCCACGCCGTCGACGAGCTCTTTGACGGCCTGCTGCGCGGCTCCCGCCTGGATGCCACCTATGACCGCGCGGTGATGCAGGACCTCATGGACCTGGCGCCGCCGGGCATCGACGAGCTGTTCGCCATCCTCTCGGTCATGGATGTGCTCGTCCCGTCGGCGACGGAGACCGCGCGCTACGACCTCGTCGTCGTGGATGCCGCGCCCACCGGCCATGCGCTGCGCCTGTTGCAGATGCCGGAGGTGGCGCAGGAGTGGGTGCGTGCGTTGCTGGCCATCCTGCTGAAGTACCGGGAGGTGGTGGGCCTGGGGAGACTGGCCGAGGACCTCCTGGAGCTGGCGCGCGGGCTGCGCGTGCTCGGCCAGCTGCTGCGACAGCCGGAGCGCACCCAGGTGATTCCCGTGACGCGCGCGGCCGAGCTCCCGCTGGCGGAAACCGAGCGGTTGCTGCAACGCCTCCACGCGCTGGGCATGAGCGCGCCCACGCTGCTGGTCAACGCGGTGGCGAGCGGGGGGTGCCCGCGGTGTCGTCGGACGGGGGCGGCGCAGCACGCGCACCTGCAACGCCTTCCCAGCGCCACGGAGCTCCGTGCGCCGCAGGTCTTCCCGCCGCCGCGCGGCTGGGAAGCGCTGGTCTCCCTGGGAGCGCAGTGGAGCCTTGCACCCGCGGAGCGCCTTGCTGGTCGTGCGCGGCGCGCAGTAAGGGAACGGTGACGACGTTGCACGACGCCACGGAAGGTGCGCGATGACGAGGAACACCGGGAGCACGAGCACGGGCGCACGTCGTTCCACTTCCCGCCCCCGCCAGACCAGCGGCGCGAAGAAGCGGGCGCCTTCCGTCGCGAGCGCCACCTACCTGTACTGCGCGGTGCACGCGCCGCAGCGTCCCTCCGTCGTCGACGCGCCACCCGGGCTTCCCGGCACCGGGCCGCTGCGGGTGCTGGAGGCGGGGGAGGCGCTGTGGCTCGTCGTGGCGGATGCGCCGCTGAGCCGCTACGGCAGCGCGCCCATTGAGCAGAAGCTGCAGGACCTGGACTGGGTCTCCCGTCACGCCCTGGCGCACGAGACGGTGGTGGAGGCCTTCATGGCGCGCGGCACCGTGATTCCCATGAAGCTCTTCACGCTGTTCAACAGCGACGAGCGCGCGGTCGCGCACATCCGCGGAGCGGAGAAACGCCTGCGCACGTTGCTGCGTCGACTGCAGGGATGCGCGGAGTGGGGCGTGCGCGTCCGCTTGCACGAGGTGAAGGCGCGCCAGCACGCAGCGCAGCAGGCAACTCCCACCACCGGACACGTCAGCGGCACCAGCTTCCTCCTGCAGAAGAAGAAGGCGCAGGATGCCGCACGTGACGTCGTGGTGCGGGCCCACCAGGAGGCGCGCGCGCTGTATGAACGCCTGCTGCCCCTGGCCTCCGACGCACGCCAGGCCAAGGCCCTGGACGGACAGGCCGCCACCGCGCTCCTGCTCGACGCCACGTTCCTGGTGCCGCGCGCGGGATTCCAACGTTTCGAGGCGGAGGTGCGCGCCAGCGCGGCCCGGCTGGGCGGACTGGGTGTCGACGTCACCCTCACCGGTCCGTGGCCGCCGTACCACTTCGTGGGGGAGGCCGCATGAGTCGGACCCGCGCCCGCCCCGCGCCCCTGCCCCTCGACGCGAACATGGAGGTGCTGGAGCAGGCCGACCATTCGCTGCTGGAGGTGGTGGACCACCTGCTCAACAAGGGCGTGGTGCTGAAGGGCGAGCTCGTCCTGGGCGTGGCCGACGTGGACCTGGTCTACATCCAGCTCACCGCGTTGTTGTGCGCCGCCGACCGCGTGCTGGCTCCGCGGAAGAAGCCCGCGCCGTGACGTTGCTGTGCGCCTACGCCGCCATCGACGCCGTGCCCGCCCACGGACTGGGCGCCGGTGCGCATGGGGAGCCGCTGGAGGCGCTGGCGGTGGAGGACTTCTTCGTCGTGGTGGGAAGGCTGGCGGAGACGCCGGGCATCACGCCGGAGAACCTCAAGGCCCAGGATGCCGCGGTGCGCAGGTTGCATGCCGCGGTGCAGGCGCTGCTCCCCATGCGCTTTGGCGAGACGTTCTCCGGCGTGACGGAGCTGCGCGCGGCGCTCCAGGACCGTGTGGAGTCGCTGCGTGCGGCGCTCTTGCTGGTGCGCGGTTGTGAGCAGATGACGCTGCGGGTCTTTGGCCAGGCCGCGGAACCGGAACCCGTGCCCGACGAGAAAACGGAGCGTCCCGGCACCCGCTACCTGCGCGCCCGCGCCCACGCGCTGACCCCGCCGCAGCTGAGCGGATTGCAGCAGGCGCTGGCCCCGCTGGTGCACGCCACGCGGGTGGACCGGCACCAGGCGCCCGGGCTGCTGGCCAGCGTGTACCATCTCGTCCGTCGTGGCGACGGGCCGCGCTACCAGGCCGTGGTGGATGGGCTGGCGCCCGCGCTCCATCCGCTCCGCGTGGTGTGCAGCGGCGTGTGGCCCGCGTATGCGTTTGCTCCGGAGGTGGCGGAATGAAGACCCGTCGTGTGAGCGAGATGGATCCCGCGCAGATTGATGCCCTCCGCCAGGAGTTGGAACGCAACGTTGCACGCAAGCTGCAGACGCCGCGCTGGAACGCGGACCCGGAAGACGTGCAGCGCTCCGTCCTCAAACTGGTGCTCACCCTGGTGGAGTTCCTGCGCAAGCTCATGGAGCGCCAGGCCATCCGCCGCATGGAAGCGGGCACGTTCTCCGACGAGGAAACCGAGGCCGTGGGCCTGGCGCTGATGCGGCTGGAGGAGACGGTGCACGAGCTGGCCCGTCGCTTCAACATCCCGCCCGACGAGTTGAACCTGGACCTCGGTCCGCTGGGACGCCTCATCTGAACCCCACCGGCGCGCCGCGGATTCCTCCGTGGAGCGCGTTTTGTCGTCGACGGGCGATACGCGGGAGAGCCGTGAAGCCATGATGTCCGCGGGTGCGGTGCGCACCATGACGTAGGGTGGGTGTCGTCGCGGCCCGCACGTGCCTGACGTTTGTCCTCCCGTGACGTCGTGGCGTGGCAGGACGCACGCTGGGGCGGGAGGCGCCAGCACCGGCGCAGGCGCCGTGTTTCTCGGAACACGCGCGCACGTGTCACTCGGAACGCGAGCTGCGCTCCCATCCGCGTTCCGTCGGACGCACTGCGCACGTGGGAACACACCCGCGCCACATTCCAGCGTGATGATGGCCACGGCTCCCGCTGTGATCCGTGGGGCGCGCGGGTGCGCCACTTCCGTTGAGCGCAGCGCGGAACTCCGCGGCGGCGCGACCACCCTCGCAGCGCGTGACGACGGACGCCAACGTGTGACCGCGTGGTTGCGACGACGAGCCCGGCTCGTTATCAAACGCAGCATCCGGGCACGCGCGTGGGCATGCACAACGACGGGTCCGGAACCCGCTGGCACAAGAGATGCGAAAGGCACCGCGCGCACGGCCGCCGCGGATGCCCCTGCGGCCCTCACGGCGGGTTGTGCTCATGAACGTGCGGTGCCGCCCCGTTTGGACGGACGCGGTCACCCAAAGCAACCCGCCGCGCGGCGTCCTTCGGGGGGCACCGCCTGGCATGGCGTCGTGCCATTCCGGATCGACGCCGCTGCTCCCTGGAGGCACCTGTGACCACTCAGAACGCCACCACCACCACCGCCGCCGCTGGCACCACGCAGGTCTTTGGGGTCCCCGTGGATGCCCAGAACGCGCGCGAGCTGATGGATGCACGCAACAAGCTGGTCATGGCCAACTACGGCCTCATCCACATGGTGGCGCAGGCGTACCGGCGCACCGGGGTGCGCTACGAGGACCTGGTGCAGGAAGGCGCCATGGGACTGTTGCGCGCGGCGGAGACGTTTGATCCCAACCGCAACGTGAGGTTCTGCACCTACGCGGTCTACTGGATCCGCTCCAAGGTGCAGCGCTTCATCGAGCACCAGCGACGGGAGACCAACCCGTTCATGGCCGGCGTGGAGTCGGTGCCGGGAGAGGACGGGCGGCGACACTTCCCGCGCACGCGCACCATGAGCCTGGAGACGCCGGTGGACACCAACGGCGAGTTGACGCTGAGCGAGACGGTCACCGACCCCGACGACCTCACCCCCGAGCGTCGCGTCATGGAGATCCTGGAGCAGAGCCGCGTGGCCAAGGAGCTCAAGGAGGTGTGCCGCTCCCTGGGCGACCCGCGCCTGGAGGTGATTGTGCGGCACCGCCTGCTCTCCAGCACGCCGGAGTCGCTGGAGCAGGTGGGCCGCAGGCTGGCGCTCTCCCGGGAAGGTGCGCGTCAGCTGGAAGCGCGCGTGCTGGAGGCGGCGCGGGAGCGGCTCAAGGACCTGGCCGCCATCCACGCCTGATCCAAACGTTTTGCCCGCGCGTGGCGCGCTGGCGCGTTGGGCACCCGGTGCGGCGCGCGCCCGCGCGGAATGACCATGACGTGTGGCGCGTTTGGAGTGCGCTGGCGTTGCTGTCCGTCAGCGTCGTCGCAAACCGCTCTGGCGTGTCCTCGCCGCACGCATGGGAAGCACCATGATGGAAGAGCTCTCGATCCTGCTGGATGAGCACCAGGCCATGCGACGCATCCTCTCCGCGCTGGAGCGCACGGTGGAGGACTGGGAGCCCGCCAATCCGCGCCAGGCGGCGGCGCTGGGCGCGGAGGTGGAATCGCTGGTCGAGTTGATGACGCGCTTCCACAACCTCAAGGAGGAGACCGTCCTCATCCACCGCCTGCGCCAGAAGGACCAGGTGCTGGAGCCGCGCATCATCTGCAACCTCTCCGACAAGGAGGCGGTGGTGAAGCTGCTGCGGGACCTGGCCCACGGCGTGGCGGCGGGAACGGTGACGCGCGAGGCGGCGCAGGCCGCGGTGCGACGCATCAGCCGCGTCACGCTCCTGATGCTCAAGGTGGAGGAGGAGGTCCTCTACCCCGCGGTGTACCGCCTGTGCTCGGAAGACGACATCTGGGCCATGTCCGTGGAGATGGACCGCGCGGTGGACATGGATGGGCGGGAGCGACGGGCGCGTCTCATTGCCGCCTGTGGCCACGGCCTGCCCATGCTGCTGCAGCCGCTCGGCGCGCAGGCCTAAGTGCCACGCCGAGGCGGTGCTGCGCGCGCGGGGACGGATGGTTAATCCCTACGTGACGGCTGTGCTGCGCGCGCCCAACCCCTCCCTTCCGGGCCGTGGCCGCCGTCTCCCGGTGGAACCATGGTGTCTCGCGGTCCTCGCCCCCTCCGCCCACACCCGGATGTTCCGCTCCGGCACCACGGACGGCGTCATGCTGCCTGAGCGTGCGGACGCCGAGCAGCTCCCGACCTCGGGCGCGGCAGGGGAGGGCGCCGCAGCCGCGCGGCCCGACGGAAATCCACCCGCCAGCGCGGAGGTGCACCCCGCGGAGTGCCGGGGCACCGTGGCGGCTCCCGGCGCGCGCTCGGTGCTGGTGGCGGACGCGGACGCGGAGCTGTGTCGACTGCTCGCGGTGCCGCTGCAGCAGGCGGGCTACACCACGTGCAGCGTGGCCAGCGGGGAGGAGGTGCTGCAGCGTTGTCGCCAGGATCCGCCCGACGTGGTGCTGCTGGACCTGGGCATCCCGGGCCGCAACGCGCTGGAGGTGCTGCGCGTGCTGAAGGCGGAGCCGCGCCTGGCGCTGATTCCGGTGGTGCTGCTCAACGGCGCGCCCTCCGACGCCGGCGCGCTGGAGGGACTGCGTCGCGGCGCGCACGACTTCCTCCCCAAGCCGGTGCGTGCGGCGGAGCTGGTGGCGCGCGTGCAGGCCGCCGACCGCACCAAGGCGCTGCTGGACCGCCTGCGCCAGCGCAACCACGAGCTCCTCACCCAGGCCTCCACCGACCAGCTCACCGGCTGCTACAACCGCCGCTTCTTGGAGCAGGTGCTGCGCAACATCAGCAGCATTGCCCGACGCCACCGGCGGCCCTTCTGCGCGGTGATGCTGGACGTGGATCACTTCAAGGACGTCAACGACACCTACGGTCACTGCGCCGGCGACCTGGTGCTGAGCGAGATTGCCCGGCGGCTGCGCGGGCGCCTGCGTTCCGGCGACGTGCTGGGCCGCTGGGGCGGCGAGGAGTTTCTCTTGCTCACTCCCGAGACGCAGGAGCACGGCGCCGCGGAGCTGGCGGAGAGCCTACGCCGGGAGGTGGCCGAGCACCCGGTGCCCCACGGCGACGAGCGCATTGGTGTCACCATCAGCGTGGGGTGGGCGCAGTGGCGCGACGACAGCCCGGAGGGACTGGTGGCCCGCGCCGACCACAACCTCTACGTGGCCAAGCGGCGCGGCCGGAACTGCGTGCACGGGGACCTCAATCACTAAGTTGCCACTAAACTGCGGACGGGTGTGTACGCCAACGGCTTCCCCTTCCTCTCCCTCTCCCTCTCCCTCTCCCTCTCCCTCTCCCCATCCCCACGTGATCCCCATCAGGGACCCCTGGGTAGCAGGCTGGCCGAGGCTGCACCCGGATGCGCTGGGGTGAGGCGTTGGTGGCGCAAGAGGGACTGCAGATTCGGCCCCCCCACCCCGCCGCCTCACTGCGTTCACCGTCTTCACGACGACGGCGGCGGGCCTCCCCCACGGCGTGGGGAGGCGTAGATGTGCCGCGCCGGCCTGCTCGCTCTGATCATGGCGCGGCACGAGAACCATGAGGCCTTGTGCCGCGACCTGGTGGAATGAACCCAATGGGCGCGG
>JBFMGU010000356.1:0-9197 GCA_040752415.1 Myxococcota bacterium
GGCGCCCGCTCCCGCCGACAAGGACAAGCCCGCCGAGAAGAAGAAGGCCGAGCCGGAGGACCCGTACCTGACCAACTGGAAGGAGTACGAGCACCGCGAGGAGCGCCTGGCGGGTCGCGGACCGCAGGGCAAGAAGATGGGATTCGGGGTCGGCATCGGGCGACCGCTCTCCCTCACCGGAAAGCTCTACTTCACGCAGACCATCGCCGCGCAGGCGGACGTGGGGGTCACCTACAGTTGGTACGGCCCGGAGTTCGACCTGCAGGGGCAAGTCATCTGGCACTGGCAGAACATCCTGGTGCGTCCCGAGTTCAAGCTCAGTGTCTACGTCGGCGGCGGGATGCGTGCCGCGGCGTGGCCGCTCTTGACCTTTGGCATTCCGCCCTGGCTCCCCGCCTGCCAACCCTCCACCTCGCCGACCGCCAACACCAGCTTCACCGGCCAGTGCACGCGCCCCGCGTTCATCTACCTGCCCGGCGCGGAATCGTTCCCTGGCACGCTCGGTCTGCAGGGCGTGGGCGGCATCTCCATGTTCCTCACCCGTTTTCCGGTGGAGCTGTACGCGCAGCCCCTGCTGACGCTGGAAGTCTTCCCCGGTATCAGCGGTGACGTCGGCGCGCAGGTGGGCGCGCGGTACTACTTCTTCTGACGCGCGCGCTTGCCCGGTGGCCCCTGCAACTCCGCCACCCACCCTTCCACGACGTCATGCAGCCCCAACACCCGCGCCACCTCCATGAAGTCCGCAGGCGGCGGCGCAATCCAGCGCATCGCCCTTCCCGTCTTGGGATGGGCCAGGGAGAGCATGGCGGCGTGAAGCATCTGTCGCTCTGCACGCGCGCCGGGGACGGGTAGCTCTGCAGCCTTCTTTCCGCCGTAGAGGTCGTCGCCAAGGATGGGATGGCCGTGCTCGGAGAGGTGCACGCGGATCTGGTGTGTGCGCCCGGTGTGCAGCGTCAGCTCGACGAGCGCGCAGCCATGATTGCTGGCCAGCACGCGGTAGTCGGTGATGGCCACGCGGTCGCCCTTGCGCGAGGTGAACTTGACGCGCGCCGTGGGATGGCGGCCAAACGGCGTCTCCCACGTGCCCTGCGCCGGTCGGGGCGCTCCTCGACACAACGCCAGATACCGCTTCTCCGCGCGACGGTCCTTGAACTCGCCCTGGAGGGCCTGCAGTGCCGCGTCGCCCTTGGCCACCACGAGAACCCCGCTGGTGTCCTTGTCCAACCGGTGGACGATGCCCGGCCGCAGCTCCCCGCCGACGGGCGGGAGGTCCTCCACGTGGAAGAGCAGCGCGTTGACCAGCGTGCCGTCGGGTGTGCCCGCGCCGGGGTGCACCACCATGCCGGGCGGCTTGTTGATGACCAGCAGGTGCTCATCCTCGAACAGCACGTGGATGGGGATGTCCTGCGGCAGCGCCTCGGCGGGCGCGGGCGGTGGCTCGGTGACGACGATGCGCTGGCCCGCCCTCAGCTTCTGGCTGGGCTTGGCGGCGCACCCATCCACGGAGACCAGGCCATCTTCCAGCAGCTTCTGCACACGCGCGCGGGAGAGCTGCGGGAGCGCGCCCGCGACAAACCGGTCCAGCCGCGGGGCATGCACTTCCGCAGGGACCGTGAGCTCGTGGATGGTGGGCTGTGGCGACGTCGACGGCGTCACCATATCTTGGTTTTGATGTGCGCCTTGGCGCGGATGATGATGTCCACCACCGCCCGATCGAAGTAGTTGCTGCGCGCAAACAGCTCCGGCGTCACCCGGCTGCGATAGAGCTCCCGGCCCTCCGCCAACTCGCCCTCCAGGGACTCGAACAGGTTGTCCCCCTGCAGCCCGGCGACGATCTTGGCCTCGTTGTACAGCGAGATGTCCGACGCGATGGCGCGGGCCAGACGGACGGCAAGCTCGGGACTGTCAATCAGGGCCATGGCGTGACTCCATACGGCGTTGGGCGGTGAGGCTAGGCAGTGGCGTCGCTGCCGGTCAAGAAACGGGCATCACTTGTGATGGTGGTGTCCGTGCTCGTGGTCATGATCGTGGTCGTGGCCATGATCGTGGTCGTGGCCATGATCGTGGTCGTGGTCGTGCCCGTGGCCTTCGGGTCCGTGGGCGTGGCCATGCTGCTTCTCTTCGTCGGTGGCGTCGCGAATGGCCAGAACCTCCAGGCTGCAATCCAGGGCCTTTCCAGCCAGGGGGTGGTTGAAGTCCAGCGTGACGCTCACCGGGGTCATCGCCACCACCACGGCTTCCATGACGCCCTGTTCGTGCTGGAGATGGAGGACATCGCCCTTCTTGAACTTCAGCTTCTTGTCCAGGCGGTGGCGCCCCACCTTCTCGACCTTGCTGTCCTCGCGCTCACCGAAAGCGTCCTTGGGCTCGAGATGGACCTCCTTCTTGTCCCCGACCTTCAGGCCGCTGATGGCGTTCTCCAGGCCGGCGGGGATGTTGCTCGCGCCGTGCAGGTAGACGAGCGGGTCCCCGGCTTCCGCCTTGTCCAGCACCTCGCCCTTGGCATCCTTGAGCACAAAGGCCACCGTCACGACCTTCCCGTTCTCCACCTGCATCAGAAGCACCTCGGAAAAAAAGGGGGCTGCTCCCTACCGCTTTCCGCCTCGGCGCGCCACTCAGCCTCGCGCCCAGGACGCCGCCATGCGTGAAGACGCCAGCCGCGCAAGCCCGTAGATGGAAAGCTGCGGGTTCACCCCAAGACTCGTGGGGAAGACGCTCCCGTCCACCACGTGGAGGTTCTTGACGTCGTGGGCGCGGAGGTCCTCACTCCTCACCACCGCGTGCCTGGGGTCCTCTCCCAGCGCGCAGCCGCCCATGACGTGCGCCGTCACCATGAACACGTCCAGCGGCGCGAACGAGGCGTCCTTCAGCCGGGGAATCTCCGACCTGTCATTCAGCATGAGCACCGGGTCGTGCAGCGTCATCACCGAGCGCGCGCCGGTGGCGAACTGCACCTCCGCCATGCGCTGCTGCGCCTCCCGCATGGCCTCTTGGATGCGCGGGCCGGAGCGGTAGTCCAGGTACGGCGCGCCAGAAGCATGGACGCCCACGACGCCACCCGGCTCGTCGGGATGGAAGCCGTCAATGCACAGCGCAATGTGCACCGCCACGCGCGGGAAGAGCTCCATGGCGGCGCGATGGTTCGGGCCCAGGCCGGGCGTGCACGCAGCCATGAGCACGGGGTGCAGGGGCGCGGCCTCGAGGACAAAGCCCACCTTGTCGCCGCGGTGCGCGAACTGGTGGCTCGCCGCGCTCTGGGGCGCGCCGTAGCAGGAGAGCACGAGATCGTCGTAGACGCCCACGCTCACCACCACCGGGTGCAGGAACGTGCGCCGGCCCACCGCAGGATTCTCGATGCCACTGCGCAACAGGATGGCCGGCGTCCCAATGGATCCCGCGCTCAGCACGAACTTCTTCGCGCGGATGGAGACGCTCTTGCCGGTGGGGCGCAGACCCGGTGCGTCGAGGAGGGTGCCCTGCGCCTCCACCACCTCGCCGCGCTCGATGCGCAGCCGGTCGATGCGACAGCGACTCAACACCGAAGCGCCCTTGTTCACGGCGTCGGGGAGGTAGGTGATGAGCATGCTCTGCTTGGCGTCGACGGGGCAGCCCATGCCGCAATATCCGCTCTGCTTGCAGCCCTTCTGGTTGCGGCGCGTGGTGTCCACGTCCCAGCCCAGCGCCTTGCACCCCTCGTAGAGCAGGCGGTTGTTGCGGTTCATCAAGGCCTCGGGGACCTTGTGGATGTTGAGCCGCTCCTCCACCGCCGCCCAGTGCGGATCCAGTGCCGCGGTATCCACTCCGACGACGCCGTGGTGCACCCGCCAATGATCCAGCACCTCCGGGGGCGTGCGGAAGCACGTGGTCCAGTTCACCACCGTGGTGCCGCCCACCGCCCGGCCCTGCATGATGACGATGGAGAGGTCCTTCGTCGTGCGCTGCCCGGCCTCCTGGTAGAGCTGCGGGTACGCCTCACCCTCGAGCATGTGGAAGTCGCGGCGCGTGTGGTTCCCGCCCTCCTCCACCACCAGCACCTCGCGCCCCGACGTCACGAGCTCATGCGCCGCCACCGCGCCACCCGCGCCGCTGCCGATGATGCAGACCTCCGGGGTGAGCGTGAGGTCGGGCTGGGTGGAGCCGTCGACGTAACCGGTGAGCTTCATGGCGTCTCCACCAGCGCCAGGTTGGGCGGCCCCGGGTAGCCGATGCCCAGCCAGCTTGCCTTGTCGACGTAGTACGCGCTGGCGCAGAGCTTCCGCATGGAATGGTAGGCCTGGCGCCGGACCTCCAGGCCGCTGCGTCCCCACTGGCGCAGGACCTGGGCGCGGCTGCTGACGTCGAGAGCGAGGAACGGCGTGGGACGTCCGTCCAGGATGAGACCGAGCAGCGGGCTGTTGAGCGCGCGGGTCATCTTGAGGAAGTCCGTGCGCGCCTCGGGCGTGGTGTGCTCGAGCTGCTCGTCGACGCGGTGGGCCAGCTCGGCCGCGTCGGCGTCGGGGACGGAGACCACGGCCTGCGCGGCGGCGGCGGTGACGTTGAACGCCAGGTCATCCATGACGCGCAGCGCGCGACGGGGCGTGAACGTCAGCGCGCCCTTCCACAGCGCCAGCCCGCTTCCGCCCACGACGAGCAGCGCGCCCCCGACGACGCCGTACTTGAGGAAGGTCCTCCGGTCCACGCGCTCCTCCCACGCCGCCAGAAAAGGCGAAGCGGATGTGCTCCGCTGAGGGAAACACATCCGCTTCACGCTTCCAACTGGCCTGAGGCTTCAGCTCCTGGCGTCGCCCAGATCCTTGAGCCGCTCTCGGGCCAGGGACAGCACGCGCGCCTCCAGCAGGCGGGCGCCCTCGCGGGAGAGCTTGAGGCGACGACCCACCTGCGCAAGCGTTTCCGGCGTCTTGGAGAGCAGGCGCCGCTTGACGATGACCTCGAGGCGCGGGTCGCCGAGCTGCTTGCAGGCTTCCCAGACCTCGCGCACCACGCGGTCCTCCTCCTGACCCTCGATGGCGCGGCGCTCCGGCGTGACCTCGTCCGGGTTGCTGACCGTCTCACTGAGGGTGCGCTCGCCTTCCGCGTCCAGCGGGGTCTCCAGGCTCATGGTGCGGGTGCGCGGGATGTGACGACGTCCATCCTCACCCTCCACCGAGGCCACTCCGGCCATGAACGGGTTGGTCTCCCGACGCTGGTGCTCGATGTACCGCTGGACTTTGGAGCGAATCCAATAGACGGCGTAGGTGCCGAACCGGACGCCCCGCTCGGGGTCAAACGTCTCGGCGGCGCGGAGCAGGCCCATGGCGCCTTCCTGCACCAGGTCCTCGTAGCGGATGCCCGCCCGACGGTACGCCTGCGCCACCATGTGGATGAGCCCGTAGTTGGCCATCACCAGCTTGTTGCGCGCTTCCAACGCCTCGGCGCCCTTGCCGAGCGCCACGCGCGCCAGCTCGTATTCCTCCGCGGCGCTCATCCGGGTTTCCGGCTCCGGAACCCGACGAGGATTGTGCGCTTGAGCTGCCGAATCCGCCTGCTCGACGGTCCCAGCTCGGGCAAATTCCTCCCAGATCGCCGCCTCCTCGTCCGGGAACGGGACGGGCGCAACCTGGGCTTCCTGGATTTCCTCCCCCGGCAGGCGCTCCTCGGCTTGCTCAGCCCCTTCTTGCTCAGGCTTCACCATGGTGTCCGCCTTTCCGGATGTAACGTTACGAAACGTAACATATGGGCGCCGACGCTGGGCGGCAAGGGCCTTGTTCTTCGTGACAGTTCTCATGACTTCACCCAAAACCCAGCGGTGGCATCCGCAGGGAGAATGCCGGATTCAACGAGCCAGAATCTCTATTGTTTTCCTGGCGTTTTGATGCCGGTCCGGCGCCGGGGATTCCCGCTTTCCGTGATAGAGCGCGCCACGGGACGAAATGTTTCCCGCCGCCGACCAACGGTGGTCCGCGCCTGGCCGGGACTGGGGCTTGGGCGTGGCAGGTCGGCGTCATGGGCATGAGACGCCGGGATCACGGAAGCGGTTCGGGGGGCAGAGCGCGTTAACAAAACTACATGGACAGCGGGACGACTGAGGAACACGCGTAACGAAAGGGCGGATCCCGGGCAAGCGGGTGCTGTCGCGGGGGCGTGGGCGTCGTCGCGGACGCGGACGCGGCCGCGGCCGTGGTCGTAGACGCTGGCGTAGACGTGAACGTAGACGGCTTCTGGGGCTTGGCGGAGCGCGCAGGTCCGACCGCGTTTCTCGTCGTCAAGACCAACGACACGCGTGGACCCAAGAGCCGACCACGTCTCCGCGTGCGTGTGCGTCTACGTCCCGTCTGCGTTTGCGTCTGTTGACGTCAACGGCGATGGCCTATGCGTCACGCGAAGACGCCGGTGTTCACGTCCTCGAAGATGTTGTCGCGCGCTTCCATTTGCTCGAGGTCATGCAGTTCCTCGGGCGTGAGGCCCTGGCCGCGCTTCTTCCACAGGTCCATCAATCGCCAGAACCGGGCGAGGTGCGTGATGGGACGCTTGGTGCCGTAGCCGGTCTGGGTGTTGGTGGCGAGGATGAAGGGCCAGTCGGAGCTCTGCGCCAGCAGCAGCTCACGCGCGGCCTGACGCGCCACCCGACCCGGCCACCCGTCGGCAAGCGCGGCGCTCCCATCCATGTGCTGCGCGAAATGGTCTTTGGCCTGCAACACCGGACGCCACAGCCAGTCATTCGCGCCCTGGCACCACACCTTGAAGTACCCGCCCTCCCCCCAGCTGCTCACCGCGGGCTCCGCCACCTGCTGCGTCGGATTCGCACGGAGATACTGCGGCGGCGTCACCGGACGCGGCGCGCCCTCCAGGGTGGCCAGCGCGCGCAGCGCATGCTCCAGGAACACCGGTCCCTCGAACCACCAGTGACCAAAGAGCTCCGCGTCAAACGGCGCCACCACGCACGGCTCCTGCCCAATCAGCCGGTTCACCTCGCGCGCGGCCAGCACCCGTCGACGCGCGAAGTGCCAGCCGTGCTCGCGCGCCCGACCGTGAGCCACCTCCGGGTCGTAGGGCTGCTTGTGACCGAGGTCCACCTTGCCCGTCACCCGGTGATACTTCAGTCCCGTGTTCTTCCGGTCGCCGGTGGCCTGGATGTACGGCTTCACCATCTCGTACGGGAGGTCCCAGCCCAGGTCCCGGTAGAACTCGCGGTACGCAGGGTCGCCCGGGTAACCCTCGTCGGCACTCCACACCTGGCGCGCACAGCCGGGGTCCCGAGCGAAGAACGCCACCCCACGGTCCCCGTAGATGGGCGCGTAACAACCCGCCGCCGCCGGAGGATCCGCCATCAAAAGCGCGTGCGTCTCCACGAACGTGAAACGCAGGTCAAACTCCGCAAGCAGCGACGCAATGCCCGGCCACACCGCGCACTCGGCAAGCCAGATGCCCTTGGGCTCCCGGTCGAAGATGCGCTCGTGCGTGCGGACCGCGTGCCAGAGCTGCGCGCGGATGGCCCGCTCGTCGTTGAGCAGCGGGAACATGCCGTGCGTGGCGTTGCACGTGATGAGCTCGATGCGCCCGTCATCCCAATGCCGCTTGAACGCGCGACACAGGTCCCGACCCAGGTCGTCATACCAACGGCGCAGCCAGCGCGTGCGCTCCACGGAGAAGTCGCTGGCGCGACGGAACGGGTCGTGCGGACCGCGCTGCTGCGCATCCTTCTCCGCCAGCTCTTGCCGCAGCGCGAGGTACCGTGCCGTGCGCGTCTGGAGCAGCTCGTCGGTGAGCATGGTGGCCAGCGGCGGCGTGATGCCCATGGTGATGGACGCCGGGACGTTGTCCGCCTTGAGGTGCTCCAGCACGTCGAGCAACGGGAGGTAGCAGTCCGCCACCGCCTCGAAGAGCCAATCCTCCTCGAGAAAGTACTCATGCTCCGGGTGCCGCACGAACGGCAGGTGACAGTGGAGCTGGAAGATGATGTTGCCGGTCATGAGCGCCTCCGGGAATCCTGCGACGACGGAGCCCCGCGCGAAGTGGGCATGGACGAGGGCAGATTGAGCGGCAATCCCTCCGGACCCGGGCCGGCCTTGCGCGGCTTCATCAGGCGCGGGCGGGGCTGCGCCACCAGCCGCAGCCGACGACGCACGTACTCCGCGCTGTTGGGCAGGTCCGTGACAACGTCAAACTCCTCGTGCGCCACCATGCTGGCAATCTCCTCCTCCGCCCACGCGGCCTCCTCGGCGCCCTCGTACGCGCCGGGCGCGCCTTCCGGCGCCATGTGAACCTGCTCGCGGATGCGCTTCACCACCTCGGCGGCGCTGGGCGTGGGAGCCAGCTCCAGCGGCGGAGCGCCCGGAACGGACTCACCCTGACGCCACGCGTTCCCCGCCTCGCGCGGGATGAGACGACGGTCCATGTCATAGGGCACCGCGACCTTGTAGGTGGCCTGCGCGGGCAGCGGCAGCGACGGAGGCACCGAGGTAACGGGGGATTGCGCCACCGGCTTGAACTTCGCGCCGCGACCGAGTCCAAGCAGCACCTGCAACCGCATGCGGTCGCCGGGGGGCTGGAGGTACCAGCCGCGCGCGCGGAGGTCGATCTCGACGTCAATCTGGCCTGCCGCGTCCGGACTCACGAGCCGCAGGATGGGCTGCGTGTCCTCGGAGCCGCCCGCGCGACCCCGGGTCTGCGGACTGGCATCCCAGGTCACGAACAGCACGCGCGGCTCGACGGCAAGGAGCCACACCGCGTCGACACCGAGGGGCGCGGGCAGGTCCGGGTGGGGCTCGTGGAAGAACGGGTCGCCCTGGCTGAGGTCGCGCTCCTCCTCCTCCATGGCCTCCAGCTCTTCCTGCAGCTCCGTGTCCGAGGGCGGACCCTTGGGCAGGGCCGCGGAGGAGAGCGCGCCCGAGGAGGGCGAGAACACGATGTCATCCGGCGAGCCGGTCGGGAGCGAGCCGAGCAGCGCTTCCAGCTCGTCGGGGCGGAAGCGCTCCGGCTTCTCGATGCCCAGCTTCCTGGCCGCCTGGACGAGCTTCACTTTCTTCTTGGGAGGAGCTTGCTTTGCCATGGTGCGCGCCTCTTTGGGGCCCGGGACGGCCACGGTCAAGCCCCGGGGTGACAGGCAGGTTCCAACCAACCAGCCGCCGTGATCCTTCCGGCCTTCGACGGCCTTTTCTTGGGCCGCCCTTCCCCCTAGGTTCCACCTCCCATCCCGACGGTGGAACCCATGCGCAACC
>JBFMGU010000357.1:0-9114 GCA_040752415.1 Myxococcota bacterium
GACGACGGCAGCGCGGGCAATGCGGGCGCAACACGTGGCACCAACACGCTCACACCGCTCATGGGTGGGTGCCATGGTGGCAAGGGCGGCGGATGCGCTACCGACGTTGGCGGCGCGGGAGGCGGCGCGGTGCAGGTGTCCGTGGCGGGAACGCTGGACCTCTCAGGAAGCGTGCTGGCTGATGGAGCAGCCGGCGCCAACGGCGCTTGCGGTTGTTCCGAATCGGGAGGTGGCGGAGGCGGCAGCGGGGGCGGGGTCATCCTCGAGGGTGATGTCGTCATCCGAGGGGCCGCTTCCGTGATGCGCGCGCGCGGAGGCAACGGCGGCGCAGGTGCGGGAAACCCCGGCAACGGGGGAACCGGCGGCAACGGTGTCGCCCCTGCCAGCGCGGGCGGCGACGCACCCTCCGACGGTGGTGGCGGCGGCGGCGGCGCGGCGGGACGTGGATTCATCCGTGGCGTCACGGGCTGCACGTTGCAGGGCACCAACCAGCTTTCGCTGCAGACTGCGTGCCCGTGATCAGGGGTCGTCACAGGTCGATCTATGCTCGGAACCCAATGGAACTGGACGATCCCCGACGCATCCGCGAGCTGCGCGCGCTGATTGCTCGAAAGCCAGCGCTCAGGCGGTTTTACGAGGAAGTCTATGAGCAGTACGTGGATTGCCTTGACCGCTGCCCCGAGCAGGGCATCGTCGTCGAGCTCGGCTCGGGGGCGAGCTTCATCAAGCGCTACATCCCCGAAGTCATCACCTCGGACCCCATCCCGTACGAGGGCGTCGACCAGGTCATCGACGCGACCCGCATGCCCTTTGCCAACAACAGCGTGCGGGCCATCTTCATGTTGAACGTCTTCCACCATATCCCCGACAGCGAGGCCTTCCTGAAAGAGGCCGAGCGCGTGCTCATGCCGGGGGGCCGGGTCTTCATGCGCGACCAGCACGTGGGATGGCTCAGCCGCATCATCCTGAAGTACGCCCACCACGAGCCATTCGACGCGGGGGCCCAGGAGTGGAAGTTTGCCTCGACGGGGCCGCTTTCCGGCGCCAATGGGGCGCTGGCGTGGATTGTCTTCATGCGCGACCGCGAGCGCTTCGAGCGGAAGTTCCCGAGCTTTAGGATTGCGCGCTATGAGCCGAACACGCCGTTCCGCTACTGGCTGGCCGGGGGATTGAAGAGTTGGAGCCTGCTGCCGGGGTTCGCCGTCGGCGCCTTCACGCGTGTCGAGCGGCGATTGGTGGCGCTCCACAAGGGTTGGAGCTGCTTCGTGGATGTCGAGCTCGTGAGGAGCTAGCGTGAAGCAGGGACCCACGCCCCCGACGAGCTCCGAAGCGCCCACCGCGTGCGGATGCCCGCTGTGACGTCGTTGCCGCAACAGGTCTTCCGGCTGGCCTGGCCGGTCATGCTGCACATGCTGCTCACCACCGTGGTGTTCCTGGTGGGGCGCGCCATGGTGGGACGACACTCGTCGGTGGAGCTGGCCTCCATGCAGATTTCCGGGCCGGCGTTGTGGTCCGTGCACTCGGTGTTCTCGTCGTTCTCCGCCGGGACGCTGGCGGTGGTGGGCCGTTGCATGGGCGCGCGTGACCGGGCGGGTGCGGCGTCCGCATACCGCGCGTCGCTTGCGTTGGCGGTGGGCGTGGGGCTGGTCATCACCGTGCCGGCGCTGGTCTGGCTGCGACCGCTGGTGGAGCTGGTGTTTCCGTCGGCGGAGAGCGCGGTGAAGGATGCTTCCCAGGCCTATCTCAGCGTGGTGCTGCTGGCGCTGCCGCTCATGTTCGTGGAGACGGTCTCGGCGGCGGCGTTGCAGGCGGCGGGAGATACGCGCACGCCGCTGCGGGCCGCGGTGCTGGCCAACATCATCAACGTGGGAATCAGCGCGGTGCTCATCTTCGGCCTCCTGGGCTTCCCGGAGCTGGGCATCCGCGGCGCGGGCATTGGCGCGGCGACGGCGCTGGGCGTGGAGGGCCTGTTGCTGCTGGGGGCGCTGCTCCGTCGGGGAAGTCCCATCCCGGTGACGGAGGGCGTGGGCTTTCCGCGCGTGGAGATGGTGCGGGTGCTGCGCGTCTCCGGGCCCGCGTTCGTCGAGAAGACCATCTTCCACACCGGCTACATGGGCTACGTGGCGCTGATTGGCATGCTGGGCGCGCAGGTGATGGCGGCGAACCAGGCGCTGCTCAGCATTGAGTCCATCAGCTTCCTGTCCGCCGACGGGTTCGGGATTGCGGCCGGTGCGCTGATGGCGCAGAAGCTGGGCGCGCGGAATCCCGACGAGGCGGGGCGCGCGGGGCTGTACGCGGCGGGAATGAGCGTGGCGCTGCTCTCCTGCGCGGGCATCGTCTTCGCGTCGATTCCGGCAACGTTGGTGGGCGCGTTCACCTCCGACCCGGCGATCATCGAGATTGGCACACGCACGATCATGGTGGGCGCGGTGGCGCAGCCGTTCATGGGTTTTGCCGCGGTGATGGCGGCGGGACTGCGCGGCGCGGGAGACACGCGCACCCCGCTCTCCGTCACGTGCATCTGCGTGGTGGTGGTGCGCCTCAGCATGTGCTGGTTCTTCGGGCACCGCTGGGGGCTGGGCCTGATGGGAATCTGGATTGGCAGCACCATTGACTGGGCGTGCCGCGCGTTGCTCCTGGGGCTGGCGTTCAGGAAGGGCCGGTGGCGCGAGCTGAAGGTCTGAAGGCGCCCGAAATCCCAATAACCCGTGCGCCCGCAGGTTCTCTCGGCCCAAGGATATCTGCCGGAAAACCTCGTCGGGCCTTGGACCCTCAAGCCGGGCACGGGCACGGGCACGGGCGCGTCCGACTGCGGAGTGACGACGTGAACGCTATTCCACCAGCGTGATCTGACCGGGGTTCTGGATTTCAATCTGCGGGCCCTTGAAGCGGCTGACGGTGCCCTTCACCCGGACCTTGCGACCGTTGAACGACGCGGCGGGGTCCGCGCCCTGCGCCTTCATCTTCTCGCGCAGCTTGTTGAAGATGACCACCTGGAAGTCCGCATCCTTGGGCTTGTCCAATCCCAGCAGGAGCACCTTGGGCTTCTCAATGACCTCGAGCACGCGCCCCTCCACGGTGACCTCCCGTCCGTACAGGTAGCGCGTCTCCGACGACGTCACGAGGTGGTCTCCCGCGGCGTTGGCGCGCAGGTAGCCGCTCATGGAGCCTTCCAGTGGAATCTCCAGGAAGCCCTCACCGCGGTCCGTGCCGCGCGCCACCTCCGTCACCACGCCCAGCACCTCACCCTTGCCCACGCGACGGATGGCGGGCGCGCCCAGGCGGGGCTCACTGAGGAGCTGGGCGTCCTTGTCGCGCACGGCGACGCGATAGAGGCGGCTGGCACGCCAGTCCCGCCAGAAGAGCTCGCGATAGTAGCCGGTGACGTCGGGGTGCTTGATGACCACGCCCATCTCACGGTTGCCCTTGAAGGAGTTCTCGGACCAGTTGATGGAGCTGATGAGCACCTGCTCTCCGTCGGTCATCACGGTCTTGGCGTGGATCTTCTCCAGGTGCGCGGTGTCCAGGTTCACCACCTTGGCAAACAGGTCCAGGCCTTCCCGCTGCGCCAGCTCGTTGAGGTAGCGGGCGGTGTCGTCGTTGTCGCGCGCGTCACCTTCCTCCGCGTTGTACCAGGTGCCATCCATCAGCACGCGCACGCGCACGCCCCTCCGCGCCGCCTCCACCACCGCCATCAACGCCAGGTTCGGCGTCTCGTCGCTGGCGCCCGCGCCCTTGCCCCAGAAGCGCGGGATGCTGTTCTGCAGCACCAGCACCTCACGCTTGGCGGCGTTGATCATGCCCAGCACGCCGTGCTTCTCGCTCAGCGACGTGTCCGGGCTCATGACCAGCTCCAGGTCCATCTTGCCTTCCACCACCAGCGGCTCACGACGTTCCGGGTAGAGGCCCTTCTTGATGCTGGGCTCCAGCGTGAAGCCGGGAATGCGCGTGGGCAGGCCGTAGGAGTCCAGCGCGTCGTCGTGGATGCCCACCAGGTCCTGGTGACCGGGGTCCGTGTCCGACTCAAAAACGTCCACCAGTTGCTGCACCAGCGCGGGATGCTCGATGGCCACTTCATGGCCGCGGTTGCCATGGCTGGGATCTGGTGGGTGGCCCGTGTTGCCGTAGTTCTCCGTGCCGATGATCACCATGTCGTCGTCGATGATGGTGTACTTGGCGTGGTCGAAGCGGTAGCGCGGCTTGATGGGCTCACCGCGCTTCTGTCCCAGGAACACCACCTTGGCGCCCGCGGTGGCCAGCTTGTCCAGGAGGATGCGCTCGTCGTCGGGCATGCCGCCCACGGGGACGCCTTCCAGCAGCATCACCACCTGCACGCCGCGCTTGAGCGCCGCCAGCAGCCGGTCCGCGAGATACGAGTTGGTGAACTGGTAGACGTTGATGCGGATGCGCTTCCTGGCCCGGTCAAACGCGCCGGCAAGCAGCTTGAACTGGTTCTCCGGTGCGCTGCCGCAGGTGACGCGGGCCTGCACGTCGGTGAGGCGGGCGGAGGCAAAGCGCGTCTGGCCCGGCAGCTCTATGCGGTGGACCGGGTCCCCGCCGAGGGAGCGACGGGAGAAGCTGGAATCCCAGTCCGCGGCGCTGTCGGTGTCGGGGACGATTTTTCCATCGTCGTCGCGGTCGCGGGCGAGCACCTGGCCCTGCCAGCCGAAGATGTTGGCGCCGGCAAGCTGGATGGCCGGACCGTTCCACCCGGCGGCGGGGATGTTGCGCAGGTCCAGCGGCTTGTCACTGCGGTTGAGCTTCTTGCTCTTGTCCTCCCACGCCACCACGTCGACAACACGGCCATCCGGCCCCAGCACCGCCAACACGCCGCGGCTTGCGGGGAGGCTCAACCACGACGGGGATACGAACGCGTTGGGCACCTTGTCGTCGGTGTCCACCGCCTCCAGCCCGGGCGCGTAGCCGAACACCTGACGGAAGGCGCTGCCCTTGTGCGCAATCCAGATCTCCCCCAGTGGCGGGAGCCGGGTGCCCTGCGGGATCCGCACCGTGTGGGTGGGCTCCAGCGGCGTCATGTTCATCTCGGGATTGTTGGCATCCTCGCCGTCGGCGTTCTCGTCGTCATCCAGCGCGTCCTCCAGATTGGAGGTGGCCTGTTCGCCTTTGTGCTTGGCACGTCGGGACCGCACTGGACGACGTGGTCCGAACCGGTCCGTGAGCGCGAAGTCGCCGAGATCCAGGACGCGGTTGGGGTCCGTGTTCATGATGCGCACGGCCTCCTCCGGTTCCGGGTCTCCCTTGAGGTAGCCGTCGAAGTAGACGCCGGTGATCTTGGCGGAGCGCGGGTCGGCCATGCCGTTGGCGGCGTCCAGGAAACCGCCCGGAACAAGCAGCGGGACAACGACGAGAAGCGCGAGGCGGATGGGTCGGGATGCGTGGAGCATGGGGGTGAGGGCCATGCTAGCGCGGAGGAGGGCCCGCGCGGACGGTCACATGACGGTATGACGCCAACGCCTGCGCTGACGTCGGGACGCCTGGAGTGTGGCGCGAGGGGCCCCGTCCAGCGCGTCGCCGCTCAGCCAGCCGATTGCCATGTCAACCAGGTTTGCTTTCGTGGCGGTGATGTCCCTGACGTTGCTGGGTTGTCCGACGACACCCACCACCGGCAGCACTCGCGCGGTGATTTCCGGTCAGGTGCGGCTGGACGGCCGTCACCCCAGCGTCACCCATGCAAGCGGGGTTGTGTGCTGAGCATCCTTCTTGGACACGTTGGTTCACTCGAGGAAGATTCGTGGCCCCGGGCCAGGCATTTTCGTCCGCTTTGGCCGCTATCACGACGTGGAGATGCCTAAGCCCTTCTACGGCTCACCAGCGGACAGGCCTCCGGCGAGCACGCGCTCTCCGTGACCCTGCGCTGACGCACGCCCGCGTCCGCGGCCAAGGCTGATGATCGGGCCCGGCACATTCGTCACAAGGAGATGCTGCAGCGGGTGCTTCAACTCCGAGGGGCGGTAGGGGGCGGTCGCGGTGGATGGACCGGGCAATGCGCTATGCTGGTGGCGATGTCTCTGCGCGGGTTGATGGGTCGTGGTGCCGGCGTGCTGCTCGCCACGGCCGCGGTGGGTCTGATGGCCACGGACGGTCACGCGGGGGATGGTGCGTCCGAGGTGCCGCTGGTGCGCGTGGTGAGTCACGCCAACGCGCCGGTGGACGTGGCGCCGCCGTTGGCCCTGGCCGGTGAGCAGTACCAGTTCGCGGTGCGTTACATGGGCATGGTGGGCGCGTACGCGAACATGCGCGTGGAGCGCCTGCAGAACGGCGCGCTCAGCTTCGTGGGTGACATCGAGAACACGTCGCTGCTGCGGTTCATCTTCCGCATCAAGGACCGGTTCCAGTCGCTCACCGACCCCTCCGGCGCCACCACCATGCAGACACGCCTGTGGCAGGAGGAGAACGGGAGCAAGCGCTACCGCGAGGAGTCCTATTTCGCCGACCGCGTGGTCACGCTGGAACGCAGCGCCTCCGGTGAGCGCACGCGCAGCGTCCCGGTTCCGCGCCGGCCCATGGACCCGCTCAGCTCCCTGTTCTGGCTCCGTGGCCAGCGCCTCCACGACGGAGACCGCGTGCACGGCGCCGTCTTCGCCAACAATCGCGTCTTCGACTCCGAGATGCGCGTGGCGGGGCGGGAGAAGATCTTTGCGGGAACCAGGGCGTGGAACGCGGTGCGGCTCACCGTGCACTTCAGCCGCGACGGGCACCCCGTCACCGACGTCAACGCCACCGTCTGGGTCAGCGACGACGACAAGCGCATCCCGCTCAAGGCGGTGGCCAACACCACGTATGGCGCGGTGAGCGCCACGCTGACGCGCTGAGCAGCCCTGTCAACCATCCTGACTTCCCGGCCGCCGCCCTGGTGGGGACGCGGGACGTGGGGGCGCGGACTCAGGATTCTGACGCGCTTTTCCGAGGACTGCGGCGTGAGCGCAGCGTCCCCGGGGCGGGCTGGTCGCCAGGAAAGCCAATAGAATCAGCAGGTTGGGTGTGTGGGCGGCTGTCGGCACGGACCTTGATCAGTCCCCCGGTGTCACGGCGATTTCGAGTCGCCCTCAAGCGCAGGGGAGAGACCCATGAAGACTCGCAGCACCCATGCAGCATGGACGGTTGTTCCGGCGTTGGCAGTGGCCCTGATGACGGCCTGTGGACCCGGCGGCGGCGACGACGAGCACCCCATTGGCACGTCCAGCACGTCGGGTGGTGGCGCCAGCTCGTCGTCGGGTTCTTCCAACGGAGGAACATCCAGCAGCTCCGGCGGTCGCGAGTGTGAACCACTGGCCTGTCCCATGTGGCTTGAGGCATGTCCCGCCGGCCAGGCGCTCGACGCCAACGGCTGCCCCACCTGCGAATGCGCGCCCGTGGAATGCAACCAGATTGGCGACGAGGCGACGTGTCGCGAGACGAGCGGCTGCGTGGTGGTGTTTGCCGACCCCACGACGGAATCCGACCCGAGCCGCGGTGGCTTCCAGTGCTGCACCGAGACCTCCGACGGCATCCACTGCGGCAGCACGGTGAACGAGTGCTGGGGCGCCTGGGTTGACCAGAACGGCACCTGCCGCGCGCCCAATGACGGCGTGTACCCCGACTACTGCTGCGGCACGGAGCCGGTGGCCTGCTGGTCCGACGCGGAGTGCGGCGCGGGCGAAATCTGCAACACCTGGGATTACTGCGAGAGCCCCTGCCGCGGCTCCGACGAGGAATGCCCCGCGGTGTGCTACGGCCGCTGCGTGCCGGGCAACAACGAGGTGTGCGCGGCGGTGGACTGCGGCCCCGGCTACACCTGCCAGGCGTGCGCGCCCAACATGGACTGCGAGTTCCAGTGCGTGCCCACGGCGGATGACTGTCGCACGTGGGGTTGCGGCGAGGGTGAGGTCTGCCAGGAGTCCACGGAGTGCCAGGACGTTCCCTGCGACTGCCCGCCCGACGCGTGGGACTGCGCGTGCCCGGCCATGTGCGAGCTGACCTGGGCCTGTGTTCCCGACGTGAACCCCTGCACCGCGGTGGACTGCGGCCCCGGCTACGTGTGTGAGGTCCAGCAGGTGTGCGCGGCGTGCGACTGCCGCGAAAGCGACCCGAACTGCTACTGCCCCGAGACGTGCGAGCTGCAGGCGGCGTGCGTGCCCAGCTACGAGGATTGCGCCGCGGTGGACTGCGGCCCCGGCTACGTGTGCGAGGTCCAGGAAGTGTGCGCGGTCTGTGATTGCCCGCCCGATGCCCAGGACTGCTACTGCCCGCCGTACTGCGAGCGCCAGGTTGCGTGCGTGCCCGCCACCGACGACTGCCGCACCTGGGGCTGCGGTTGGGGTGAGAGCTGCCAGGAGCAGTTCGGGTGCCTGCCGTGCGAGTGCTCCGCCGACGATCCCAACTGTGCCTGCGACGCCGTGTGCTTCTCCAGCTGGCAGTGCGTGCCCACCGCGGATGACTGTCGGACGCAGGGTTGCGCCGAGGGTGAGTTCTGCCAGGAGGACGTGGTCTGCTACCCCTGCGACTGCGTGGCGACGGACGACGGCGAGACCTGCGCCTGCCCCGACGCCTGCGAGGTCACCTACCAGTGCGTGCCCGGAACCGGCGACTGCCGTGACACGGGCTGCGGCTTTGGTTCGGAGTGCGTGCTGACGGGCGGGACGTGCGACGGCGCCTGCGGCTGCGAGGCCGGCGACGCCAACTGCGAGTGCCCGCCGATGCCGCCGTGCGCCGAGCAGTGGGAGTGCGTGCCGACGGGTGACTGCCGTGACACGGGCTGCGGCGAGGGTGAGCAGTGCCAGGAGTTCATGGCGTGCCCGGACATCGGCTGCGCCTGCCCGGCGGATGACCCCACCTGCGAGTGCGTTCCCCCGCCGTGCGAGAGCGTGTTCCAGTGCGTTCCCGTGGAAGACCGCTGCGCGCAGCTGACGGAGGAGCAGTGCTCCGCCGACGCTGACCTGTGCGAACCGGTGTACAAGACGGAGTGCCCGCCGTGCGTGGAGTACGGGTGCATGGCGCCGTGCACGGTTGAGTACATGGGCTGCTCCTCGTCGGGGGCGGTGCAGGAGCCCTGAGATTGACGACGAAGCGTTGAGGTGAAGCGGGCCGGGGCAACCTGGCCCGTTTCATTTTTTT
>JBFMGU010000358.1:0-9098 GCA_040752415.1 Myxococcota bacterium
CACCGCCCCTGCGCCGGCGCCCGCCAAGGCCCCCACCCCGCCCTGAGCTCGCAGCGCATGACCGCCGCCGCGAGGTGGCATTGCCACGCGAAGGGGAACGTTCGGTTCGAGGAATCGCAGACAGGAATGGTCCGCGCCACGAGGCAGGGCGGCGCGGCCGCGTGGGCTTCTCAGCGGACCCGCACGGTGTACGGCATCATGGCCAGGGAGCGGCTCTCCTGGGCCAGCAGGGCCTTGTCGACGATCTCCGGGTCGCCCAGCAGCAGCCGCGTGGCGTTGCGAACCTGCTGTTGCCGGCGGTGCTCGCCGCTCAGCATGGAGATGGACGTGTTGAGCGCGCTGCCCCAGCGGGTGACCGGGTTGTCCTCACCGGTGACAATCTGGATTTCCACGGTGCGGTCGCCCTTCAGGCCCACGCGCGCCTTGGCCAGCTCAATGGCCTCCGGCAGGCCACCCAGCTCATCCACCAACCCAATCTCCTTGGCCTGCACCCCCGTCCACACACGACCCTGCGCAATCTCCCGCACCTTCTCGTCGGAGAACTTGCGGCCTTCCCGCACGCGCTCCAGGAACTGCTCGTAGGTCACGCCCACGAAGCGCTCCATCAAGGCGCGTTCCTCGTCGGACATGGGACGGTGGAGGCCGCCGCCCGCCACCTTGCCGCGCGTCTCCTCGTAGGTGGTGACGCCAAAGCGGTCCATCAGGTCCTTCAGCTCGAAGCGCAGCGCAAACACACCGATGGAGCCGGTGAGCGTGGTGGGCTCGGCGATGATCAGGTCCGCGCCACAGGAGACGTAGTAGCCACCGGAGGCCGCCAGGTCGCCGAACGAGGCGATGACCGGCTTCTTCTTCCGCAAGCTCTTCACCGCGGCCCAGATGAGGTCGGAGGCCAGGCTGTCGCCGCCGGGGGAGTCCACGCGCAGGACCACGGCCTTGATGTTGTCGTCCTCCTCCGCGGCGCGCAGTGCGCTCACCACGTCATCCGCGCCGGCGCCGCTGCCGCCGCCCAGCGGGTTCAACCCCGGCCCGCTGCGACCCTGCCGGATCTCCCCGCGCACCATCACCACGCCAATGGCCACCGGACCCGCCCACCGCCACTGGCGCAGCTCCTCGTTGCCGTACTCGTCGTCGAAGTCGATCTCGCCGCCGCCCAGGTCCTTGCCCACGCGCTCCGGCAGCTCATCCTCGTACGCAATGCCGTCGATGAGGCGCTCCTCCAACGCCTCCTTGGCGCTGAATGCACCGCGGTCCAACAGCTGGCGCACGCGGTCCGCCGGGATGCCACGGTTGCGGCTGATGGCGTTGACGTGCACGTCGTACAGGCCGTCCAGGATGGAGCGCTGCACCTCAAGGTTCTCCGGCGTGGGCTCGGTGCGCATGAGCTGCTCCGGCGCGCTCTTGTACTTGCCCGCCGCCACCGCCTCCACGTGCACGCCAATGCGGTCCAGCGCCGCACCGAAGAACTGGATGGTCACCGCGAATCCGTCGATGCCGAGCACACCCGCCGGCGCCAGGTAGATGCGGTCGCACGCCGAAGCGATGTGGTATTCCTCGTCGCCAGCGCTCTCCATGAACGCCACCACGCGCTTCTTGGCCCGGCGCAACGCCTCCACCCGCTGCCGCACCTCCACAATCCGCCCCCAACCCGCCTTGATGGCGCGGATGCGCAACAGCACCACCTTCACGCGCGCGTCCTGCACCGCGCGGTCCAGCACGGCAATGGTTTCACCGGGGCCCTCGTCGGCGCTGAGGAGCGCAATGAGCTGCTCCGCGGGATTCTCCGGGCCCACGCCCTGCAGGTCATCCTCCACCCGCACCGCAATGGCCCGACGTCCCGAGCGGAAGATCGACTGGTACCGCTCCACGCTGGCGCGCCCCCACACGCTCACCCCGCCAAGGGTGCCCATGCCGCCGGTGAGCGGGTTGGGGACACCGCCGTACGGCTGCAGGAAGCCCGCGCCCGGCGTCCAGGTGCCCAGCATGCCCGCGCCCAGGTGCTCCAGGTCCAACTGCAGTCCCACGCCGAAGCCAATGCGCTGCAGGCTGGGCACACCCACGCCGCGGAGCTGCCCGCCGATGAACGGGAGGTCGCTGAGGCGGTTGTCCTTGGCGGTGTTGTAGGCGGCCTGGCCGGTGCCCTGGAGCATGTCCAGCCAGAAAGCGTTGGCCAGGAGGCTGATGCCGGGGAGGATCTCCGCGCGCGCAAGCCAGTTGGTGTCCAGGCGGAGCTGCTCGTCGATCCGCGCCTCCGTGGACAGCGTGATGCGCTCCCACAACGGCCGAATGGCCAGACCGGCGCGGATGCTGCGCAGCATGCGGTCATTGCCCGCGAAGGGGCTGTTGGCCTGCTCCAGCGTCAATCCCGCGGCCACGTAGCGCAGCGGGCGCACCTGCACGCCCAGGTCCACCGTGCCCAGGTCATAGAGTCGACGGCTGGTGCCGAAGATGTGGCGGTAGGCCATGCCCACGGAGATCTCGTCGGAGATCCGGAACGCGGTGGCGCCGGAGAGGCGCAGCACGGAAGCGCCCAGCAGCGGCTGGAAGGGAGCCTGCGGCGCGGAGAACGTGGGCGCGCCGTAGAAGGACATGGGCGGGCGGATCCACTCCAGCCCCGCGGCGAAGCTGATGCGACGGAAGAAACGCACGCCGCCGTACGCTCCGTCGGAAGCGCCGGTGGGGCCCAGGTAGTCCAGGCCGCTGTGCGCCACCACCAGCTGCGGCCCCTCCATGAACGCCAGGCCCGCCGGGTTGATCACCGTGGCGTGCGCCTCATCCACCGTGGCCACGGTGCCGGGCGGCGGCGTGCCCGCGCCCAGTCGATCCGGGAGGTTCTGGGCAAGCAGCGGAAGGGTGGAGAAGAGACCAGCAGCCAGCGTGACAGCGCGTGCGGAGCGGATTGTCCAGGACATGGGACGCAATGTCTTTCTCGACGGGGCGGGGGTCAAGCGACAAGCCCGGGGTCCACCGCTATTCCCGGCACCGGCACCTGGCGGCACCCGGTGTCCGCTTCAATCCCGCGGTGCTCCTGTGGTACCGCCGCCACCCATGCCAGGCAGCAAGTTCATTGTGGCGTTGGACGGACCGGCGGGCGCGGGCAAGAGCACCGTGAGCCGCAAGCTGGCGGAGCGCCTGGACTTTGCGCTGGTGGACACCGGGGCCATCTACCGGTGCATCGCGCTGGCGGCCACCCGTCGGGGGGTGGACCTCTCCGACGACGCGCACCTCAAGGACCTGGTGGAGCACGCGCGGGTGCGGTTCCAGATGCAGGGTGGCGTGAACCACGTGTTTCTGGATGATGAAGATGTCACCGACGCCATCCGCACCCCCGCCAACTCCATGGCCGCCTCCACCGTGAGCGCCCGGCCGGTGGTGCGCGCGGGGCTCCTGCAGCTGCAGCGGCGTCTGGCCATGGAAGCGCCGCAACGCGGAGCCGTGCTGGAGGGCCGCGACATTGGCACCGTGGTGTTCCCCGACGCGGAAGTGAAGGTGTTCCTGGACGCCACCGTGGAGGAGCGCGCGCGACGTCGTCATAAGGAGCTGAGCCAGAAGGGGACTCCCCCGCCGCTGGAGCAGATCCTCCAGGAGATCATCCAGCGCGACCTGCAGGACAGCCAGCGCGCAGCCGCGCCGCTCAAGAAGGCGGAGGATGCGTACTGGGTGGATTCCACGCAGTTTCCCGTCGAGCACATCGTCGACCAGGTGGCCACGCTGGTGGAGCAGGCCATGGGGACGAAGAAGCCGTAGCCGTCCGTTCAGGGGGCGCGTGGGCCGGTTCGCCTGAGCCAAAGCGGTACTTCATACCGCAGTCCGAGAGTGCGGCCTCCGCTCGGCGTGATTGTCCGGGTGGCCGCACGGGCGGTCGTTGTTGACGTGCCGGCGATGGTCTACCCGTGAACGGCCGGCACTTTCGGAATGAAGTACCGCTTTGGCTTGGGCTATTCGACTTCGCCGTTGTTGGTCTGCAGGTCCGCGCAGCGACGATCGTTCGCCGGCTTGCAGTTCTCTCCAATGAGACAGCCGCCGTTCACACAGGCAATGTGGTTGCAGTCGTTGTCGTCGTAGCAGCGGTGGCCGGAGAGGTAGCAGTGGCCGGAGATGGGGTTGTTGACGTCGGTGAGATCCGCGCCGCGACAGCTGTCCGGCGTGCAATCCGAGTCCACCACGCAGGAGCAGAACCCGTACGCGCTGGTCTCCCTCAGCCGACACTCCGCGAAACGACAACTGCCCTGCGACCCACCACAGTCCGCGTCCGAGCTGCACTCCTGGTCCACCGTCCCCGCGCACACACCCACCACCGCGCGCTCGCAGTCGCCGCCCGGCGGGCCCTGCGGGCAGTCGGTGTCGACGGAACAGACCGCGCCCGTCACGGAACAACGCCCGCCCTGACAGCGCTCCACCCCACACGGCGGCGTGGCCTGCCCGCCCACGATGATCACCGGCGCGCAGACATACCCGTTGGGACAACCCTGGTCCTGGCTGCAATCCACGCCGCAGTAGTGGCCACGTCGGGTCGGGTCGCCCGTGTCGATGAGGCAGTAGTTCGCAGGATCGTCACCGCACTGCGGATTCAGCGGGTCAAAACGCTGACACGCGCCGCAGAACGGACCGCGTGTGTCTACCACGCACGTGTTCGTCGTCAGGTCGCAGTTGGAGCCGACGGGACAATTGGCCGTGGTGCTGCAACTCCCCTGCACGCAACGACCGAACACCGCCGTGGGCGGGTCCCGTACGCAGCCACGCCCGAGCACGCAGTCCGCCTCGTCGCGACATCCCGCGACACACGCGCCCACGAACGTGTCGCAGATGTGATCGAGCGGGCAGTGCGAGTCGTCAAAGCAGAGCGCGGCGGGCTCACAGCGACTGGCCTTCACGTCGCAGACCAGGGGCGCGCCGTTCTCCGTCTGCAGCTCGCAGTCGGTGTTGTCCTGGCACCCCGCCAGGGGCTGGCAGCTGAAGGAGGCGTTGCAGAACTCGCCGTCGCCACAGGCGCGGTCGTCGTTGCAGAGGCAGCGGCCCGTGCTCTGCTGGCAGAAGCGGAACGCGCCACACTCCGGGTCCGTCCGACACTGCGCACGCTGCGTAGCCAGTGGAATCTCGCCGGAGCACTGCGCCGCCAGCAGCGGACCCACCAGCATCGGAAGCAGGAGAAGCCGCGACATCACTGGGCCGGACGCAGGTCCTGGCAACGCCGCCCGTCCTCGGGCGCGCAGTTCTGGCCAATGAGACAACCACCGTTGACGCAGCTGTAGAGGCAGTCGGTCGACGAGTCGTAACAGGCGCGGCCGCTGATGCGGCAGTAGCCCGCGATGGGATTGCTGGGGTCGGTGAAATCCGCGCCCACGCAGGTGTCCGAGGGGCAATCCGCGTCGACGACACAGGTGCAGAAACCAATGGCCGCGTTCTCACCACCCGCACACGTGGCCTTGCGACAGCTCCCCGTCCCACCACCCGGACAATCCGCGTCCGAGTTGCACGTGGTGTTGATGTCATTGGCACACAAGCCCACGCGACCACGGTCGCAGTCACCGCCGGGGAGGCCGATGGGACAATCCTCGTCGCGCGTGCAGTTCACGTTGGTGTTCTGGGAGCATTTTCCTTCGTTGTTACAGATCTCCGCGCCGCACTGCTCGCTGCCGGGCAGACCCACGATGATGACGTCGGAGCACTCATAGCCGCTGGGGCAGCTCTGTCCGTCGGAGCAGTCCACGCCGCAGAAGTGACCGCGGCCGGTGGGATCGGTGGTGTCGATGAGGCAGTAGTTGGCGGGCTCCCCGCACTCCCCCTCCTGGATGTTCTGACACGCGCCGCAGTAGGGGCCGCGGTCGTCGAAGACGCAGGTGTTGGTGGCCAGGTCACAGTTGTAGCCGGGCCGGCACGTGGAGGTGACGCTGCAGGAGTCCTCCTTGCACTGCCCCAGCGGTGCCGACGGGGGATTGCGCACGCAGCCCGAGCCCAGCACGCAGTCGCTCTCGTCGCGGCAGGCCTCGATGCACGCGCTCACGAAGTCGTCGCAGATGTGGTTCAGCGGGCAGTGCGCGTCGGAGTAGCAGAGGTCCCGCGTCTCACACAGGCCCGTGCGCACGTTGCAGATGAGGTTCTGGCCCTGCTCCTCGCAATCCGCGTTGTCGATACAGCCGGCAATGACCTGGCACTGCGCCACGGCGTTACAGAACTCTCCGTCGCCGCAGCCGCGGTTGTCGGTGCACTTGCAGAACCCGGTCTGGACGTCACAGGTGCGGAACGGGCCGCAGTCCACGTCGGTGCGACACCCGCGCTGGGTGGGATTGATGGGACCAATGGGACACTGGCTGCCCATCAGCGCCAACGACGACGCCAGCAGGAAGAACGGGACCAGGGTGGGCTTGAGGCTGTTCATCGAGGACGTGCCTTATTGGCCCTGAGTCTTGAGCCGGTACTTGATGGTGACCTTGGTGCCGGGCTTGGGAATGAACGACCCGTCAAAGCGGATGGAGCGCGTGGACGGCTCCAGGCGCCAGCCGGTGGCGTCGTCGCGGCGCACCAGCACTTCCGCGTCGGAACCCAGCGGCGTGGCGAACACGCAGAAGGTGCGGTGCTGCGCGTCCTTCGTGGCGGCGTCGCCGTCGCAGTTCATGTCCTCGTCGTCGGGGGTGAAGGCCTCGCCGTCGTCGCCCCAGAACACCTCGTTCCAGCGGGAGATGGTGAACTTGCGCGCCAGGCCTGCCGCGTCGGCGCCAAGCTGGTTGAGCGCGGTGGTGTAGTCGCCGCTGCACAGGTCACTGACGACGCCACCGGTGCGGCAGGCCACCTCGATGTAGCGCGTGCCCACCTCGGCGGAAGCGTTTCCGTCCTCGGGGGCGGCGTTCACGTCACGACAACCACCGAGCTCCTTGCGGAGGATGCGCTCGAGGGCGGGCCATTCCTGGTCGTTGTTGGGGTCGGTGTCCTGCGCCTTGTTGTAGATTTCACACGCACGCGTGATGGGCACGGCGGCGTTGGCGGGCCAGCCCGTGATGGCGGAGGTGCTGATCTTGGCTTCGTTGCCGGGTCCCTTCAGACCCTCGAGCACGCGGTAGTAGTAGCGGGAGGAAGGCGCGCTGCTCCCGTCCTCCTCGTCGGAGACGTAGATGACGTAGAGCGCGGGCTCACTGCAGTTCTCACCCTCCTGCTGTGCGCAATCCAGACCTGCCTGGTTGGCCACCGGCTGGCACGTGCCCGTGCGACGACGGAGGAAGCCCTTGTTCACATCGGGAACAGCCGGCTCACCGTTCACGCTCGCGTACCCGCCGGTGTCCGGGTCGATGATGGCGCCCAGGGCCATGGTGGAGCTCTCCAGTCCGCGCTCGAACGCGCCACCGCCCGCGCCCGAGGTCACCAGCCGGCGGAACACCAGCGCGGCGGTGCATTCGTTCTGCAGGCGCGCCTCGTACGCGGAATCGCTCTCGCCCTGGTTCCGGGTGACGTTGGGGTTGTTGCAGGGCACGTCCTTGGTCAGCCAACGACAACCGTTGCAGCCGGGGACGCTGGGCCCGTCGTAGCGACGGAGAATGCCGTTGGCGTCCTCGTTGAACCCCTCGCGGATGTCGGTGGTGATGACGCCAATGTGATAGTCCACCAGGCTGGTCTGGAGCTGGCGGAAGAACTCGCTGAAGCGGTCGGCAACCTTGTTCTGCTCGGAGAGCATGGAGCCCGAGTTGTCGATGACCCAGAGGATGTCCACGCGCGAGGCCGGTCGCTGACAGAACTCGTCCGTCTGGTCGGGGTTGGGCGGGATGGTCTCGAGAGGGGGCTCCTCACAGAATTGACACGCCGGAAGAGCGGCGAGCAGGGCAGCGGTGAGCCAGCGCTTGGCGTTCATTGGCGGCTTCCTCCGGGGCTCAAGCATCAGCCCCCGGTCAGGTGAACGGGTGTGTTAGCACCTTCCCGGCCCATTGCCAGCCGGTTGGGGTCCGTCGTCGGTCGGCGTGGGATGACGCGCGGCATGTTGAACGGTTGCCCTCCGGTGGCGTAGTCCTAGGCGTAACGCCGGAGACCGAACACGTGGCCGAGCAGCTGTCCCTTCTCGACTACCCCAGCTCAACGCGCGAGCGGTCTCCTCTCGTCGTGCCGCGCCCCGCGCCTGCCCCGGTGACGACGGAGCCAAGCGTTGGGCAGGAACTGCTGAATCCCGAGCAGCCCATCTCGCGCACGCGCGCGCTGCAACAGCTGGTGGCCGTGGGCGCGGGACTTCCCGTGCGCCTGGTGGTCACCGACAACCGCCACACCCTCCTCTCCTGGCGCCCCGCCGACGACACCGACGGATACGTGGTCCGCGTGCATCACATGTTCCTGGACGCGCCGGCGGAGGTGGGGCTGGCCATGGGACGCTACGTTGCCAATCCGCGTCGTGGCGCCGACGGGCGCGTGATTGACCAGTTCATCGCGGAGCAAAGGCACCTGGTGACGCGGGACCGTCGCACGCTGGCGCCGCCGGTGGGCCGCTACCATGACCTGCAGTCGCTCTACGACCAGCTCAACGACGAGGAATTCAACGGGTGCGTGGACGCGCGCATTGGCTGGGGTGAGCCGGGCAGTCCGCGTCGACGAGCGCGCCGCACCATCCAGCTGGGCTCGTTCGATCCCGAGGACCGCACCATCGTCATCCACCCGGCGCTGGACCAGGACTTCGTGCCCTCGTTCTTCGTGGCCAGCGTGGTGTTCCACGAGATGCTGCACGAGCAGGTCCCGGCGACGCAGGCCGGAGATCGTCGCTGCGTGCACAGCGCCGCGTTCCGTGCCCGGGAGAACGCCTTCCCGCTCACTGCCAGGGCGCTGCAGTGGGAGAAGGACAACGTGGACCGTCTGTTGAAGTACCGGCCGGAGCGCGAGGAGAGGCGGCCGCAGCGAAGGGCTTCGGTGGGAGCACGCTGAAACCCTGATCATTCAGCGGGGGAATGATCCGTTGTTCCTGTGTCCGCGGGCTCCCGCTCGCGCGATTGGGCCGATTCAAGCCCGCGGCATTACCAGGGACGCTTAAGCCCCAGCGCCGCGAGCGGCGTGGGGCTTCTTCCATTGGGGGAACGGTCGACGTCGGAGCCGCGGCGAGGGTCCAACCATGGGAAGAAGCCCCAGGCTGCTTG
>JBFMGU010000359.1:0-9001 GCA_040752415.1 Myxococcota bacterium
CGCCCAAGCCAGGCCAACGACGACAAGGGACCCGGGACCCGCCTCGGCCGACAGCCAGGACGGTTTTTGGAGCACTTGTCCAAAGCGGCGAGGGCCCGCCGCACTCCAGGTCGTGGCCCGCTCACGAAGTTGCGGCGCTGGGCATCCTGTTCAGGCGCAGCCCCTGAGGCCGACGGGGGAGCCGGCTGGAGCGACAATTCCAGGTATGGCATGACCAGCACATGACCTCCATCAACGGTTACCCTGCACTTGTCCTCCAGGAAGCTGGACCGCCCATCCGGACGCCCTCCGACGCCTCCGATGTGGTGGCGGAAGCGCTTGGCGCCGGCGTGGAACTTGTGGTGATTCCCAGGAGCCGACTGTCCGAGGCGTTCTTTGACCTTCGAAGCGGCTTGGCGGGAGACGTGACCCAGAAGTTCGTCAACTACCGAATCAGGCTGATCGTGGTGGGCGACATCGACGCGGAGCTGGCCGCCAGCAAAGCCCTGCGCGACTACGTCCGCGAGGCGAACCGGGGACGACACATCAGCTTTGTCCGCACGCTCGACGAGGTTGCCCCGCCGCCGGGTGCGGGCGAGTGACTTCTGGGTGGGTGTTTCACGTCGGCGCCACGGTCAGCGGTCAAGCCGACGCGGGCGCCACGTACGTGCGGCGGTGTCCTTCCACGCCCGCAAAGCGGAAGTCGTCCGGGGAGACGCGCGCCGCGGGTTTCTCATCCAGGCCCTCCCGCGCACGCATGATGTCCTCGTACTCCGCAATGGAGAGCGCGCGCCGGGCATCCAGCGCTTCCTGCAGCTTCAACGCGCGCACGCGCTCCTGCGCACCCGGCTGCACCACGCCAGTGAAGAACTCCGCGCAGCACCCGCTTCCGTAGCTGAACAGGCCCACCTCCCGGCTGGCGAGCTCCTCCACCGTGCTGCACAACAAGCTGGTGACGGCGAGGTACAGCGAGCCGGTGTAGATGTTCCCGATCTGCTCGGAAAGCACCAACCCCGGCGACACCAGCCGCGCAAAGGACGCATCCGGGTCGGGATCCCCGTCCATCATCCGCAGCTGGCGGTGCGCCTTCCTGGCCATCTTCCCGTAGGGCACGTGGTACGCCAGCGCCGAGAAGCGATCGCTGAAACCCGTCCCCGCCTTGGCGCCCACCTGGTCCTGGTAGTGGGCATAGGCTCCGCTTAGCGCGTCGAGATAGCACTGCACGGAGTAGTGGCCGTCCACCATGGCGTCCTTGGAGTACAGGGGGCGCCAGAAGTCGTGGACGTCCACCGCACACAGGCCGGAGATCCCATCAAGCTCCAGCAGCGCCGGCTCCGACGACACCAGCAACGCCACCGCCCCCGCGCCCTGCGTCGGCTCGCCCGGCGTGCGCAGCCCATAGCGCGCAATGTCCGAGCAGATGATCAGCGCCTTCTGCCCCTGGGCGCGGCTGGACCGGATCCAGTCCAAGGCCATCTGCAGCGCCGCGGTTCCGCCGTAGCAGGCGTGCTTGGTCTCGAAGACGCGGCAGCGGCGCCCCACGCCCAGCAATCCCTGGACGAACGACGCCACGGGCTTGGAATGGTCCACCGCCGTCTCCGTCCCCACCACCAGCAAACCCACGCGCTCGGGGTCCACCTGCCTTGTCGTCAACGCCATCCGGCCCGCGCGCGCCGCCAACGTGACGGTGTCCTCGTCCGGCCCCGCCACCGCCATCCGGCGCACGCCGATGCCTTCCAGGTACTTGGACGGCGCCACACCGCGCGCTTGCGCCAGCTCGGCGAGCTCGACGTACGTCGAAGGAAACGCCACACCCAGGGACTCAATGCCCACACGCATGTCCTGCCTCCATGCCCCCCGCGCTGCGCGCAGCAGTCACGCGCGGAAGCAACATGTACGTGAAGCCCGCACGAATGCATCACCGGTGAATTGAGGAACGGGTGAATTCGCGTTCGGCGCCCTCGCTGCGCTTCGAGTGACAACGTCGCGGTTCCACGGCCGCGCTTGGTCAGGCTGCCGCAACGGGCAGGTCCGCGAGCTTCTGCATGCGCTGGACGGCTTCCGTCATCTGCTGCGTGGTGAGGTTGGCGTGTCCGCCCTGCCGGAGCTGGTCGCACATCCACGCGGAAGCCGTGGAGATGTTGGAGAAGACCTCGGAGGGATGGTCCACCTTCGAGAGGATCCGGATCGCCAGGGAGACGCTGCGCACGGTAGCGGCACGGAATCCGCTGCCCTCATACACCGTGGCCACCGCGGCAATCCGCTCAAAGTAGCCGGGGGGCGGGCTGGCCAGGACCTCCCGAACCTCCGGGGTTGGAATGGGCATGCGCTCGCCCACCACAACCATGAGCCCCACCTTTCCGTCGTTCTGTCGCACCGCTCGCTGCATGAGCTCTTCTTGCATGCTTCGCATGGACGCGACGGTGGGAGCGGCGCGGAGGACAACAAAGAGCAGCGCCTCCCATCCGCAGATCATGTGGAAGTTGTTCTGGATGAGGATTCTGGGTTCCGGACTCACTCCGACCTCCGTGGTGCCGGCCACCGTAGACCCCTTCTGTGACGGTCTGGTGCCCCTCGTGTGAAGGATTGTGAAGCGCCGGTCCAGGAATAGGGAAGGTTCGGCTTGCTTCGGACGACGCAAGGTGGAGGTGTGATGCGCGGAGCCGGACGGCGCGGGATGACCGGAGGAATGACGGGACTCCCGTGAAGATCCCTTTCTTTCCCATGCCTTGCAGCCCAGCTCCGCCAAAGTACCTGCACCAGCATTTCGACAACGTTAGGGCACGGACCCCCGGGGGATGAGGACAATAAGCCATGGTGATCGTCGAGCGGGAAAGCGGTGTGATTGCGGCTACATTCGGCAACCTCTTCATGAATGCCTGGAGCGAGGAGGCGACCATGGCGCGCTTGAAGCGCGTGCGGGAAGTGGAGATGCAGTTCATCCGCGCCACCCCAGGCGGGATTGCCGTGCTGACCCTCGTCCAGCGACCGGCCAGGTTCATGACACTGGGGGCGGCGGAGCGCGCGTTTGCGGAGCAGGTCGCCGCGGAGACGGCGCCGAACACGTTGGCAAGCTGCTCCGCGATCCTGGGCACGGGGTTCTGGGTGGCGACGGCCCGCTCGGTGATCGCGGGTGTGCAGCTCCTGGCGCGGACAAACCACCCGCAGACCGTGGTGAGCAGCGTGGCGGAAGCGGCGACGTGGCTGGCTCCCCACGTCAAGCGCGCGGACGGTTCGCACCCTTCCGTGGCTGAGCTGATCCGTGCGATCGACGACGTGGTGGGCACGACGAGCAAGGCGGGCGCCGCCCTGGCGGTGTGACCCGGTCGGGCCGGTAACGAGGCATTGGGCTCAAGTCCGGCGACCTCCGTGGCGATGGATGGGGACGGTGAGGTCGGAGGGCGGCGTCCACGGTGGGTGGGCCGGGCCGGCGACGAGCCGGGAGCCATCCTCGAGCACGGCCCTTGCGGCGAGGGGGGGAGGTGCATGACGCCGCGAAGTGTCCCGGAGCCCGCTGGTAGGACGCATGCTCTCCGGCCTCGCCCCTTCCGCGGTGGTCCCCTGCGAGGCGGAGCCCGTCACCGCGGGGCCGGTACCGGCGTGGGCATCCTCCGTCCGTGGCGTCGCGGTGAGGTGTGCGGTGGCCTGCGTTGGCCACGGCGCTTTCCCGTGGGATGAATCCGTGCATGAGCCTGGACCGTCCCGCCATCCCGTCCCGCGCCTGGCTGCTGCTCCTGGTCCTGCCGCTGGGGCATTGCCAGTGCGACGCCGACAACCTCAACCAGCGCACGCCGGCGAGCATCGCGGTGGATCCCACGTCGGTGGACTTCGGGGATGTGCCGGTCTCGTTCCTGGTGGAGCGCACGGTGACGGTGCGCAACGACGGAGAGCTGGAGCTGCAGATCACCCAGGTGCGCGTGACCGGCAGCAACGCTTTCGACGTGCGCGAGGTCCCCACCACCGTGCCCGGTGCGTCCTCCGCCACGTTGAAGGTGACCTTCCTCCCCGAGGAGGCGGCCGAGGAGACGGCGGGCCTGGTGCTGGTCAGCAACGCCAAGGACCACGCCGAGACACTGGTGCAGCTGCGGGGCCGGGGCGTGGATGCGCTGACGTGCGGACCGTGTGACACGCCGCCGCCGCCGCGCTGCATCACCGTGGGAGAATCCGTGGAATACGAGGCGCAGGGATTCTGCGAGAACGGCGAGTGCCAGTACCGCGTGGTGCGCGTGCCGTGCCCGGACTACTGCGACATCGAGACCGGCCGCTGCGTGGTGCTGGATGGCGGCGTGCGCGACGCGGGCATCCCGGACGCGGCCCGTCCCGACGCCGCGCGCCCCGACGCCGCGGTCCCGGATGCGGCCGTCCCCGACGCGGGTGGCGGGTGCAACGTCAATGGCACGTACACCGTCAGCGGCGGCGGGGTGGCGTACACCTGCTGCCTGGGCCTCGTCGACGTCGATATCGCGTCGTTCCAGTTCTCCGCGGAAGGCGCCACCATCCGCGGCATGCCGCGCAGCCCCACCATGTCCGGTGCGGCCACCACGTGCCCCAGCGGCTCCTTCGACGTGGCGTACGTGGAGACGGGCGGCTGCACCGAGACGTACACGCTGGTGGGCAGCTTCACCGGGCCGGATACCTGGGCAGGCACCTACCAGGTCAGCTTCTCCGGCGACCAGTGCGACTGCTTTGGCGGCTTTGGCGAAGTCTGCGAGAACCAGGCGTTCGAGATCACCGCCTCCCGTTGACGCTCCCGACTTCCCGGCTGGTGTGACGAGGAGAAGCTCCCACTCCCGCGCTCCATGCAGGTGTGTCCGCGCTTCCTCCGTCGTGGCGCGGCGAACACGGGTTTCCGCCGCGGCGCGGTCCGCCCCTCCGCTGCCGCGCGGGAGTGGAGCCTGGTGCACGGCTTGCAGCCCGTGGCTGACGTCGTGGTGTCATCCCGGGAGCCAGGTTGATGGAACACCGTCTGATGCTGGTGAGCGCGGATCCCGTCGGGCGTGAAGCAGATGTGACGGCGCTGCTGCAGGAGGGTTGGACGGCGGTGGGTTGTGCCGACGTGGAAGAGGCCGCGGCGCGCCTTTCCACCTTCATGCCCACCGTGGTGCTCCTCGTCACCAACCTGGACGCGCCCCACGCGCAGCTCACCCTGCAGCGGTTGTATTCGCTGGCCTCCCTGGCGGGGCGCGTGCTGGTGGTGGCCGGTCCGGCAGAGCCGGTGGAGCGCGTGGTGATGGCTCTGGGCGCGGGGGCCAGCGCGTGGCTGCCCTGGGATGCCTCCGTGCGTGAGCGCAGCCTGCAGCTCCAGGAGCTGGTGGGCACCGGCCCCTCCGACGAGAGATTCTTCCGCGCGGTGATGACCCACGGGCTGGCCACGTTGGAGCGCGTGCACCACCTGCTCCTGGATGCGAGGGCCACCGGAGACCTGGTGTTGTGTCGCGGCCGCTGGCGCGTGGTGATTCCCTACCGCGCGGGCAACGCCGCCACCGAGGATGGCTCGCCCTTCAGCTGCTCCGGGCTGCAACCGCTGGTGTCGTCGGCGGCGTTCGACAGATGGGGCGTGGGCTTCCAGCCCGGGGTGCCAACGGCGCCCGGTCACGACGAGGGAAGGGTCCTCACGCCCGCGCAGCCCACCGCCATCCAACCCGTGATGGTGCGTTGTCTGCTGGTGGAGCCGGATGCCACGCAGCGTCGGCACCACGCGCGGTGCCTGGAGCGGATGGACATGGTGGTGGACACCGCGCAGGACGGTGAGCAGGGCCTGGAGATGGCCTTTGCCCTGCGTCCCGACGTGATCGTCTCCGAGGTGGAGCTGCCGGGAATGGACGGCTGGCGCCTGCTGGCGGAGATCCGACGCAACCTGCGCCTGCGCGAGACCCCGTTCTTCCTGACCAGCCATCGCACGCAGACCCTGGAGCTCCTCGAGGGCGCGGGCACGGGCGCCAACGCGTACATCCCCAAGTCCACGCGACCGGACGAGCTGGGGACGCGCATCCGGGAGCACCTCCGGCGACGCCGGGAGCTGGTGCAGCGCGTGATGGCGGGCCAGGAGCGCTGTGGCGAGGTGGCGGACGTGGGACCGCAGGCGCTGGTGCGCGCGCTGGGCCGTTCGGCGCAGGGCGTGGTGCTGCGGGTCTGGGACAACGAGCTGCGGGCGGAGGTCCGGCTGGCCAACGGTGCCATCCTGGGCGTCCTTGCGGACGTGCGCGGCGTGGAGAAGACCGGCCTGGAGGCCCTGCAGCACGTGCTGACGCGCGACGGGGGGCGCTTCCAGGTGGAACCGTGGTCGCCCGGCACCGACACCGTGGGCGGCGCGCATCACGAAGACGTGGTGGATGAGCTGTGCGCGGTGATCGAGGAATCCGCCGACTGCAGCGTGACCCATCTCCTGGCCACCGACGCCGTCCTGGAGTTCCGCGGTCCCCTGCTGGATGTCTACGTGCTCGGTCGCTCCGACGAGGAACGTGCGGTGGTGGAGGCGCTGGCGCGGGGCGCGCCGCCACGGGAGCTGCTGTTTGGGGAGATGTTCTCGCCGCTGGTGTTGGACGCCGTGGTGGAGGACCTGCTGTGCCGGGGCGTGGCCACGCTGCACCTCCGCGACGGGCCGCCGCCACCGGATGGCGCCGAGGGCCTGATGGTGGGCGCGTGAGCGCGGGAAGGGTCAGTGTCGTTCCTGGGCGCGCACCCAGGAGAGCATGAACGCCAGGTCGTTGCGCTCGTCGCGCAGGCGACGGTGCTGATCCTCCAGCTCACGCAGGTCGGCGGTGCGTGCCCGCGCAAACCGGTTGGCCAGCTCCGTCTCCCGCTGCGCGCGCTCCAGGGCGTCGCGGTATCCGTCGCGCTCACGCATGCACTCGTGCAGCCGGCTGGTGGCCAACGTCACCTCCTCGTGGCTGCGCTGGGCCTGGTGCCGCATCCCCCGCAGCTCCGACGACAAACGGGCGTTCTCGGTGCGCAGCTGCTCCACCTCCTGGCTCAGCACCTCCCGCGCCACGCGCAAGCGCGCCACCTCACCAAAGGTCTCCTGCACCGTCAGCCACGCCGCGTCCACGTCCTCACGCAGCCGCCGCAACCGGCGTCGCAGCAGGCGCACCACTCCCGCGGCCCCCTGACGTCGGTGGTTGCGCTCTCCCGCCACCACCGCTTCGTGTCCGTGTTGCGCCACCAGGTCCATGGCCATGCGCGTGGCGTCGTCCAGGCGTTGCTCATGCTCGCGCACCTCGTCACGCGCGCGCTCCAGCTGCGTGGTCAGGGATGACGAAGCGCCGTCCACAACGGTTGGCAATGTGTCCATGGAGTCCTCCCGCGTGGGCGTGATGCAGCGGGTGTGCCGGGAGGAACGGCCGCGGTTGGGCTTTGCGTTGGCCGCGACAACGTGACACGGATCGCGCCGCAACGACGACAAACCCGTCTCCAGGAGGCAGCGATGAAGCACATCCTCGACCACATTGGCATCAACGTCAGCGACGTGGGCCGCGCCAAGGCGTTCTATGACCGCGCACTGGCACCGCTGGGTCTGAAGCTCGTCATGGAATACGGCCCCGCCGCGGGTTACGGCCTGGAAGGCAAGCCGGAGTTCTGGATCAGCCAGGGCCGCGCGGAGTACCAGCGCGACGAGCAGCTCAAGGTCATCACGCCGGTGCACGTCTGCTTTGCCGCCGCCAGCAAGGAGCAGGTGGACGGGTTCTACCAGGCGGCCTTGGCGGCGGGTGGGAAGGACAACGGCAAGCCGGGCATCCGCGCGCACTATCACCCTGGTTATTACGGCGCCTTCGTGCTGGACCCCGACGGGCACAACGTGGAGGCGGTGTTCCACGGCGCGCACTGAGCGGGCCACGACGTCACATCAGCACCGGGATCCTCCGCGCGTGGATGGCGCCGTGCACGCCCAGCTCCAGGGCGCACGCCATGACCTTCACGCCCCGTCGCGCCGCCCGGCGCAGCGCCTTCCCGAACTCCGGGTCGATCTCGTCCTCCGGCGCCACCGCGTCCACGTCCGCGCGCTGCGCCACGAACACCACCGCCACCTGCGCACCCTTGCGTGCCAGGGCTCCCAGCTCGTCGCAGTGGCGCGCGCCGCGCTCGGTCACGGCGTCGGGAAACAGCGCCGTCCCATCCCGCGCCAGCGTCACGGACTTCAGCTCCACATAGCCATCACTTAGCGCGAAGTCGAAGCGCGAGGCGCCGTGGACCACCTCCGGCCGCAGCGTTCCGCGGGGCAGCTCCGGGAACAGGCGCGCGGCGTGCAGTACCGGGAAGACGCGGTTGGCGTACGTGGTCACCGTGCCCACCCAGGTGTTCTTCCCCTCGCGCGCGGCCACCATGGTGAACGGGCACTGCCGGCCCGGGTGCGGACCGTCGAGGAGCACCGCGCACCCGTCGGAGAGCGTGCCGGTGAGCCTGCCGGGATTGGGCAGATGCGCCTTCACGGTCTGGCCGTTGCGCAGGCGCACGTGCGCCACGAAGCGGTTCGGTCGCTCCAGGAAGCGCGCGTGCAGGGGTTGGGAACGCAGTTGGACCAGGGGCAGCCCGGTCAGCTTGGTGTGCAGCTCAACAGCCATGCGCGGAAGGTAGCGCGATTCCCTGGCTTCGAGTTGCGCAAAGGGGAGGTCGCGGGTGTGGAGAACCCCAGAAAGCGCGTCACGAAACGGGTGAGCGGTAGCAGCGGTCAAGCGCGTCACGGAACGGGTGCGCGGAACAGCGGCGCCCTGGAGTGCGGTGCGAATCAGTTCAAGCGCGCGACGACGTGAAGCACCGCCCTGGATCGGGTCCACCGTCCAACCCGGTCAAGGCACGGGAGCGTCGAGAACATGCGGCACCGGTGGACTGAACGACGTCCGCGCCGTCGGGGCGAACCGATCCAGGGCGGTGCTTCACGTCGTCGCGCGCTTGAACTGCTTCGCACCGCACTCCAGAGGGTGTCTCGGAATATCTGGCGGCGATTGAACCGGAAACCCCGGTCACCCGGCCGCGAGGCGGAGGAGACCCTTGTTCCAGGCCGGGAGCAGCTTCCTCAGGTTGTGAG
>JBFMGU010000036.1:0-55286 GCA_040752415.1 Myxococcota bacterium
CGCTGGTCGCGGCGCCGGTGTCCCGCTCTGCTTCGGGCGCGGGCTCCCGCGCGGCCATCACGGTCTCCGGGCTGGACTGCGGCTGTGGCGCGGGGGTGGCGCGGTGGAAGGTGCACCCGACGCCAAGCTGGAGGGCGGCCAGCAGGAGGGCGAGGGCGGGGGCGTGGTCAAGGCGGCGCATGGCGGATCTCCGGTTGATGGCTGTGCCCCTGCCAACGTTCCACCCCGCAGAAAGTTGTGGTGGGGCCCAACCCCGCGCGTTTCTCTGGTATGAGGGTCCCCCCTGTGATGTGAACGGTGGCACCGTGACCGAGACCGCTTCCGCCTCCAACGGACAGACCGCAGAAGGCTCCCACGCGCCCCTGGTGGCGCTGCTGGCCATTCCCGCGGTGGCCTACCTGGTGGGCCTGTGGGCCATGCCCCACCCCGCCCCGGTGCAGGCCGCGCGCGCCACCGTGGACCGCACGCGCATGGAAGGGGACGTGATCCTCAAGACCACGCCCACTCCCAAGCTGCTGGTCAACGCCAACTTCAACGACAAGATCACCGTGCTGGGCCTGGACATCCCCGAGGGGAAGGTGGGCGTGGGCACGCGCCTGCCCATGACGTTCTACTACCGCGCGGAGAGCGAGATGCAGGAGGAGTGGAAGGTGTTCCTGCACATCGACTCGCAGTCCGCGCAGTACCGCATCCACGGCGACCACTTCCCGCCCGAGGGCTACAACACCGACAAGTGGCGCAAGGGTGACGTCGTGGCGGACCGGCACAACCAGTGGATCCCGCTGGATGCGCACAAGGGCACCTATGACATCTGGCTGGGCTTCTATGACCCCGCCCACGAGGATGACCGGCTCCCGCTCACCACCACTCCCGGCGTGCAGACCGACGGGCAGAACCGGGTGAAGCTGGGCACGCTGGTGGTGGAGTAGGTCGTCGTCATGGCGGTGCGGTTCGTGGCGTTGGACCTGGGCAACGTCCTGTGCGACCTGGACGTGCCAGCCTACCCGCGCGCGCTTGCCGCGCTGACGCGCCAGAGCGAGGCCGCGGTGGAGGAGGCCACCTTCCACGACGCACTGTGGGAGAAGCTGGAGGACGGCCGGATTCTCCCCGAGGAGTTCCGCGGCCGCGTGCTCGCGCGCCTGGGCGGCCACCACGTGCCGCACCCCGAGTTCGACCGCTGCTGGAACCTCATCCCCACCGCGCGCGCCGGCGCCGACGCGTTGGTCTCGCGGCTGCGTGTGCCCCACGCCATCTGGTCCAACACCGACCCCATCCACACCGCCAGCCTCAAGGGCCAGCTGCGCGCCATCGGGACGGCGGTGCACCAGCACTTCAGCTTCCTGGCGCGCGCGCGCAAGCCCTCGGAGGCGTACTACCGCGCGGGCCTGGCGGCGCTGGGCGCCCGTCCCGACGAGGTCCTGTTCATTGATGACCGGGAAGACAACCGGCGGGCGGCGGCCGCGCTGGGGATCCTGGTGGAGGGCGCCTGGACGCTCTCCGACGTGGAACGCGCGCTCCACCAGCACGCGCTCCTGCGGGAGGCAGCATGAGTGAGTCCCCCAACCTCCCCGTCAAGGCTGACGACGACAAGCTGCAGCGTCGCCTGCGCACCCCGCCCCAGGCGCTGGACGCGGAGCGCAGCGTGCTGGGCGGCATCCTCATTGACAACCAGGCGCTGGACCGCGCGCTGGAGGAGCTGAGCCCGGAGGATTTCTACCGGGAAGCGCACCGCGTGATCTTCGAGGCCATGATCGCCCTGGCCGACAAGGGCGAGCCCTCCGACGAGCTCACGGTGGCCGAGCAGCTGCGCCAGACGGGCATGCTGGAGAAGGCCGGTGGCATTGCCGCCCTGGGGGAGCTGTCCCGCTCCACGCCCACCGCCGCGCACGTCCGCTCCTACGCCAAGATCGTCCATGAGCGCGCCACGCTGCGCCGGCTCAACGCGGTGGCCACGGGAATCGTCGAGGCCACCATGCGCGCCGAAGGCGACGTGCAGGAGATCATCGACGAGGCCGAGCGCACGGTCTTCGAAGTCACCGACGACAAGAAGCGCAAGGAGTATGAGCCCATCAAGGAGGTGCTGGTCCGCGCGTTCGCCAAGCTGGAGGCGGCGGCCAACCGCGGCGAGGCCATCACTGGTGTGCCCACCGGCTTCGAGAAGCTGGATCACATGACCGCGGGCCTGCAGCCCTCCGACCTGATCATCGTGGCCGGCCGCCCCGCCATGGGGAAGACCGCCTTCACGCTCAACATCGCCTCCAACGCCGCGCTGCGCGCCAAGGTGCCGGTGGTGGTGTTCAGCCTGGAAATGAGCAGCGAGCAGCTGGCCAACCGTATGCTGGGCGCGGAAGCCAAGGTGGGGCTGGGGAACCTGCGCAACGGTCGCATTGCGCAGCCGGACTGGCTGGCGCTGTCCATGGCGGCCGGTCGCATCAGCGAGGCACCCCTCTTCATCGACGACAGCGGCATCCTCACCGTGTTCGACGTGCGCGCGAAGTGTCGGCGCATCAAGCGTGAGCACGGCCTGGGCCTGGTGATCATCGACTACCTGCAGTTGATGCAGGGGCGTGCGGGCGTGGACAACCGCGCGCAGGAGATCAGCGAGATCAGCCGTGGCCTCAAGGCGCTGGCGCGTGAGCTGGACGTGCCGATCATGGCGCTCAGCCAGTTGAACCGCTCCCTGGAGAGCCGCACCGACAAGCGCCCCATGATGAGCGACCTGCGCGAGTCCGGCGCCATCGAGCAGGACGCCGACGTCATCGCGTTCCTCTACCGCGACGAGTACTACAACAAGGACAGCCCGGAGAAAGGCACCGCCGAGGTGATCATCGGCAAGCAGCGTAACGGACCCACCGGCACCGTGAAGCTGGCCTTCCTCCCGCACCTCACGCGCTTCGAGAACCTGGCGGAAGACGCCTGATGCAACCGTTGCGTGTGACGCTCCGCGCGGCCTGATCCCGCCGGAATGTGCGCGTGCCAGCGCCACTTGCGCTCCAACGCACTGCGCCAAGGGAACGATGGCAGCGTGACTGCCGATACAGACGTCGTGGCAGAGGCTGTTCAAGTATCGGTCGGTCAGCCGATGGGATCAGGTTTGACTACCCAGTTGCCGACGGGAACTCTACGGGTCCTCAAGGAAATGGTCTCACCTTGTCCTACACGGTGAGCCACAGCGGGAGCGGTGATGAAGCGTTCGGTGGCGTCTTGGCTGATGGCCGTGGGGACGGTGGGGTTGCTGTTGGTGACCAGCGGCTGCGGTGACTCGTCGGCGGGCGGCTGCACCAGCGACCAGGACTGCCCGGCCAAGGAGCTGTGCGTCAGCGGTGAGTGCGTGGCGCGCAGCGGCGGCTCGTCGGGCGGCGTGGGGGTCTCCTGCACCACCGACGACGAGTGCGCGCCCACCCAGATGTGCGACCAGACGGCGCACGAGTGCGTGGACCGCGGCGGCGGCACCGGGTGCAACGCCACCACCGAGTGCCCCGACGACCAGTTCTGCAACGTGCAGACGCACACCTGCTCTCCGCTGGCGCCGGGCTTCTGTCGCAAGCAGAGCCAGTGCAGCGCGGACAAGCCCAAGTGCAACGCGCCGGCGAACGGCGTGGGCCGCTGCGTGCAGTGCCAGAGCGCCACGGACTGCGAGGCCGGCCAGACCTGCACCACCAATGGCCAGTGCCAGGGCACCAGCGCCTGCAACGACGCGGACCGCATTGCCTGCGAGAACCAGAACCGCACCTGGAACCCCAGCACCTGCTACTGCGAGAGCCCCAGCAGCACGAGCTCCACCGGCGGCACCTCCTCCACCTCCGGCGGCAACAACAGTGGCAGCGCGTCCTCCACCAGCGGCGGCGGCAGCACCAGCGGTGGCGCCTCCAGCGGCGGCGGTTGCAGCACCACGGCGCGCCAGCAGTGCCTCTCCGCCGGCGGAAGCTGGGACGCGGTGACCTGTTCCTGCTCCGCGGGGACGGGCAGCACCGGCTCCAGCGGCGGTGGCAGCTGCAACCCCAGCCAGGATGAGATCGACGCGTGCGAGCAGCAGGGCGGCCAGGTGGATTACACGCAGTGCTCCTGCGTCCCCGTCGGTGGCGGGGGCAGCGGCGGCACGGGCTGCGACTTCCTGAGCCTGATGATCCTGCTGTTCATTTGCGAGGACATCGACTTCGCGGCGTGTACCTGCGGCCCGGGCTCTGGCGGTAGCTCCGGCGGCAGCAGCAGCGGCGGCACGGGCTGTGACACCTGCCAGTACGCCAACGACGGCGTGTGCGACGACGGCTCCGACGGCAACACGCCCTACTGCGACGTTGGCACCGACTGCACCGACTGCGGCGGCGGTGGTGGCAGCACCTCCAGCAGCGGCGGCACCAGCAGTGGTGGCGCGCCCGCGGGTTGGACCTGCAACCCCAACTACTACGGCGTCAGCGACGGGTGTGATTGCGGCTGCGGCGTGGCGGACCCGGACTGTGGCGGCGCCGGTTGCACCGCTCCGGGCTGCACCACCGCGAGCTGCGAGTACTGCTACGACGCCTCCGGCGCGTCCATGGAGTGCACGGGCGGTGGTGGCACCAGCAGCTCGTCGGGTGGTGGGACCTCCTCTTCCTCCGGCGGCACCTCCTCGTCGGGGGGCGGCGGCGCGGCTCCGGGCGAGATCGGTGGCGCCTGCGGCAGCGACGCCGACTGCACCGAGCTCAGCCCCGACTACTGGCACGGTTGCGTGGGCCCCGCGGCCGACGGCTCCTGGGCGGGCGGCTACTGCTCCTCCGACTGCCTGAGCGACGCCGACTGTGGCGCCGGGAACTTCTGCCTGCAGCTCAGCGACCTGAACTACTGCATGGACGGCTGCAACCCGGTGGCGGGCCCGGCGGACTGCCGCACCGGCTACGCGTGCTGGCCGGTCACCGACGCCAACGGCACCGTGGTGGGCGGCGTGTGCTACCCGGCCTGCCAGGATGACAGCGCCTGCAACACCGGGTTCACCTGCAACACCAGCACGGGCGTCTGCGAGCAGTAACCCGCGTCCCGTTGATGTCCTGTCTCCGTCGTGGTCGGGGTACCGCGCTGACGCTGGCCGTGTGGGCCGGCGTGGTGCTCTGGGCCTGCACACCCGGTGGTGACCGCAACCGCGGAGGGAGCAGCTCGTCGGGGTCGGGCGGGGCGGCTTCCGCTTCGTCGTCCTCCTCCTCGGGATGCGTGGGGGACTGCGGCTCCGACGCCGGCGTTCCTCCCACCGACGCGGGGACCAACCTCCCCGACGCCTCCTCCGGGGACGCCTCCGTGCGCGAGGATGCCGGTCCGCCGTGCCCGGAATGTGAGTTCCAGGAGAACACCCCGGCGCGCTGCTCCGACGGCGTGGACAACGATTCCGACAGCTACATCGACTGTCGCGACTTCGAGTGCGACAACGTCAGCCCGTGCGACATCCCGGAGAACACCACCGCCGCGTGTACCGACGGGTTCGACAACGACGGCGACGGGTACCGGGACTGCCGGGACTTTGACTGCGACAACGCGGCCCCGTGCAACGTCCCCGAGGACGCCGCGCAGGCCTGCAGCGACGGCTACGACAACGACGGCGACGGCTACACCGATTGCGCGGACTTCGGCTGCGGCGGGCTGAGCGTGTGCGTGCCCCAGGAGGACAACGCCACCGCGTGTCGCGACGCCGCGGACAATGACAGCGACGGGCAGACCGACTGCAACGACGATCAATGCGCCGCGCTGAGCGTGTGCAGCACCGTGGAGTCCAACGCGGCCAGTTGCGCGGACCTCGTCGACAATGACAGCGACGGGCAGACCGACTGCAGCGACAGCGACTGCACCAACGTGGCCAGCTGCAACGTCACCACCGTGCGCGTGGTCACCTACAACGTCCAGTCGCTGGGGGAGCCGGGCGGCACGCAGTGGAACGCCGCGCAGGCGCAGCTGCGGCGCGTGGACGCCGACGTGGTGACGCTGCAGGAGGTGGAGGCCGTGGAGGCGGCGGCGCTGCAGACCTTTGCCGCCCAGCTGGGCTACCCGCACGTGTTCCAGGGACAGATCTCCACCGCCATGGCCGGCGGGCTCACCAACGCGGTGCTCTCCCGGCTGCCGCTGGAGGACTCCCGCTCCCGTTCCTCCGACGACATCTCCCCGGACTCCAATGCCAACGAGACGGGACGGGACATCGTGGTGACGCGGGTGGTGGTGCAGCCGGGGCGGGCCTACCTGGGCGTGTTCACCATGCATTTCAAGAGCGGCTTCGAGGATGCGGACTACGTGCGTCGGCAGGTGGAGGCCATCCGGTTGCGCGACGCGGTGGGCCAGTACTCCGCGCAGCATCCCGGCGACGCGGTGGTGGTGACCGGCGACTTCAACGAGGAGATCAACGAGAGCACGCTGGGCCGCGTCTACAGCCAGGCGCCGGCGGGCATGCCGCTCTCCTATCAGCTCGGCAGCGACCTCTCCTATCCCCTGACCTACCAGCCCTTCACCACCCTCACCGCCACCGGCCTGTCCGTCACCGACCCCACGCACGAGGACAGCAACAACCACGCCACGCGCATCCCCTCCAACCGGCGCATTGACTACCTGCTCTACCGCGGCGCGGAGCTGGTGGGGGATGAGGTGTACAACCCGTGTCGCGACAACGGCGTGGACGACGACCCCAGCGGCCAGTGGCTCCCCAAGACCGGGCCGGTCCCCGCGTGCGGCTCGGAGTCCGACGCCAGCGACCACCGCCCGGTGTTTGCTGAGTTTCGTTTTCCTTAGCTGGACTTAGTGCGCGTCTTCCCGGTGGGCGGGAGACTGCGGGTTCTCGCCGTGCGCCAGCTTGTGCGCGTGCTGCACCATCTCCGCCAGGTAGGTGGCCACCGCGCAGAAGTCCACCGCGGGCTTCTGCGTGGCAACGTGCACGGCCCGGTGGATGAACGCGCGCGCCAGGTCCCAGCGCACCCCGGGCTCCGCGCCGAACTCCCGCATCAGCTGTTGCTCCAGCGCCTGGATCCGCTTCTCCATCTCGTCGCGCGTAGCCATGGGCGGCAGCAGACCACGGCGCGCGCCACAGGCCAAGCCGGTCCGGGCCACGACGGGGGAAGTCCTGCGGACCCGCAGGTGGAACGGTACCACCGCGGGGTCAGAACCCCCGGAGGCCAGAGCGGTCCGCCAGCCCGCGACGGGAGCGGTGGCCGTGGCGTGACACCCCGACCATGGAGCGCATCCAGCAGCAACGGCTCGCAGAACAGGCACCGCATCCCCCGGGAGTCGGCGCCTCGCCGTGGGCCAACATGATCTGCAAGGCCGCCGTGGCCATCACCCAGGCCGCGAACGAGGACGAAGCGGCCAACTCGTGTCTGCGCGCGGTGTGTCGGGGCTCAGGCTGGTCCGCCGGCCACCTGGTGATCTTCCCGGGCGCGGGGGGCAACCACGCCAGCCACCACTTCCATCCCGCGGAGGCCGCGGAGCTTGCGCCACTGCGTCAGCAGCTCACCACGTCGGGGGCCACCTGGCAGGACGACCTCAGCGTGGCCCCGGTGTGGCGCAAGGACGACGGCGCCGCGTTGCCTCCCGCCGCGCGCCAGGTGGGATTGCACGGCGTGCTGCGCATCCCGCTGGTCAAGGACACACAGAGCCTGGGCGTGATGGAGCTGTTCCGCGCCGAGGACGCCGCCCCCGACGAGCCGCTCCTCTCCGCCGTCACGGAGGTGGCCCGCCTCATGACCGCGGCCCTGGCGCGTGCCCGCATCACCCGCGAGCTCTCCGAGCGTGAAGCGCGCGAGGCCGCGCTGGTGCAGAGCGTGCAGGACCACGCGCTGGTGATGCTGGACGCCGCGGGACTGGTGGTGGGCTGGAATGCCGGCGCGGAGCGGCTCAGCGGCGCTCCCACCCACCAGGCCCTGGGGAAGCCCATCCTGGAGCTGTTCCGCCCCGCCGACGGGCGCGAGGCGCTGGCGGAGCTGGTGCGTCGTGAGGAGGGGCGGTGGGATGGTCGACTGCTGCGCCGCGACGGCACCACGTGGTGGGCGCGCATGGTGCTCTCACCCATGCATGACGGGGACGGCCGCCGCTACGGCACCTCCCTGCTGGTGCAGGACCTCACGGAGCAACGTCGACTGGAGGACGCGCTGGCCGCGAGCGAGACGCGTTTCCGTCTGCTGGTGGAGGGCGTGAAGGACTACGCCCTCATCACGTTGGACATGAATGGCCGCATCACCAGCTGGAACCTGGGTGCGGAGCGCCTGCACGGCCATTCCGCCCGGCAGGTCCTGGGAACGCCCGCGGAGCGCCTCCACGGCGAGGAGGACCGGCAGAAGGGGCGGCCCGGGGAGCTGCTGCGCGAGGCGGAGCGCACGGGCCGTGCGGAGGGGGAGGGCTGGCGCGTGCGCGCCGACGGCAGCCGCTTCTGGGCCCACGTGGTCCTCACCGCGCTCCGCGACGCGGCGGGCGCCCCCGTGGGCTACTCCATGTTGTGCCTGGACATGACGGAGCGGCGCCGCATGGAGGAGATCATCCTCGAGAGCGAGGCCCGGTTCCGCAGCCTGGTGGAGAGCGCGGAGGGCTACGCGATCTTCATGCTGGACGCCGACGGGCGCATCCAGAGCTGGAACAGCGGCGCCGAGAGGAACCACGGCTACACCGCCGCCGAGGTGAAGGGACAGCCGCTGGGCATCCTGTATCCGCGCGGTGAGGACGGGACGGACCCGGCGGCCGCGGCCCTGGCCCGCGCGCGCGCCGAGGGGCGCCACGAGGAGGAAGGCCTGCGCCTCCGCAAGAACGGGCAGCCCTTCTATGCCAGCGTGGTCATCAGCGCCGTGCACGACGAGGAGGGCAAGCTGCGCGGCTTCAGCTACGTGGCGCGCGACATCACCGAGCGCAAACAGAGCGAAGAGCGGCTGCGCAAGCTGGCCGAGACGCTGGAGAAGCGCGTGGCCGAGCGCACCACGCAGCTGGAGGACATCAACCGCGAGCTGGAGGCCTTCAGCTATTCCGTCAGCCATGACCTGCGCGCGCCGCTGCGCTCCATTGACGGCTTTGGCCAGGCGCTGCTGGAGGACTACGCCGACAAGCTGGACGAGCAGGGCAAGCACTACCTGCAGCGCATGCGTGCGGCCAGCCAGCGCATGGGCGAGCTCATCGATGACCTGCTGCGCCTCAGCCGCCTCACCCGCAGCGAGCTCCAGCGCCAGCGCGTGGACCTGTCCGTGATGGCGCAGTCCATTGCCGCCGAGCTGCAGCGACGGGAGCCGTGGCGCGACGTGCGCTTCATCATCGAGGAGAACCTGTGCACCTGGGGCGACCCGCGGCTGCTGCGCGTGGCGCTGGAGAACCTGTTCTCCAACTCGTGGAAGTTCACGGCCAAGCACGCGCATTCCACCATTGAATTCGGAACCACGGACTATGACGGCGTGCCCTGCTACTTCGTCCGTGACGACGGCGCGGGCTTTGACATGGCCCACGCGAGCAAGCTGTTCGGCGCGTTCCAGCGGCTGCACTCCCCCAGCGAGTTCGAGGGCACGGGCATCGGCCTGGCGACGGTGCAGCGCATCATCCGGCGGCACGGCGGTCGGATCTGGGCGGAAGGTGCGGTGGAGCAGGGCGCAACCTTCTACTTCACTCTGTAGAGGGCGTGGCGCATGACGGAGAGGCTCATCCTGCTGGTGGAAGACAACGCGGACGACGAGATGCTGGCCCTGCGTGCGCTGGCCAAGAGCCCCGTGCAGAACCGCGTGGTGGTGGTGCGCGACGGGCAGGAGGCGCTGGACTGGCTGCACTGCGTGGGCGTGCACGCCGGCAGGTCTCCGCTGGAGATCCCGCACGTGGTCCTGCTGGACCTCAAGCTGCCCAAGGTGGATGGGATCGAGGTGTTGCGTCGCGTGCGGGCGCATCCGCAGACACGTTTGCTGCCGGTGGTGATCCTCACCTCGTCCAATGAGGAGTGCGACGTGATGGGCGCCTACAGCCTGGGGGCCAACAGCTACATCCGCAAGCCCGTGGACTTCACGCAGTTCACGGAAGCCGTGCGCAACCTTGGGCTGTACTGGCTGCAGTGGAACCAGCCGCCGCCCGTCACGCCAGGAGCCATTCCATGAGCAAACCGTTGCGCGTCCTGTTGGTGGAGGACAATCCCGACGACGCCGAGCTGCTGCTGCGCCAGCTCCGCAAAGCGGGCTACGACCCGCACTACCAGCGCGTGGACACTCCCGGCGGCATGAGCCACGCGCTGGGCAGCGAGATGTGGGACCTGGTCCTCAGCGACTATCACATGCCCACCTTCAGCGGATTTGCCGCCCTGAAGCTGCTGCAGGAGACGCGGCTGGACATCCCGTTCATCATCGTCTCCGGGAACATTGGCGAGGAGACCGCGGTGGCCGCCATGAAGGCGGGCGCGCATGACTACATCATGAAGGACAACCTCACGCGGCTTGGTCCCACCGTCGAGCGGGAGCTGCGCGAGGCGGTGATGCGCCGGGAGCGGCGACGCGCCGAGGAGACGGTCCGCTACCAGGCCTACTACGACATGCTCACCGGTCTCCCCAACCGCACGCTGCTGCACCAGCGCCTGCAGGAGGAGCTGATCCACGCGCAGGAACAACACGAGGCGCTCTCCCTGCTGGTGATGGACCTGGACCGCTTCAAGGAGGTCAACGCCACGCTGGGACACCACAACGGTGACCTGCTGCTGCAACAGGTGGGCACACGCGTGGCCAGCGTGCTGCGCGAGGGCGACATGGTGGTGCGGTTGGGCGGCGACGAGTTTGCCGCGCTGCTCACGCGCGTGGACGCCACCGAGGCGGCCCGCATGGCGCGGCTCATCCTGGAAGCGTTCCAGCCGTCCTTCCGCCTGGGCGCGTTCACCGTGGAGGTCTCGCCTTCCATTGGCGTTGCGGTGTTCCCGGAGCACGGGCGGGACGCGGATACCATGCTGCGTCGTGCCGACGTGGCGATGTACGTGGCCAAGCAGAGCGGCAGTGGCTTTGCCGTCTACGACCCGGAGCTGGACCCACACAGCCCGCGCCGGCTGGCGCTGGTGGGCAACCTGCGCCACGCCATCGAGGAGAACCAGCTCTTCCTAGTCTATCAGCCCAAGGTGGACCTGCACCTGCGGCGCGTGACGGGCGTGGAGGCCCTGGTGCGCTGGAACCACCCGGAGTTCCAGGTGGTGCCGCCCGACCAGTTCATCTCGCTGGCGGAACAGACCGGGCTCATCAAGCCGCTGACCATGTGGGTGCTGCGCCGGGCGCTGCAGCAGTGTCGCGAGTGGAAGGACCAGGGGCTGGACCTCTGCGTGGCGGTGAACGTCTCCGCGCGCAACCTGCAGTGTCCCACGCTCCCCGAGCAGGTGGCCGAGATCCTGGAGCAGACCGGCGTCCCCGCCGCCAACCTGGAGCTGGAGCTCACGGAGAGCAGCATCATGGCCGACCCGGTGCGCTCGCTGGAGATCCTGGGCCGGCTCAGCGCCATGGGCATCCGCCTGTCCATTGATGACTTCGGGACGGGTTACTCCTCTTTAGGGTACCTCAAGAAGCTGCCCGCGGACGCGGTGAAGATCGACAAGTCCTTTGTCTCGGACATGGTGCACACGCAGGATGACGAGGTCATTGTGCAGTCGACCATTGGCCTGGCGCACACGCTGGGGCTGGAAGTGATTGCGGAGGGCGTGGAGAACGCGGAGGTGTGTGAGCGCCTGGCGCAGCTGGATTGCGACGCGGCACAGGGTCACTTCATCAGCCGGCCCATTCCCGCGGGCGCGCTCATGGAGTGGATGCGGCATTCACCCATGGCCCGCGGCGTCATGCCATTCGTCCCGCAGGCGGACATGGGCTCGGCGGCGGTGGGGTGACGCTCAGCTCCAGCCCAGCCGGATGAGCAGGTAGAACATCAGGATGCGCGGCACGCGAAACAGCGAGAGCACGGCGAAGAGCCGGTAGGGCATCCCGCACAGTCCGGCGGCGTTGCACAGGGTGCTGTAGGGGAACGGCGTCACCGAGCCAATGGCCACGGCCCAGTAGCCGTAACGCGCGAACATGGGCTCCGCCTTGGCCCGCGCGCGGTCAATGAAGCGGTGCAGCGCACGCACCCGGTAGAGCTGTCCGGCAATGAGGTACGAGACGTTTCCGCCCACGATGGAGCCGATGGTGATGGCCGCCAGCGCGGGCACGGGCTCCCGCCCCGACGTCACGGTGGTGAGCATGTAGAACTGCGGCGGGATGGGGAAATGCACGCCGTCCGCCAGGAAGCTCCCCAGGAACATGCCGCCCACGCCGAAGTGCTCGACGAAGAGGCGGCCCAGCGTCTGGATCTCATCACGCAGCGCGGTGGCGGCGCCCCACACCATGAGGAACAGGAGGAGCAGGCTGACCACGGTGCCAATCACAAGACGCCAGCCTCCCGGCGCTGCATCCGCGGTGGCCGCGGCCGACGGGAGCGCCGTCTCTTGCATGGTCTCCGCACCCATTCCGCCGGATATAACCCCGCCCCGCGCCCCGGCAATCCCCATCTCCCGACGAGGACCGCTGTGGGCAATCATGCGCGGCGGGCTGCGCCTGTGACGCGCAACGCGGCCTTGGACGGATGAAGCCGCGCGAGCTGCTGGAAGTACAACAGCTTGTGCGCGAAGCCGGGATACGCGGCATTCCGGCCGCTGGGATTGGGCAGCACGAAGACCCTGGCGCCGGCGAACGTCTGGGGCTTCAGGCCGCATCCCGGCGTGGCCTGCGAGCCGAAGAGGAGCCGGTAGATGGACGCGCCCACCAGCGCCACGGTCTCCGGTTCCAGGCGACGGATGAGCCGCTCCAGGCGTGCCCGGCCCGCGAGCTGTTCCTCGCGCGTGAGCTCGTCGGCGGCGCGGGTGGGGCGGTCCACGAGATTGGTGAGCGCGAGGCCGTGACGGACCACCTGCGCGTCCTGTTCGAACGTCAGCGGCTCGGGGATGAGCCCGGATGCGTGCATCAGCTTCCAGAAGGGGTTGCCCCGACCAGCATAGTGATGTTTTAGCGCGGCGGAACGTGGCGAAGGATTGATGCCCACGAAGAGGATGCGTGGGGAGGGACAGAGTCGGTCCGGAAGGAAGCGGCCCATCAGCTCCGTGACGACCTCAATGCGTGTCGGGCCGCGTGGTGCTCCTGCGCAAGCTCGACAAGACGGGTGACCAGCTCCGTGGCGCTCACGCCGGAGGCCTCCCAGAGCTTGGGGTACATGCTGATGGCGGTGAAGCCGGGCAGCGTGTTGATCTCGTTGACGAGATACCGACCGTCCGCGGTGCGGAAGAAGTCCACGCGTGCCATGCCGCTGCAATCCAGCACGCGGAAAGCCTGGATGGCAAGCTGCTGCACCCGTTGCACCTCGTTGAAGGGAAGGAGCGCGGGAATCTCCAGCCGGGCGCCGTGCTCGTCCACGTACTTGGCTTCATACGAGTAGAACCCGTCCGCGTGGTCGACGACGATCTCGCCGGGAACCGAGGCGATGGGGTCGTCATTGCCGAGCACGGACACCTCGATCTCGCGCGCGGAGGCCACCGCGGCTTCCGCCAGCGCCTTCGTGTCGAACTCGAAAGCGTGACGAAGCGCATCCTCCAGCGCGGACGCATCCGGCACCCGTCTCACCCCGACGGAGGAGCCCATGTTGGCGGGCTTGGTGAACAACGGGAAGCCCAGCTCGGCGGCGCGCGCGCAGGTGGGCCGCGGGTCACGAACGAAGTCCGACTTTCGGAGGGTGCGGAACTCGACCACTGGAACTCCCGCCTCCCGGAGCAGACGCTTCTGCGCGTCCTTGTCCATCCCCAGCGCCGAGCCCAGCACGCCCGCGCCCACGTACGGAATGTCCGCCAGCTCCAACAGTCCCTGCACCGTGCCGTCCTCACCCATGGGACCATGCAGGATGGGGAAGATGACGTCGACACGCTGGTCCTGCGGCAGCGGTCTCAACGTTCCACCCGTGGGCCTGGGCTCCAGCGCCACGGTGGCGGAATTCTCCTGCACGCGCGCCAGGCGGGGATCACGCGGAGCGTCGAGCACCAGCGCTTCCTTCTGCAGGAGCCACCTCCCTTCGCGGGAGATGCCGATGAGGACGGGCTCGAAGCGCGTGCGGTCGAGGGCGGCGAGGACGTTGCGTGCGGAGAGGACGGAGATTTCATGCTCGGCGGAGCGGCCACCGAAGAGGATTCCAACCCGGACCTTGGTCATGCTGCATCAACAAACGTTCCCGCGCGTCCATGCCACTGGACCCGGTGCCGCGGCCCCGAGGATCCGTCCGGATTGACCCCCATGCCCACGCGATTCATGCTCACGACCATGGCACTGCAGAAACGTCTCCTCCTCCTGGCCACGACGCTGGCCACCTCGGCGTTCAGCCTCTCCGCACCACCCACGCTGTCCGAGCTGGCGCGCGGCTCCAGTCACATCTGCACCGGGACCGTGACCGCGCAACGCACCGGGTGGGATGCACGTCGCCAGCTCATCCTCACCACCACCGAGCTGCACGTGGACCGCTGCGTGAAGGGCGCCGGACCACGCATCACGATCACCGAGGTGGGCGGCACCGTCGAGGGCACCACGCTGAACAACCCGGGCCAGGCGCACTACCGCGAAGGGCAGAGCTACCTGGTGTTCCTCACGTCGCGGGAGACGGGTGGGCTGCGCACGTATCACGGGCCGCTCGGCAACGTACCGGTGCGTGACGTCGGAAACTCGCGTCAGCTCACGCGCCCGGTGGTGCTGGAGGGGCGGGAGCTGCGGAGCGTGGATGAGGTGCTGCAGGCCGCGGAGCTGCTGACGGAGCGTGCGCGATGAAGCGGTTGACGACGACGTTGGCGCTCCTGGCGGTGCCGTCCCTGGTGTGGGCCTACGCGTTCGAGGAGCCGGATGAGACGCCGCGCTATCACCCGCGCTGGGCGGACAATGCCGTGGTGGATTTCACCCTGGGGTCCGAGACGCCTTCCAACGTCTCCGGCGCGTTGAACGTGTCTTCCGCCCTGCAACGCGGTCTCGACGCGTGGAGCGAGCCAACCGGCATCACCGCGACGCTGACACCGGGTGGCGCCGGGCTGCAGTTGGGTGAGGACGGCGAGAGCGTGATCACGTTCGCGGACACGGCCACCAACCGGGACATCGTGGGGGAGTTCCACGCCATGACGCTGACGTGGTGGAGCGGCGGCATCATGACGGAAGTGGACATGTCGTTCCGCACCTGGGCCACCAGCGACGAGGTCACCTGGGGTGATGGCAACGTGACGGGTGCCATTGACCTCGCCTCGCTCACCGCGCACGAGTTTGGCCACGGACTCGGGTTGGAGCACTCCGGTATCCAGAGCGCCACGATGTTCCCCTATGGGGGACCGGGCCAGGTGTGGCGTCGGACCCTGGAGTGGGATGACCTCCTGGGCGCGCGCGAGCTCTATGCGCGGCTTATTCCCGGCGGCGCCCAGCTCAACGGGAGCATCACCCGGAACGGGCAGGATGTCTTTGGTGCGCACGTCGTGGCGGAACAGGACGGTCGGCCGGTGGCGAGCACGTTCACGCTGCAGGATGGGACCTATGCCTTTGCCGCGCTTCCGCCGGGAGACTATCAGGTCTATGCGGAGCCTATTGACGGCCCCATGTCCGAGATAGACCTCACCAACGGCATCTGGGAGAATCTGGTCAACAGCGCCTTCGCCACGACGTATGCCAGTGGTGACGTCACTTTGACCACGGGACAGAGCCGCACCGTGGACATCGACACCGCCACGGGCGGGTCCTTCAACCTGCGCTTCATCATGCCCAGCAACGACGGGGTCAGCTTCGCGGGGCGCGGGCCGTGGCCGATCTCGCTCGCGCCGGGGGAGGGCGGGTACATCGCCATCGTCGGCGACGGGGTGGACCAGGTTGCGGACAACGGGTTCACCGCCGGCGACGGCATCACGCTGGGGACGGTGAATTCGCGGGGCTACAACACGCAGAACATTCCCTACGCGATTGTGCCCTACCAGGTGGACGCCGCCGCGGAACCGGGTCCCCGCACCATCTCGGTGTCCGCCAACGGCGCGCAGGGGCGCATGACGGGAAGCCTGGATGTCTCCGACTGCAGCGAGCTCGGTGGCAATGATCCCGACGGCGACGGCCTGTGCGGCGACGACAACTGCCCCGCCGAGACGAACCCCACCCAGCTCGATGAGGACGGCGACCTGGTGGGTGACGTGTGCGACGCGTGCCCGGGCGAAGCGGGAGACCAGGATGGGTGTCCCGGGTCGTCCAGCTCGTCCAGCGGGGGAGCGGCTTCGTCGTCGTCATCGTCGTCGGGAAGCGCCAGCAGCTCAGCGGGCGGCACGGGGAGCAGCAGCACCAGCGGTGGCGCTGGCAGCTCGTCCTCGGGGGAGGGTGGCAGCAGCTCCTCGGGGGAGCCGGGCAGCGCCGGAGATGGCGACGACAACACCGGATGCTCTTGCGGCGTGCCCGGAGCGGATGTTCGCGCGGAGCTCGGCGTCCTCCTGCTGGGCGCGTTGTTGGTTGCGCGACGACGTCAGCCGCTCCGGTCCTCCGGCGTGCGTCCCAGCAATCCGCAGCAGAGGACGTAACGCACGTAGCGGGCGGCATCCCGGTTGGGAAACGCGCCGAACCGGATGCGGATGCCATCACCCGCGAAGGTCACCGTCCAGCTTGCCCGTTGCTCCACGTGCACGCTCTCCACGTGTGATGACGGAATGGTGCGACGGAACCGCAGGTGTCCCGCGACGAGCCACGCGCGCGAGAGGCCTTCCGGCGCGGCCTCCACCTCCATCCGCACCGCCCAGCTCAACACCCACCCGACGATGATGCACGCCGTTCCCCCCAGTCCGACGAGCAAGAAGGGTTGGACGAACTTGCCGTCATCGAGCGCGTAGGTGCCCACGCACAACAGGTCCATGACCCACAGGATGATGAACCCGACGACGACGCCAGCCAGCGTCCAGCCTTCCTTGCGAACCCGATAGCCGCCGGAAGCCGTGCGCTCGAGCGTGGCGTGCAGCTCACGGACCCGACGCACCGGAGCAATGGGCCGGTTGGCAAACCGTTCAGCCAGCGACGTGTCCAGCTCCTCGCACGCACGTTTCTCGACGGAAGCGCCGCCGGGCGCACGCCACTCCATGCCCCAACGTCCGAAACGGCAAAGGGCTTCAGCGAAGTCCCGCGCCGCGATGTCGTCGTGACAGAGCTCCACCAGCACCGTGGCCTCGCGTCCCAGCTGGTGCATCACCTGGTAGGTTGGCGCCGTGTTCTTGTCCCGCGGTGGCTCGCCAACCACAACGACGACGCCCTTCCCGACGGGCAGCGGAGTGTGCGCGGCACCGGTGATGGCGTGACCTTCGCGACGGAGCCGTACGCGAGGTGTTGCCACGAATCGCCCCACCAGGAACGCAGGCAGCAGGGCCACGAGCATGGCCGTGAAGTTGAAGTCAACGCGCGAGCTTCCGAGCATTCCCACCAGCAGGCCCACGAACGCCACCACGAATCCGATGAAGAGACAGAGCATGGCCAGGTAGCGCAGCCCGCGCCTTCCGCCTGGTTCCTGCAACACCAGTCTCTCGCCATCCATGACGTCGACGAGGCTAGTCCACGTGCACGCGCGCGGGCGAGGACTCAGTGGCCGGGCAGGAGGCTCATGAGCGCCGCGCTGACGCGTTCACCCGGCCCCGCGGTGAGCGACCAGAGGCTGGGCTGCCGCAGCACGTGCAGCGGGCCCTGCAGGTCCACCACCTCGTAATCCGTGTGGCCGCTCGCGTCGCGATGGAAGCGGATGGTGGCAACGCCTTCTCCGACCCGCAGACCTTCCACGGTGATCTCCGGCAGCCACTCCGGGAGATGCGGATCCACCAGGAGCATGCGCAGCGGTGCGTAGGGGTAGATCCCCAGCAGCGACTGCAACAGGCAGAACAACGACGACGCGCTCCACGCCTGCGGTGAGTTGGCCTGCGGATAGAGCGCGGGGAACGGGTGCTCACGACAGCGCGGGTGACCGCTGTACAGCTCCGGGAGTCGCAGGTGCGGGAAGAGCGTGGTGGACTCGAACTGCACGCGACACAGCAGCTGCATCTGCGGGTGCAAACCGTAGCGCATCAGGCCCATGGCAAAAGTGCCCTGCTCGACGGGCCAGATGGAGCCGCGGTGGTAGCTGTATGGATTGTACGCGGGATGCTCCGACGACAACGTGCGGATGCCCCAACCGGAAAACAGGTCCTCGGCGAAGAGTCGCCGCGCAACGTCCGGCACCAGCGCGTCGTCGACAATCCCGGTGGCCAGGCAATGGCCCGCGTTGCTGCCGAGCGAACGGATGGGCTCCTTGTGGTGGTCGAGGCCCATGGCGAACGAGTGCAGGTCGTCGAGCCAGAAGCGGTCATTGAAGCGCTTCTTCAGCTCGGTGGCGTCGTGGAAGAAGCGGCGCGCCAGGGTCTTCTCACCAAACCACCACAGCAGCTCGGAGAGGTGCAGCTTGGCCACGTACGCGAAACCCTGCTCCTCACACGTCGCCACCGGCGTGCGCACCGGGCGACCATCCTCGTGTACCAGCGCGTCCTCGCTGTCCTTCCAGCCCTGGTGCAGCACGCCCAGCGGAGAGCGCGTCTGGTATTCGTAGAAACCATCTCCGTCGAGGTCGCCGTGATCATCCAGCCAGCGCAGCGAGCGCAGCGCAGGTTCCAGCAGCGGGGCCACGAGCGCGCGGTCCCCGGTCCAGTGCCACAGCTCACTGAGCGCCACCGGGTAGAAGGTGCTGGTGGTCAGCGAGCCGTAGTAGCGACGGCGCGGGACGATGTTGAGCATGGCCAGCGGCCCGCTGTGCGCTTCATGCAGCATGCGCCCGGGTTGCTCGTCGCGCCAGTCATTGAATTGTCGACCCTGCCAACGCGCCAGCTCGAGCAGCGTGCCCCGCAACAGGTCCGGGCTCACCGTGGCGGCTTGCCAGCTCGCCGTCAGCGTGTCGCGGCCGAACAACGCCACGTACATGGGCAGGCCCGCGGCCACCGTCCAGGCGCGCTCATGGTGGTCCAGGTCATAGAGCCGCAACGCGGCCAGGTCATGCTTGGCGCGCTCCAACGCCTGCAGCACCACGGGTGTCAGGGTGGCCGCGTCGGGTGAGGAGAAACGCGTGGCGTCGACGAGGAAGACCTGGCGGCGACGATCCTGCTCCGCTTCCAGCTCACCGAATGCGCGGCAGCCGTAGGTGGGTTGCATCATCCGGTCGCCGAGGCGCGGCTTGAGCTCCACGCAGGTGTGCCAGCGCCCCCGCGGAGGAAGATGCACCAGGAAGGTGACGAGGTGGTTGAAGCGCTGCGGCGGGGAATCCGCGTCGTGGATGCAGATGGTGAGCCCGCGGTCCAGCTCCTCCACGCCGGACTCCCCGGGATGCGAGAAGTGGTGCTCCGCGTGGTAGCGCAGCGTCAGCTCCCAACTGCGCGCGGCCACGCGTTGCCACTGCTCCGTGATGCGTCCGTACTGCAGGCGACGATCCCGCGTCTCCAGCTGGTCGGCGAAGTCCGCGTCGAACTCCAGGTTGAGATGGAAGGTGGTGGCGCGCTGCGAGTAGTTGGTGAGATCCACGTCCTCGTGCACGCCGCCTCCAACGACGCGGGAGATGCGCAGCTCCAGCGTGTCCCGCGTGTCCGGCGCCACCTGGCCGCTGCCGATGTCGGGTGGGCCGGGGGGGAGGCCGGGCGGGAGCGTGATGTAGTAGCCGAGCATGGAGTGCTGCTCGACGGTGGAGACCGCGGAGACGCGTGGCACGTCGCCGTTGATGAGGTAGCGGTAGCGGGAGAGCAGGCGCGTCTGGTGGACGAACAGCCCGTGCTCGACGCCGTCGAGGATGAACCCGTCCATGCCCGTGGCCATCACGCAGCGGCCCTGGCTGATGTGGAGCGTGTCCGGACGCGGCTGCAGACGGATGAGATGGCGGGCGGAGAGCGACGTCATCCGGGCACCTTCCCAGCGGGACATGACGGTGACCTGCAACGACGAGCGCTGCCGTGTGAGCCCCCGCTCGTCGTGCGGATGTTCCCGGACGCCAGGAAGAGCCGCGTGGGGGATATACTGGGCTGACGGGACGCGCGCCGTCGGGAATCGCCACTCAGCGCTCAAAGAACAGCGGTTCGCGTTGGCCCATGAACTCGCGCATGACCTCCGCTTGCGCGCTCCGTACATCCTTCAGCTCGACGCCCATTCCCGGCGCCATGCCCGCGGCACCATCCCGAATCCAGCGCACCACGCCGTGCAACACCAGCTCGGGCTGGTCCGGCAGGTCCAACGAGAGCTCCACCTCCGTGCCGGCCGGGTGGGTGACGTCGTAGCTGGCCACGAAGATTCCCCCGTCGGAGAGTCCGCCGGAGAAGCCGGTGAAGAAGTTGCTCTCGCTGGTGTCCGTGATCTGCACGCGCAGCCGCGCGCGTGGCGGCTTCGGCACGTCGGTGATGGCCGGTGGCGCGGAACGTTCCTCACGCGCGGGCGAAGGCGCGGGACCGGGGGCGTTGAGGTCCACCACCACCGACCAGCTCCCCAGGTTCGGCTCGGTGGCGGCGGAATCCACCACGGGCTCTGGCGGTTTTGCCGGGGGCGGAGGAGCCGGTTGTGCCCGCGCTGGTGGTCGCGGGGGGGCGGGGAGGATGTCGTCGTCGGAGATGAGGGCCCGACGGGGCGGCGCCAGCGTGAGGCGGGGGGCGGCCTCGACGACGGGCGCGGCGCGGGGCGGGGGCTCGTCGCTGACCACGGCCTTGCGGGTCTCGGCGCGCGCGGGCTTGGGCGGCGGCTCGTCGGAGATGACCACCTTGTTTTTGTCGGCGGGCTTGGGGGCAGGACGCGGCGGCGGCTCGTCGGAAACCACCGCCTTCTTCGGCTTGTCCGCGCGCGCTGGACGGGGTGGCGGCTCGTCGGTGATGACCGCCTTGCGCGGCGGCTCCACCACGACGGGCGGCACCATGGTCTCGGCCTGCTTGAGCGCATCCCGCGCCTGCCGCTCCAGGTTGGCAATCTCCAGCTCCCACGCCGCCAGCGCGTCGGAGAGAACGCCCGCCGCCTCGGTGCGTGCCGCCAGGGCCTGGGCGCGGAGCACCAGCGCACGCTCCACGTGCTCCACGGGAAGCAGCTCCGGCGACCGCGCTCCCTTGATGACGGAGTGCAGCTTCTCCGCGTCCCCGCCGCGCGGCCCGGTGCGCAGCGTGTCCAGGGTCTCCAGCGCACGTGCGCGCAGGGCCTCCACCTCGCGCAGGCGGGCACCAAGTTGGTCGGTGCGGGAGGCGAGGTCGGCTTCTCGTCGGGCGACCGTCTCCTCCCCGCGGACAAGCTCCGCAGCGTCGGGAACGGTGGATGAAGCCTGGCCCATGACGAACCCCCAGAACCACGCATCCTAGTCGAGCCGCGCCGGCCCGAGAACGGTTCACCGCGCTGAATGGGAGTTCCCAGAGTCAGTGGCGTATGCGCTGCCCCTGCCCGTGCCCCTGCCCCTGCCCGTGCCCGGCTTGAGAGCCCAAGGCCCGACGAGGTTTTCCGCAGACAACCTCTGTGCTGAGAGGACCTGCAAGCCGGGCAGGGGCAGGGGCAGGGATTCTCCTCAGTGGGCCTCCGCCCAGTTCTTGCCCTCGCCGAGGTCCACCGCCATGGGCACGCGCAGCTGCGCCGCACCCTCCATGGCCTCACGCACCAGCGCGCGCGTCTCCGCCATGGCCGACTCCTCCACCTCCAGCACGAGCTCGTCGTGGACCTGCAGGATCATCTGCGCCGGGATGCGCTTCTGCATCAGCGTGTGATCCAGCCGCACCATGGCGCGCTTGATGATGTCCGCGGCGCTTCCCTGGATGGGGCTGTTGGTGGCCATGCGCTCGGCGCCCTGGCGCACGGTGGCGTTGCGGTCGGACAGCCCAGGCAGCAGTCGTCGACGACCGAACAGCGTGGTGACCAGGCCCTGCGCGTGCGCTTCCGCCAGCGTCTTCTCCTGCCACTGCTTCACGCCGGGGAGCCGCTGGTAGTAGGCCTCCAGGTACTCCTTGGCCTGCGCGCGCGGGATGCGCAGCTGCTGACTGAGGCCAAAGGCGCTCATGCCGTACAACAGGCCGAAGTTGATGGTCTTGGCGCTGCGACGCTGGTCCTTGGTGACGTCGGAGATCGGGACGCGGAAGATCTCGCTGGCGGTGCGCGCGTGCACGTCCTCACCCTTCTCGAACGCGGCCAGCAGCACCGCGTCCTCGGTGACGTGCGCCAGGATGCGCAGCTCGATCTGGTTGTAGTCCGCGCTCATCAGCACGCGCCCCTTGGGCGCCACGAACGCGCTGCGGATCTTGCGGCCACGTTCGTCGCGCACCGGGATGTTCTGCAGGTTGGGATCCTGCGACGAGAGTCGACCGGTCGCGGCCACCGCTTGCTGGTAGCTGGTGTGGATGCGGCCGGTGCGGGGGTGGATGAGGTCGGGGAGCGCGTCCAGGTAGGTGCCAATGAGCTTGCTGAGCTGGCGGTGCTCCAGGACCTTGGCGGGGAGCGGGTGCAGGAAGCTCAGCTCCTCGAGGACATCCATGTCCGTGGAGGGACCGGTCTTGGTCCGACGCTGCACGGGCAGCTGCAGCTTGTCGAACAGCACTTCCGCGAGCTGCTTGGGGCTGGCGAGGTTGAAGGACTGGCCGGCCAGCTGGTGTGCTTCCACCTCCAGGCGCGTGCAGTCGGCGCGCAGCTCGGTGGACAGGGAGCGGAGCACGTTGGCGTCGACGAGGACACCGCGCCGCTCCACGCGCATCAGCACGCCCGAGAGCGGGAGCTCCAGCTCGCGGTAGAGCGGATTGAGCTTGGCTTCGTCGACCTTCCGGGCGAGGACGTTGGCCAGGCGCAGCGCACAGTCCGCGCGTTGCGTGGCGTGCTGGCTCACCTGCTCGAGCGGGGCGCGGTCCAACGTGAGGGCGCCCTTGCCCTTGCCGCACACGGTTTCATACGGGAGGGGCTTGAAGCGCAGCTCCTGCTCACTGACGAACTCCAGCCCGTGGACCTCCATGTTCGCCAGGATGTAGCTCGCCAGCATGGGGTCGTCGTCGGCGTCGATCTCCGGGAACCCATGCTCGGCCAGCACCTTGAAGTGGTACTTCGCCTCGTGGGCCACCTTGCGCAGGTTCTCGTCGGAAAGCAGCGGAACGAGCCGCTCCCGCACCCTCTCCAGCGGGAGCTGCGTGACCGCGGAGGCCAGGTCATGCCCCACCGGGATGTACGCGGCCTTTCCCTCCGCCCACGCCAGCGAGATGCCGACGAGACGCGCGCGCATGGGATCCAGCCCGGTGGTCTGCGTCTCCACGCTGAACCGCCCCGCCTGGCGACACGCCTGCACCACGGCGTCCAGGTCCTCCAGCGTCTGCACGGTGCGGTGGCCGCTGAAGTCCGGCGTGACCACGTCGCGCGGGGCCTCCTCCACCGTCGGCGCGGGGGTCTGCATGCGGGCGAGCAGATCACCTTGCGCGGAAGTGCCTCCCGGCAGCGCGAACATGGGGTCGCTGAGCAACGCCTTGAAGCCCACCCTGGCAAAGAACGCACGTGACTCCGGGATGCGCACGCCGGGGAAACGCAGCTTCTCGAGGGGAATGTCCAGCTTGAGGTCGCAGCTCAGCGTGGCCAGCTTCTTGGAGAGCACGGCGCGGTCGGACTGCGCCACCAGCGTGTCGCGGCGCTTGCCGGCTTTCATCGTCGGGGCGGCGGACAACACGCCCTCCACGCTGCCGTAGGTGGCAATCAGCTCGCTCGCGGTCTTCTCGCCAATGCCGTCGACGCCGGGGATGTTGTCGGAGGTGTCGCCCATCAGTGCCAGCACGTCCACCACCCGCTCCGGGGGCACGCCGAAGTAGCCCTTGACGCCCTCGACGTCGACCATCTCCTCCGTCTCGTTGCGCGAGTTGTAGCGCAGCAACTTCACGTCCTTGTCGACGAGCTGCATCAGGTCCTTGTCCCCGCTGACAATGACCACCTGGTGGCCCGCCTCACGGTAGCGACAGGCCAGGGTGGCAATGACGTCGTCAGCCTCCACGCCTTCCTCGCGGATGCTGGGGAGCCCCAACGCGTCCACCGCCTCGAAGCAGAGGGGGAACTGGGGGCGCAGGTCGTCGGGCTGGGTCTGACGGTTGGCCTTGTATTCGGCGTACAGGTCGTTGCGGAATGTGCGCTTGCTGGCGTCGAACACCACAGCCATGGCGGCGGGTTTGTGCTCCTTGATGAGCTTGAGCAGCATGCGCGTGAAGCCCAGCACCGCGTGGATGGGCACGCCGGCCGCGTTCTTCATGGGCTTGATGGCGTGATACGCCCGGTAGATGTAGCCCGAGCCGTCAACCAGGTAGAGCGTGGTCATGCGCCCTCGTACGCGTTGGGAAGGGGGCGCGCATCCTGCCTTGGGCCTGGGCGGTGAGACAAACACCACGGGGCTCGCAACCCGACATTCCGCGCGCTAGCCTGCCGGTCATGGCACAGGTGACCTCGACGAGCGTGTCGTTCCGACGAGCCCAGCAGCCGGAAGGTGATGAGTCGTCCTTCGGGCTGCGGGTGTTGCTGGTGCTGGTGGCCTTCCTGGGGGTGGTGGGTGGGTTGGTGGTGGCGGACATGAGTCGCCGGCTGGAGCGCGCGCAGCGGGATGTGGCGCAGCTCCGTGACGTGGTGGCACGTGCGGAGGTCCCCGCGCCGCTCCCGCCAGAGCCCCCGCCGCCGCCCAAGCTGCTTGTGGCCCGCGTGGAACCGCCGCCCGTGTTGCACCGGACCACGACGGGCCGCTGCGGCAACGGCGTCATCCATCGCTCCCGCGACGTTCCGCGGATGGATGTTGCTTCAAGCCGTCCGTGAGCGAGCACGCATCCGCCGCAGCGCCACCACGACGAGCGGGAGTGCGGTCAGCAACGGGAACGAGGTGCCCCTCAGCGGCCCCGACGCGCATCCGCCCGACGAGCTGCTGCCCTCCTGGCTGGTCGACGACGCCCCGCGGGAGCTCGACGACGCCGTTCCCCCCGCGTCGGGTTCCAACGAGGAAGAGCCGCCGGATGACGACGACGACGATGACGACGACGAGGAACCACCCGCGTCGCTGCAGCGGTCGAGGGTGTGGGCATCCGGAACGCTGGCGTCGTCGCCGGGCAGGGTGATGCCGGTGGTGAACGGAGGAGGGGGACCGCCGCGCGACCATTCCCCGCACGGGTCGCCCAGCTCCTCGCCGTTGGAGAAGCCGTCCTCGTCGGCGTCGCCGTCGTAGAGAAGGGACCAGTCCGGGATGCCGCCGGGGAGCGCGCGCACCGCGGCGCCAAAGGGGTTGAGCGGGCCGCCGCCGGTGTTGCGCTGGTGGCAGTTGAGGCAGGTGTTGACGGAGCCGTTGGGAAGACGGTCGGGATAGACCGCGAAGGCCCACGCGAGTCCGGGGCACACCAGCAGCGACGCCAACGCGGCAACACCGCGACGGGAACGTGGAGGCAGGCGCATGGGCAGGGTGAGCGTACGTCGTCGGTGGCGCGCCACGTCAAGCGGAGGGCAACGCCGCGCGCGACTTGAACGGTGCGTACCAGGCGCAGAGGCGCTGGTGAGGGCCGCGTCAGAGCATTCTGCCCATGTCGGCGAGGCGGGCGAACACCTAACCCCCCACGCTTGGGCCAATGCGTCCACTCGCCCCCCTTCCCCAGTCTCAATTTTCCGTCGTCACCGGGCCGGGGAAGGGGGGCAATCGGTGAACGCGGCTGCCCACTTTTCCGACGAGAAAGCGCTCCTCAGACCAAGGCTTGCCCCCCTTCCCCGGCCCGGTGACGACGGAAAATTGAGACTGGGGAAGGGGGGCGAGTGGACGCATTGGCCCAAGCGTGGGGGGTTAGGTGTTCGCCCGCCTCGCCGACATGGGCAGACTACACCCCCCAACGTCACCGGCGTGGCCATTACAGCGGTTCCCGGTGGAGTTGACCGTGGCGGAGGGTGAACCTGGCACCTGCGAGGCGATGGTTCTTGGCCGCGGAATCGCAGACAAGAATGGCTGCGCCACGGGGAATGACGCCATCGACATCGTGAGTCTACGGGCATGGGTCGGCGAAGCGGCTGCAATTCCCCGTGGCGCAGCCATTCTTGTCTGCGATTCCGCGGCCAAGGGCCATCACTTCCCCGGCCAATCTGACTGGGAACCGCTGTAACAGGCCGCGCCCGCTCAAGCCGGTGCGCGCGGCCGTCACTCGCGCCACCAGTGCTCCGCCCTGCCCCCAGAACACGTCGACGATGGTCGCATCCCGACGGACGAGCGGGACCAGCCACAGCGCGACCATCACCCCGTGCAGGACGGGCCGGTTGCCAAGCGCAGCGTCGGGACGTGGACACCGTGGGCTTCGTGGCGCCATCCGATGGCTTCTGGCTCGCGCCAGCGCCTGCGCCAACGTCACGACGAAACCTCGCGCCCGCCCGGGCCCTCGCTGCTAGAAGGGGCGCGGGGAGAAGGAGCGGCGGCATGACGCGCGTGTTGACGGAGCTGGTGGAGTTGTTGGCGCTGGAACGCATCGAGGAGAACCTGTTCCGCGGGCAGAGCCAGGACCTGGGTTGGGGGCAGGTGTTCGGCGGGCAGGTGCTGGGCCAGGCGCTCAGCGCCGCGGTGCAGACGGTACCGGCGGAGCGACACGTGCACTCGCTCCATGCGTACTTCCTCCGTCCGGGAGATGCGCACCGTCCCATTGTCTACACCGTGGACCGCATCCGCGACGGCAGCAGCTTCACCACGCGTCGGGTGGTGGCGGTGCAGAGCGGTCAGCCCATCTTCAACATGTCCGCGTCGTTCCAGATGGACGAGGAGGGTTTCCAGCACGCCGACGGCATGCCGCCCATGGCCGGTCCCGACGGGTTGGAGACCGAGCTGGACCAGTGGAAGAAATACGCGGAGCGCATCCCCGAGCCGGTGCGTACGCGCGCGTTGGCGGAGCGACCCATTGAGCTGCGGCCGGTGGACCCGGTGGATCCCTTCACGCCGGAGCGCAAGCAGCCCGACCACGCCGTGTGGGTCCGCGCCGCCGGCACGCTCCCCGACGACCCCGCGCTGCACCGCTATCTCCTCGCCTACTGCTCGGACTTTGCGTTCATCACCACGGCCATGCGTCCCCACGGCGCCACGTGGGTGGACCCGCGCCTGCAGGTGGCCAGCGTGGATCACGTCATGTGGTTCCACCGGCCCTTCCGCATGGACGACTGGCTCCTGCACGTCATGCACAGCCCCTCCGCCTCCGGCGCGCGCGGGCTGGTGCGCGGCAGCATCTTCTCCCGCGACGGAAGACTGGTGGCCTCCACCGCGCAGGAAGGCCTGATGCGCAAGCGGGTACGCAAGTAGGTCGCTGGAGTACGAGAATCCCGAGAGAAGGAAGTCAGAAGTCAGAAGCGACTCCGCGACGACGGTGAGCACCTTCTGACTTCTGTATTCTGACTCCTGACTTCCTTCTCGGGACTCTCTGGACAGACCATCAGTGCTCGGAACGACGAGGACGAGGCGCTCCGCGCGCAATCGCCTCCTTGGCCACCGCGGCGAGACGCGGGTCGGGGTCGTTGGCAAAGGCCTTCAGGGAAGCACCGCTGATCTCACGCGGCGCCTCGTCCAACACGTCCAGCAGGAGCTTGCGCGCCTCCGAGGGAAACACCTTGGAGAGCGGTTCCTTGCCCGCGCGCTTGACCGCGTCCACGGCGGCACGGGCCGCGTCCGGCGGGATTTCCTCGTCGGGACGGAGGCGCGCGGCCAGGTCGCGGTGGGCCACCACGCGGGCCCAGGCGGCATACGGGTCGCTCGCGTCCACCTTCTCGTGCTCGGCCAGCAATGCCAGCGCCTGGTTCGGAGCCTTGGCGCCCAGCAGTCGCCAGATGCGCTGGGTGCGGTCACGCGCGGCATCACCGCCGGAACGTGCCTTGCGACCGGCCGCGGCGGCGCGCGGCGCGGAGTGCGGGTCCAGGGCGTGGGCGCGCAGGTTCTCGTCGAGGGCGGCCTCCTTCTGGCCCATGGCGGTGAGCGTCTGCGCCATCAGCTCCGCGGCGTCCGCGTCCATGCCGGTATCCTTCTCCGCCGCGCGCAGCGCCTCCAACGCCCGACCCTGCGCACCCGTGGCCAGCGCACTGCGCGCCAACGCCATGAGCGCCAGCGTGCGCATGCGCCCCGAGGGCAGGCCCTTCACGCCGGAGTCCAGCGCCAGCAGCGCCTGCGCGTGGTCGCCCGCGGCGGCGGCGGCAAGACCGGAGGCCACCGCGGCTTCCGACGAGAATCCCTTCAGCCCGCGCAGCTTCTCGGCCACCGTGGCGGCGGCGTCGGCGTGACCCAGGCGCGCTTCCACCACCGCGGCGGTGAGCAGCGCGTCGGCGGCGAGCCAGGGCGCCAGCCCGCTGGTGACGAGGAGCGAGATGTCGGTGAGACCCTGCTGCGGGTCGGGGCCCAGGGCGCGCGCCTGCGCGGTGAGCACCTTGCAACGCGTGCAGGTCTCCATCATCTGCGTGGCCTTGTGTCCGTCGGCCATGGCGCCCGCGTGGTCACCCACGGAAAGACGCAGGCGACCCCGCTCGTAGAACACCCGCACCGGCGCGTCGGCGAGCGCGGCGGCGGCATCCAGCGCGGTCAACGCGTCTCCCCGCTCTCCCAGCATCCCCAGCGTGATGCCCTGCAACAGCAGCAGCCAGGCGTCCTTGGGCGCGTCCTTCATGGTGCGGTCAATGGCCCCCAGCGCCTCTCCCCGACGAGCCGCCGCCGCCAGCACCACGCCGCGCGCCATCTCCACCCGACGACCACCCTGCTTGGCGGCGCCCAGCGTCAACGCCATGCCGTACGCGTCGGTGAGTCGCTCGTTGTAGCCGTTGGGGTCGGGATCCAGCACCAGGCTCAACATGACGCCGCCGCCGGCCTCCACCTTCGTGACGTCGTTCTCCGCCACGCGGAACGACGCGGCGAACAGGTCCCGCGCCTCGGGCTCGCAGTTGTCGGTGGCCTGGCCCAGCTTCACGTAGCCCGCCGGCACCGCCGCCCCCGACGGGAGATTCACCGGACTGGCCGCCGCCAGCGACTTGAGCGCCGCCTGACCGTATTCCGCCGTGGCCATGGTGGGATGGGGCGGACGCTGCAGCGGACCGGGCGCGCCGTTCACCAGGGAGGCCGCGGGCTTCGGCGGCGCAGCGTCGGGGGCGGGCGTGGTGTCCTTGGCCGGACAGGCCAGGCACAGCGTGCACAGCAGGAAGGGGAGGGCGGATGGGATGCGGGCCATGGCGGTCCATCCGCTAGCGCATGGACGCACCGCTTGGGAATCCCTCGTCGGGTCAGGGCTTGGGGATGCGCAACGTCTTGCTGATCATGGCGCTGCCGCTGAGCAGGTACAGCACGCTGAGCGGGTGCCACAGGAACGGGCCCACCTTGAGCTCACCCCACGGCAGCGCGGGGCCCAGGCGGTCATTGGCAAAACAGATCCCCAGCACCAACACCAGGACCAGGCTGGAGGGGATGGGCGTGCCCTCGAAGTAGCGGACCTTGCCGCGCTCGTCGGAGAGCGTGGCCGCCGTGACGTTGAAGCGCGCCAGCCGGCTGATGCCGCATCCCACGAAGTACACGAGGATCACCGCGTCCCAGCCGCCCTGCATCCCCATGGCAAACGCCAACGCCGCCGGCGCCACGCCAAAGGAGACAATGTCCGCCAGGCTGTCCAGCTCCTGGCCCATGGGGCTGGAGGCATGCCGCCACCGCGCCACGCTCCCGTCGAGCACGTCGAAGACCAGCGCGGCCAGCAGGATCCACATCGCCGCGGTGAGTCGCCAGCGGTCCTGCTCCAGCAGGTAGCTCATGGTCAGCAGGATGGAGCCGGTGCCGCAGAAGGCGTTGCACAGCGTGATGAGGTCCGCGAGGTGGTAGTTGCGGATCATCGAGAAGTGGACGGGGGCCTTCTGCTGGTTGGTGGTCACCGGTGTGCTCCGGGGTGGTGTCGTCGAGGAGACTGTGGTGCGCGAGGGGTCGGCCTGCAAGGGTGTGCCGAAGTTGCAGCTCACGCGCTCCGGCTTCCCGGGGTGGGCCTTGCCGGTCTCCGGGGCGGTGGGGCAACCTTCCCGGTCCATGAGCACGGACACCACGACGCCCGCCACTCCCGTTGTCACCGACACCCCACCCGAGACCGTGGAAGCGCCCACGCGCAAGGTCCGCACCTACGAGGTGATGGTCAAGAGCGTCACGCCGGAGACGCATGATGCGGTGACCATCACGCTCTTCGCCGGCAATGAGCGGCTGGACTACAAGCCCGGTCAGTTCCTCACCATCAACCCGCACCAGTTCGGTGAGCTGGCGCGCTTTGCGCAGTTCCTGGCGGACCAGAAGGGCTCGAAGGAGCCCATCCGCGCGTACTCGGTGTCCTCGGCGCCGCACGAGCAGTACCTGTCCTTCACCGTGAAGGAGGAGAGCTACGTGTCCGGCGTGACGCCGTATCCTCCGCTGCTCTCACCGCTGCTGGTGCGCGGGCTGAACCAGGGTCGCGTGATGCAGGTCAGCGGCTTCAGCGGCCCGTACACCATCCCGGATGACATCACGTCCAAGACGGACCACCTCATCCACATCTGCGCGGGCAGCGGCATCGTCCCCAACTTCTCGATGATCAAGGACCAGCTGCACCGCAACACCAAGCTGCGCCACACGCTGGTCTACGGCAACAAGACCTACGACGACATCATCTACCGCCAGCAGCTGGACACGCTGCAGCGGCAGTTCCCCTTCAAGCTGCGCGTGGTGCACGTGCTGAGCCGTGAGGCCAACGCGGAGCGGTTTGGCATTGGGTTCCGCAGCGGTCGCGTCTCGGCGGCGGTGCTGAAGGAGGTCATCGAGGAGCCCACGGCCGCGCAGGTGTTCGCGTGCGGTCCGGGCGTGACCAAGTGGGAGCGCTCCGCGGCCAAGAAGGAAGGGCGCACGCCCACGCCGCGGTTCTTGGAAGGCGTGATGGAGGCGCTGCAGCAGCTGGGTGTGCCGAAGAAGAACGTGCACCAGGAGAGCTACGGCTGAGCTGCGCGCCGCGAACGGCATGGCGGCATGGGCGACGTTGCAGAGCCTGACGTCTCCCCGGTCCGCGTCTGCCTCTGGGGCGCCATCTCAGTCCCTCTTTCCGGGTAGCTTCTTCGCCGCGGCTTCCAGTGCCGCCAGCGTGTCCTCCTCACCTGCCGCCTCGGCGCGGGCCCGCCGCTCGGCCGCGAAGCGCTCGTATTCTGCGTGGGCGCGGGCGTTGGCGTCCTCACGCGAGACGCGGCCGGCGTTGGGCAGCACCTCGCGGTCGTTGAAGCGCAGGAAGTCATCCAGCTTCTCGCGCCAGTCGCGCAGGAAGATCTGCTTGCGCCGCTCGGCCTGGTCCTCGGCGAAGTCCAGGAACATCGTCACGATGCGGTTGAGCGCGGTGATTTCCTCTTCGCGCAGGTAGTTCTTGGCCACGGTGACATCCGCCTTGCGCACCGCCTGCCCCTGCCAGGAGGTCAGGCCCATGTTCGGCTTCGCCGCATCCGCGCGCTCGGCAATCAGCTCCGGCGCGGTCTTGCCGGTGACGGCGAAATGCAGCTTGTTCTGCACGGCCTGGAAGAAGACCTGCGTCTCGTCGTCGTTGGGCTCGTAGTCTGCGGCCAGCGCCAGGATCTCGCGGACGCGCAGGTACATCCGGCGCTCGCTGGCGCGGATGTCGCGAATGCGCGCCAACAGCTCATCGAAGTAGTCCGGCACACCCGGGCCCGGCGGGTTCTTGAGTCGCTCATCGTCAATGACGAAGCCCTTGGTCAGGTACTCATTGAGCTTGGCCGTGGCCCACTGGCGGAACTGCGTGCCCCGTTTGCTGCGCACGCGGTATCCCACCGCGAGGATCATTTCGAGCGAGTAGTGCTCCACCTCGCGCTCAACTTGCCGGGTACCTTCGGTCTGAACTATTCGATATCGTCGAATGGTTGCCCGTTCGCTGAGTTCCCCGTCGGCAGCAACCTCCTTGATGTGATGATTGATCGTCCCAACGCCGATCTGGAACAGCTCGGCCAGCTGACGTTGGCTGAGCCAGATCGTCTTCTGCGCAAATCGGCATTGGACCTTCGTCAGGCCATCATCCGTCCGGTATAAAACGAACTCGCCTTCGCCCTGCTCACGCTCCTCGGCCATCGTCACGACTCTCCACAGGCGACGGGTCCCGGGCGATGGACACGCATCCGTTCGTCGTCCGGCGGTCCATGCCTCACCGCCACCGTGCCGCGGCTTGCAGACGGGAGGTCCCGTCGCTTTGCATCCAGATGCAGGAATCGGGTGATCGCGGGTGCTTCGGACATGGGTGGCAGCTTGCCAAAAGTGCCGCGGGACACAAGAGGGGTCCCTCCACCTTCCCCTTGCTTCCCGCTTCCACGCTCCTGGCACCCTGCCAATGAGCCTCAGGGCACCTGCTTGCCAATCGACGGCACCAGGACTCGACGGCATGATGACGTGAATGCGCGGCATCACCGGAGCGTTTCTTGCGTTGGTGTCCATCAGCACGGCGGGATGCCTCTCGCCCCGGAACGACGTCGCCGACGGTGGAGCTGGTGTTTCGGATGGCGGGCCCGCTCAGGACGCAGGGACGCAACTGCGCGACGCCGCCATGGCATCGTCCGCGTCTTCATCGTCTTCTTCGTCTTCCGGCGGACAGGACTACTGTCACGGTGACTGCATCGTCGGCGACCACGTGTGCTGGGACGGCGTCGTCGAGGGACCCATCAGCTACGGATGCCCTTGTGACTCTTGTCCGGCCAGATGCGCCGGGCCGCCTGTCCATCCATGTGCCGAGGGATGTCGGCCTGAAGACGTGCGAATGGACCCACGCCTTGGTTTGGACCCAGCCCACCTGTGTGCAGAGAATCGACGCCAGCCCGGCGAGAGCTGCGCAAGCTCCACTGAGTGCGACGCGCTGCTGGTGGACGATGCCGGAGCCCTCCAGTGGACCCGCGTGAGGTGCGCGCCGGACGCGGGCGTGTGTGAGCGGGTGGATGCCCCGTGGTGGCTTGACCAGCCGTGCGCGCAGGACCAAGCGTGCTTGAGCGTGGGGACCGCTGTGGATGACCGCTGCCCCGGCGGGGTCTGCCTTCTCTACGCAGGGAGCTACCGCGCGGCGTGGTGCACAACGTCATGCGCGAGCGACGACGACTGCCCGCTGGGTGCGGAGTGCACGCGCTACCCCTCTTGGGCGCGGGATGGGGGTCCAGCTCCTGCGCTCGTTTGCTGGGGCTCAACGTCAAGTCATTGGCCTGGTCCCGACGGAGGACCGCCCCAATGTCCCTGACCGGGCGTCGCAACTCGGGCTGACGCCCCGCGAGGGTGACGCGCGACATTCGGGTTGACGGGACTCCGGGGAAGCGTACGCGTGACCGCGCGCCGCTCCTGACGACGTGCCGCGCGTGCAAGCTGTCGTTATCCCGACAGAGCCAATCCCACATCAGGCCACCTGCGTTCCGCGCACTTCCTGGGAGTGTCGATGTCCCGAAGCGCATGTCCGGTGCGTCCCGTGTCCGCCGTGCTGCTCGGCGTCGCGGCCTTCGTGTGTTCGTCCTGCACCGACGGAAGAACGTCCGATCCGACGCCCGCCAGCACCGCCAACGGCGGAAGCTCGTCGTCATCGTCGTCATCCGGCGAGAGCGGCTCCGCGTTCAGCAACGCATCCAGCTCCGGTGTCAGCTCCTCCGGTCCCAACCCGCATGACCCGGCAAACGCCACGCGCGACAGCGACTGCGACGGCCTCACCGACGAGGAAGAGCTCAACCGCCACTACGCCGGCGGCGCGTCCACCGACCCGACGAACCCGGACTCCGACGGTGACGGCGTCCTGGACGGTGTGGAGGTGGGCGCCTCGGGCGTCGTGAACGGGAGGGTTCCGGCGTGCGCCACGTTCCCCGGCGACGTGGACCCCAACACGCGCACCAACCCCACGCTCGCCGACAGCGACGTGGATGGCGTTCCCGACGGCGCGGAAGACAAGGATCGCAACGGGCGCGTGGATGGCGGTGAGACCGATCCCAATGACCCGGACAGCGACGCTGACGGGCTCCGGGAAGGGCAGGAGGACGTCGACGCGGATGGCCAGGTGGACGTGGGGGAGACCAACGGCACGCTGCGGGACACCGACGGTGACGGCATTCCCGACGGTGTGGAGGACGCCAACCGCAACGGGGCGCGTGAGCCTTCCGAGACCGACCCGCGACGCGCCGACACCGACGGCGACGGCCTGGTGGACGGGGAAGAGGACCTGAACTGGAACCACGTTATCGATACGGGAGAGACCGACCCGCTGGTTCCCGATGTGGACCGCGACGGCGACGGCATGGTCGACACCCACGAGATCCTGGTGGGCCTGGACCCCGACGACAACGACATGGACGACGACGGCCTGAGCGACGGTGAGGAGGACCGCAACCGCAACGGCCACGTGGATCCGTGGGAGACCGACCCGCGTCGCGCGGACAGTGACTGTGATGGCCTGCTGGACTCCGAGGAGGACCTGGACCACGACGGGCAGCAGGGCCCCGGCGAGACCAGCCCGCTGGCCCGCGACACCGACGGCGACCTGCTCCCCGACGGAATGGAGCGCGGTGTCACCGTCAACCCCGACCCCGTGGGTTGCCCATCCTTCACCCCCGACTCCGACCCCCGCACCACCACCAACCCCGTGCGCAGCGACACCGACGCCGACGGAATCAACGACGGAATCGAGGACGTGGACCACGACGGCTCACGTTGGGAAGCCGAGACGGACCCGCAGGACGCCGACACCGACGGAGACACACTCCCGGACGGCGACGAGGACACCAACGCGAACCACGTGGTGGACCTGGGAGAGACCGACCCGCTGGTTCCCGACGTGGACTCCGACGGCGACGCCCTCAGCGACCCGGTGGAAGCGCGCCTGGGCACCAACCCCGGGAATCCCGACAGCGACGCGGATGGCCGTCAGGACGGCGCGGAGGACGTCAACCACGACGGAATCCGGAGCCCCGGGGAAACCGACCCGCTCCACGGTGACTCCGACTGCGACGGGCTCAACGACGGAGAAGAGGACGCCAGAGGAACCCATCCGCTCGATGATGACACCGATGACGACGGCATCACCGACGGCATCGAGTTGGGCCGCACGTCATCCGCGTGTGCATCGTTCCAGCCCGCCGCGCAGCCGCCCACGGTCACCAACCCGGCATCGCCCGACAGCGACGGAGACGGCATCCCCGACGGCGTGGAAGACGCGGACCACAACGGCCACCAGGATCCCGGCGAGCTCAATCCCGCCGTTGCCGACGCCGACGGTCCCATTGGCGACGCGTGCACCACCGCCGCGCTCGCGCCCATCACGCTCCACCAGGCGGCGACACTCCAGCTCGCCACGCTTGCCGCGTTTGGCCAGCGCGCGGACATCACGGTGTCGGACGTCGTGGTGGGTGAGGTTCTCGTCAACGCTGCGCCGGAAGCGCCGGTGGTGTTGCTGGCGTTCACCCGGGAAGTGCGCGCGGATGAGCCCACCGCGTCGGCGATTGCGTCGCACGTGGAACAGGAGCTGCAGCCCATGGGCTTGGCCAACCCCATCACCCAGGCGCTCCCCTGCGCCAATCCGCCGCTGGACTGCACCTGGGACGGTTTCCCCGCCGTGCTGGGCTCCCACGACCTTCACTCCGGTGCCGACGCATTCGACGCCGCGAACGAGTTGGTGACGCGCCTGCTTCCGGGAGCCGCTCCGCCGCTGATGGGCGCGCTGGGACAGACGGGTCCCTTCAAGCTGCGCACGGAGGTGGTGCGACGTTCCAACGGTGAGGCCGTCATCCTTCTCGCGCTCATGCCGCTGCAGGCGTATGGCGTCGTGGGTGGCCGGGGCGTCCACCTTGATGACGTGTCCAACGCCACCGCGCTGGGACAACGCGACGACGACGTGGCGGTGCAATGCGACGTGTTCCAGACGCAGGCGTATCCCAAGGCGGACATCCTGTTCATCATTGACAACTCCGCCTCCATGGGTGACGACCAACAGGCCCTCATGATGGCCGCCGACGCCATGGTGGCGCTCCTGCAAAACGCGCTTCTCGACTGGCGTGTGGGTCGCATCACGACGGACTCGGACTCTCCGCGCGACCTCTTCCAGAACCCCATTCCGCTGGGTTACGGCGACACCAACGGCACGGCGGAAGCGAGCAATCACCACTGGCCGTTCATCAAGCCCACCAACGAGGTGCCATTTGACGTCGTGGCCACGATCATCCGCGAGCGCCACATGACGCCGGGGCTCACAGGTTGGGGCATGGAGGCCAGCCTGGAGCCGCTGCGTTACGTGTTGCAGGACAACCCCGACGTCGCGCACCGCCTCCTGCCCGCCACCGCGCCAGGCACTCCCGAGGATCCCTGGAAGCTGCGCGCGGATGCGCGGTTGGCGGTGGTGATCGTCTCCGACGCGGGTGAGCAGTCGAACCTTCCGCCGCGCACGCGCCTGGATTGGACCGAGGGCACCGAGGGAACCATCCTGCGCTTCCTCCGCGGCGGGCCCACCAACGGCACGGCGCTCTCGGGAACACCCAACGCCGCCACGTACGATCCCTCCCGTGACGACGAGCCACCCATCCTCCTGGGCGGCGTGCTCTGCCCGCTGGGCGTCTACTGCACCGGCGAGGAGTGGGGCACCGGCAACAGCGCACTGCTGGCCACGTATCACAACACCGTGAACGCGCTGGGCGGCGTGGTGGGGAGCATCAGGCAACCGGACGCCATTGCGCCGGCGGTGCAGGCATTCATGTCGTCGGTGATTGGCAGCGTCAGTCCCTACCGTCTCACCCGGGCGGCCATCAGTGCGTCGCTGAAGGTGGCGGTGGAGGGACAACCGCAGACCGGGTGCAACTGGGCCGACGTGCCGCGCAGTCGCCAGGACGGATTCGACTACGACGCCGCCACCGGACAGATCACGTTCCACGGCGCGTGTCGCCCGTCCAATGACGCGGGAAGCGTGGGACAACGCATTGCCGTGAGCTACCGCTACTGGGTCCACGGTGAGCCAGAGCCGGAACCCGACCCGGAGCCCTGCGGCGGTCCGTGTGACCCACCCCTCGCCTGCAACCCCACGATGAACCTGTGTGAGTGCCCCGCGGATTGCGGATTGTCGTCGGGATGTCCCTCTCCCCACGTCTGCGACACGAACGTGGACGTCTGCTCCTGCACCTGTCCCGCGGACTGCGGCGGCGCTCCTCCCGACCCCAGACTCGTGTGCGACCCGCAGCGCTGCGCCTTTGTCTGTCCCGCCGACTGCGGTGGGGAGTCGCCGGGCACGGGGTACGAGTGCAACCCGGTGACGTGTCGCTGGGAGTGTGCGGGTTGTGATCCGGCGCAGCGTCCCACGACGTCCGGTGAGCGTTACGACTGCGACCTGACGACGTGCCAATGGTTCTGCCCCGAGGACTGCGGCGTGCCCAGCCCTGGACCCGGCTACCGCTGTGACCGCCAGACCTGCGAGTACGCGTGCACGCCCGACTGCGGCGGAACCTGCTACGGCTACCAGCAGTGCGACCCGCGGGACTGCGCGTGTGAGTGCGTGGAGATCGTGACTTGCGGCGCGGGCATGAAGTTCGACCCGGTGGCGTGCGACTGCGTGTGCGACGTGGACGCGCTGGAATGCGACGACATGCGGCAGGTGGACCCCGAGACGTGCAGCTGCGCGTGTCGGGCGGACTGCGGCGGCGCCTGTCCCGTGGGGACCCGGTGCAACGCAAGCTTGTGCGGGTGCGTGAAGGACGGCTGAGCGCTCAGCTCGAGGATTCCTTCTCGGTGCTCTCGGGCAGCGTGGGCGTGGCGCGCGCGGCAACGCGCTTCTGGCGCCACCACATGAGCCCGCCAATGCTGGCCACCACCACCACCTTCACGGCCACCCACAGCGGCGCGATGTAGAGCCCCGGCTCCACGCCCATCCAGGTCAACATCGCCACCAGGGCGGCAGTCACGGCGGAGGTCAACATGAAGTCACCTGCCCCTCGGCGGTATCAGACGGTTGCTGCCCTGGCAAACCGGCGGCAAGGTGCCCGTCATGACCGAGTCCTCCCATCTCCTCAAGCAGCTTCACAAACGTGGTGAGAAGAGCCCCACCGCCGCCCTGGCGCAGGTGGTGGTGCAGCAGGTGCTGGACCGCAAGCTCAATGTCCTCCTGGACGCCCGACGCATCCAGGGCTGGGTCCTCACCGCGCTGAAGGACTGGGACGACGCGCGCCTCGCCACGACGCTGGCCGCCGAGTTTGCACGCCTGACCGCCACCTACGGCGCGCTCTCTGGCGCCACCTCGCGCCACCTGCCCGCCGCCATCCCGCATGCGCTGGCCGAGCAGCTGCGCAAGCCGTTGCCGTTGGACCCGGTGCTGCTCACCGCGCTGCTGGATCAACCGGTGGTGCGCTCGCTGGTGCGCGACGTGTTGCAGACCACGCTGGTGAACTTCGTGAAGAAGGCGAGCACGCCGCTCTCCGAGCACCGCCTGTTCAGCGGGGTGGTCGACAAGGCCAAGGGGTGGACGCGCGGCGTGGGCGGTGGGGTGTTGGCGGCGGTGTCGTCGGGGCTGGAGGCGGAGGCGGAGCGGCGCATCAAGGACTTCGTCGACGACGCGGTGAGTGCCGCGCTGCAACAGGCCGTGGCCCACCTCTGTGACCCGCGCCTGCGCGACGCGTACGGCGCCATGCGCGTGGGCGTGATGGAGAGTGCGTTGGCGCTGACGCCGGGCGCGTGGATGGCGCAGCTCCGGGACGCCGACCCCGTGGAGCGCGGTCTGGCGTTGGTGTTTGCGTTCCGCACGCTGGCCGGCACTGACGAGTTCCACGCGTGGGTGGTGCAGCAGATTGAGCGCGTGGTGGGGCCGCGGTTGGAGCACTCGCTGGGCTCGGTGCTCGAGGAGCTGGGACTGTTGTCGGCGGCGCGCGCGGTGGCGGTGGAGGTCGCGCAGTACGAGCTGGAGCTGCTTTTCTCGTCGGACGCGTTCAAGACGTGGCTGGAGGAGACGCTGGGTGAGGGCGAGGAGCCGAAGGCAAAGCCCGCGCGAAAGAAGACGAAGCCCAGCCGTTCCTGACCGGATCCTTGACCGTCCGCATGCGGCGTGGGTTGATCCTTCCCTCGGGAGGGAGGTGCCCCATGCGCGCGTTGCTCGGAATGTTGGCGGTGATGGTGTTGGCCGGTTGTGGCTCGGGATTCTGCCTCAGCTACACGGATTGCACGGGGGAGGGGATGATCTGCGGCGGTGACTTCCGCTGCCAGCTGGACCCGGACTTCCACCCCTGCAAGAGCGACGGCTACGGCGACCTGGAAGGCAAGGTGTGCGCGCCCAACCGCGCCACGCCCATCCCCGACGCGGTGGTCTCCATCGACACGGACGAAGGAACCTTCACCGCGCGCACCGATGCGAAGGGGCAGTTCACGCTGATCAGTGTGCCGGCGGGCAAACACACCGTGCGGTACACGGCGGGGAAGTTCGCCGGTGAGAAGGAGGAGGTGGAGATTTGCGCCGACGACACGCGCATCATCGGCCAGGCGCCGGGCAGCACGGTGGCGCCCACGTTGCGGGCCTCGTGTCTGCCGGTGAATGACGACCAGGACCTCGGCGTCGTGACCGGCTCCTACGACCAGATCCAGGAGGTGCTGAATCGGCTGGGCTTCCGCAACCTGGCGCTGGTGACCGGTGAGGACGGGAGCTGGAAGAACTCGTTGTTGCAGGACTTCGCGGAGCTCTCCAAGCACGACGTGGTGTTCATCAACTGCGGCGTGGGTGACGCCTTCTTCGCCGACGCGGCGGAGAGTCAGGTTGCCGTCCAGAACCTGCGGCAGTTCGTGGCGGGGGGCGGGAGCGTGTACGCGTCGGACTGGGCGTACACGGTGGTGGAGGCCACCTGGCCCGAGGCCATTGACTACTACGGAGACGACGCGGTGTTTGGCGCGGCGCGTGGTGCCGCCGCGGCGGAGGATGTCACCGCGGTGGTGGCGGAGCCCGCGCTACGTGATGCGTTGGGCACGAGCCAGATGAAGGTGAACTTCAACCTGGGTGCGTGGGTGGCCATGGTGGACGCGGCCCCCTCGACGAAGGTCTACGTGCGCGGCCCGGCCACCGTGGGCAGTGAGCAGCTGACGAACATTCCCTACGTGGCGGGATTCAAGCCGGTGGGCGGCGGCGGCAACGTCATCTACACGTCATTCCACCAGGAAGCGCAGACCACGCGGCACATGGACATGATCCTGGAGCTGCTGGTGTTCCAGCTGTGACCCGACGGGAAGTGAGCCAACTCCGCCCACTTCCCGTCGAGCCCACGTGTCACGGGCAGGCGGGGTCCACGTCGATGGTGGTGACCGGCGCCGGGTCCAGATAGTCCTCCGCGGAGCGCGGCGGGTTGTTCTGGAAGCGGGTGTACTCAGCGTTGACGGTGGCGATGTGCTCCACCACTCCAGGCCTGCCCGCCACCAGGCCTGCAAAGCCAGGCTGATAACCGTGGATGTAGTTCACGGATGCACTGCAGTCCGTTGGACCGCTGATATCCCAGCTGGTGCCCGTGGAGGTGCCGCCGAAGTAGAGTTGGATGCCGTTGTTGTTGTGGATGTCGTTGGCGGTGAAGGCGTTGATGGTAGAGGGTGTAGAGAAGATGACGCCGCCCGTCTGGTCCGCCTGCCCGTTGAGATAGATTTCGTTGCCGCTGATGATGGTGGACAGGGCGTTGTTGTTGCCGTTGCCAGTTGCGTCGGGCTCTTGGCCGATGAACACGCCGACCGAGTCATTCTCATGGATAAGACTGGATTCGAGGGAGACATGCGCCGGCCCCGTCGTGGCTCCCACCACCACACCCGCTCCGACGTTGTTGAAGACATCCAGTGACTCGAAGGTGACAGCGACGCCACCGCCAGTACCAAGTCGCGCATGCGCCACTGCGATTCCGTGATTGCCGCTCCCCGAGATCTCCGTGTTGCTCAAGGCAACAGGCGGCTGCGGCCCGACGGTGCCGTCAACGAACACGCCGACGTCGAGGTTGTTGCGGATGGCCGCATCGGTCACCGTGGTCTGACCGCCCTCCAGGTGCATACCAAATCGGCCATTGTCGCTGATGGACACGGGCGCTCCGGACGCGCCGGTCAACACCAGGGTTCCCGTGGATGCCACACGCACGCCCGCGTACGCCGTGGCGCCGCGCCCATTGGAATCGATGGTGCTCAACCCGTCGACGGTCACCGTGCCGCCGCCCACGACCAGTCCCTGCTCGACGTTGTCGTCCAGGCGCGCGTTGTGCAGGAACACCGTGGGGGCTCCACCGGCGGCCTGGGCGGAGAAGCCCGCCGCTCCGTTGGCCTGCGAGAGGAACTCGGTGACGTCGAACGTGCCGTTACCGCGGAACACCACGCCGTTGCCGCTGTTGCCGCTGGTGGTGACCGTCCCGCTGGTCGCGGTGATGGAGCCGCCCGTGACGTCGATGCCGTTCGCCGCCGGACCACCCTGCACGCCGTTGTTGCTGATCGTGCAGTCGGTGAGCGTGACCTCGCCAGCCTCCTGGCGCAGACCCGCCCGGCCGTTCCCCATCACGCTGAGTGACGAGAGCGACACCGTGCCACCGCGCACCCGCACACCCTCGTGCACCCCGGTGGTCACGTCGGTCCCGTTGTCCAGCACCTCGCCGGTCAGTGACACGTCCGCCACGCCCGTGCCCCCCACCTCCACGCCCACCGCCTGGCCTTCCTTGACGGAGATGTTGGTGAGGGAGACGGTGGCCGTGTCGGCGGCGTCGGGGCTGATGAACAGGCCGCTGCCCGCGCTGTTCAGGATCTCCACGCCGTCACCCATCACCGCGGTCCGCTCGATCTGCACCCCCGCGCCCCCGCTCAGCTCCACGCGCACGTTGTTGAGCAGCGTCGCGTCGACGGCGGCGGTATCCACAAGCACGCCCTGGGTGGCCGCCGCGTGCACGGTGATGTTGCTGAGCGTGGCCACGCAGTCGCCGCTCACGTGGATGCCAATGTTGTCCGGCGCAATCCCCGTCTCCGGCGCGTTGATCACCACGGTGTCCACCAGCGCGGTGCCGGTGGTGCAGTGCACGCCGGTGAAGATCTCGTCGGTGACCTGCAGCGTGAAGCTGACAAACGCGGAGCCCGCGCCCAGGGAGATCACGTCGGAGTCCGTGGCCGCCACGCTGATGACGTAGTTGGCCGGGTCACCAGGGTTCTCCAGCGTGGTCAGGGCCGTACCGTCGGGAACCACCAGCGGGAAGGTCTCCGCGGCAAACGTGACCGGTTGCGTCGTGTCCGACCGCACCGCCACCACCGCGCCAGCAAACTGCACGTCCTGCAGGGCGCGTCCCAGCGTGGCGTAGCGGCACACCGCGGGCTCCATGGCGCCGGTGGGGAACACGCCCGCGGCGTCGTCGGAACCGTTGACCGGGTCCGCGTGGTAGTTGGGGCCCGCGTACGCCGCGCACTCGCACGCCGCAGTGCCGCTCTGCGTGCCGCACACCAGGCCGCTGTCGGAGCACACCTCGGTGGCCACCCAAGCCGGACAACCCTGCAGCTGACAGGTGAGCACGCTGCCCGTGGCCGCGTCGCACGCCGTGGCGCCCTGGGTGCTGCAGCCCTCGCCGGCGTTGGGATCCGCGTCGTCCACGGCGGGACAGGCGCACTGCGCGGTCATGTTCACGTCGTCCTGCACGCACACGTAGCCGGTGAGGCAGGCGTTGGAGTTGTTGCCCGGCACCAGGCACCCGTCGACGGGATCCACCGCGCAGGTGTTGGTGCTCGTGGCGGTCTCACAATAGGTGCCCTGCCACGGGCACTCGTTGACGCACACGCACGAGGAGACGCCGTTGTCGGTGACGCAGGCCTGGTTGGGACCGCATCCCTGCGCCACGAACTCGCGGCAGCCGGTCTGGTCGTTCAGCTGGCAGGTCTCCAGCCCGTTGACGACGTCGCAGCGGGTGTCCCCGTCGGCGCACGCATCCACGCACGCGGGTCCCGCGTCGCCACCGCCGTCCACGCCTCCGGCATCTCCCGGCTCGCCCGCGTCGCCCAGCCCGCCGTCCGCGCCCCCGGTGCTGGAGGACGTGCTGCTGGAGGTGGACCCCGACGACGAGGTGGCGGTCGACGACGACGATCCCGACGAGGAGGTCGATGACGATGCCGATGATGACGTGGAGGACGACGAGGAAGAGGAGGAGCTCGATGACGACGACGAGCTGGTGCTGCTGGAGGAGACGCTCCCCGACGATGAGCTCGAGGATGATGACGAGGAAGAGCTGCTGGTGGACCCGGTCAGTGTCCCCGGCCCCGCGTCCTCCTCCTCACCCGGCGGAGTCCCCGTGGGACAACCCGCCAGCAACGCGCCCACCGCCACGCACCACACCATCTGCCTGGATCTCATGTCACGCACCTCATGGATCGTCGCGACGCACCCTCCGCCACCACGGCGTGGGTCACCGCCCCGGTCTGCGCCAGAGGCTAGCAGCGCCAAGAGGGGCCACAAGCGCGTTTTCTCGACGCCACCGAGCGGTAGGGAGGCGCGACAGGTGCACATGCGGTGGTGGCCAAGCGGGCGGTGGCGGGAGGAGATGGGGAGATTGACAGGCCGCGTGCGCAAGGGTGGGATGTGGGCATGACCAGCATCCGCAACGGAACCGCTCCGGCGTGGGGCACACGCTCCCAGATTGGCGCCACCCTCCAGGACCTCAAGGATGTGCGGGGCAACCGCGACGGCATCTGGGGCAATGAGAGCAAGCCCGCCGGCACCGTGGGCGACGTGCTGGACCGCAACCCCGTCACCGCCAAGCTCTCGGAGTTCGTGGGGGTGGGGCTGTCCACGCAGGATGAGGTGCGCGAGCTGCAGCGCTTCCGCGCCCAGCAGGAGGCCAGCTGGGGCCAGCCGGTGACCAACCTGGACCTCTCCGAGCTCAAGGGCGGCGAGCTCTTTGCCGCGCAGAAGGCCATTGCGCTGACCCGCCTGGGGCGCACGCCCTCCGACGTGGTGGATGGCTTCGTGAAGGCGCGCGGCACCGTGGACGGGCAGCACATTGCCGACCGCGACGTGTTCTTCCAGCGCTTCAAGCCGGTGGGCACGCCCAATGGCAAGATGGTGGTCATCTCGCCGGGGTTCCAGGAGACCGGTCGCAACTTCCACGAGCAGATCGACCTGCTGAACCGGCGTGGCTACGACGTGGTGGTGATGGATCACCAGTGGGCGGGCCAGACCCGGGGTGGCAAGGCCGGCGGGCTGGACAGCGCGCAGGGCGTGGCGCGCGACGTGGCCGCGGTGACCGCGCATGCCGCGCAGCTGCTGGAGAAGGAGTACGGCGCGCACGCGGGCAAAGAGCTCATCCTCATGGGCAACAGCATGGGGGCCGGCCCGGGCGTGCTGGGAGCGCTGACCTGGAATGAGAACGGGCAGATCAAGCTCGACGGTCCGCAGATGCCGCGCAACATCCGCTGGCGCGCGCAGGCTCCGTTCCTGGGCGCCACGCCCGGCGTCATCAACGACGTGCTGGCCACCGCCAGCCGCATCCCCATGCTCAACAAGCTTGCCGCGCCCTCCGCGGGCGTGCCCGTCCTCACCCACGACCCCGCCGCCGCGCAGAAGGTGGCGCAGGGCGCCGTGGCCGAGGACGTGCGCGCGCAGCTGCAGGCCATGACCGCCGCGTTGCCAGGGCTGGAGCGCATCCTGGACCTCATCAAGAACGGCAAGGGCCCCGCCGGGGAGGGCTTCATGGTCCACGGCGACAAGGACCCGCTGGCCGATCCCGACGGGAGTCGTCGCGTGGCGGACTGGCTGGGCCCCCGCGCCACGCTCAAGGTCATCCGGAGCAACAATCACGTGTTGGAGCAGAGCGCTTCCGAGCAGCAGCACATCCTGCAGGGCCTCTGAGCCACCGCTTGACCCCCGCTCCCTCCGACGGCAAGGACGCGCCGCAGGAGGTCGCACATGACGACAATCAAGGATCGACTGGGGCTGCGTCGCGCACCGGTGGCGGTGGCGTTCCTGGACGCGCCGCCGGTGGGCATGAAGCGGTGGGACGGCGGTGCCGTGCCCGCCGGTTGCACGTTCTGGCAGAAGGCCATGCAGGGCGCGTCGTTCTACACGCTGCCGGAAGACCACCTGGGTTGCGCGGTGGGCTGTCACACGCACCACATCCCGCTGCCGCCGGAGCGCGCGCATGAGCTGCAGGACACCGTGGGCTTCATGGTGAAGAGCGGCTACCTGCGCATGGAGGAGGTGCCGGGCATTCCCACGCTGCGGCAGGCGCCCGGGGTGGTGGCCTACGCGCCCGTCGAGGGAGCGCCGTTCGTCCCTGACGTGGTGCTGCTGGCGGCGCAACCCGCGCAGGCCATGCTGGTCTACGAGGCCGCGCTGCGCGCCGGTGCCGGCCAGGCGCTCACCCCGGTGCTGGGACGGCCGGGCTGCGCGGTGCTGCCCTTGACGCTGCAGGGCGGGACGTCGTCGCTCTCGTTCGGGTGCAAGGGCAACCGCGTGTTCACCGGCACGCCGGACGACGAGATGTACGTGGCGGTCCCGGGCGCGCGCTGGGCCGCGGTGGCCCTGGCCCTCGACGAGATCCTGCGCGCCAACGCAACCATGGAGCAGCACTACCGCGGCAAGCTGGCGCTGCATCCGTGACATGTGCGCCGTGATGTCCTGCGCGCCCGTGCCCGGGAAATAATCCTCCACCACCCTGGGTTGGTGCTGACCGTTCCGCGCCCTGCTCCGACGGGGCCGGGCCTACGGAGCACCAACATGGCGGTTCGCGGACGGGGCCCACGCCCCACGAACTCACAGGCGGAAGGCCGGCCCATGTTCCGCGCGGGCGGCTGGGACCCGCTGAGGCCGGGACCCGAGTGGGATGAGCCGGAGCGTGGGCTGCCCTACGGCGGTGACCCCGGCTGGCAGGGCTATGAACGCACGTTCGGCCAGGCGTACGGTGAACCCGGCTACGGCACCTACGAGCGTGAGCTGCGCGAGCGGTACTTCCGTCAGGCCGGCGAGGGCCTGCGTCCGCGGGGCGGATTCGCGGGCGTGGGACCGGTGGGCTACCGGCGCCCGGACCAGCGCATCTACGAGGACGTCTGCGACGCGCTCACCGACCACCACGAGCTGGACGCCAGCGACATCGAGGTCACCGTGGTCAACGGGGAGGTGACCTTGCGCGGGACGGTGTCCAGCCGGGGGGGCAAGCGCCTGGCGGAGGACCTCTCCGCGCAGGTGCGCGGCGTGCGTGAGGTGCACAACCAGCTCCGCCTGCCGCCCGAGCCGGCGCGCGTGCCAACCGCACCCTCGCCGCGGCCCAACGGTCACCCCGGCAACGAGCTGCCGCACTGAGCCACCCGCACGAGGCATCCGCGCCCCGCACGTCGTGGGGCAGGCCCGCCCCGGACATCGACGGAACAGCGTGCAGCTGCGCGGAAACACGGGTCTTGTGGAGTGGCCTGTGATGTGCAGCTCCACGCGGGCATGAGCCACAGCCCCGAGACACCCCTGCGACATGAGGACATCCTGCGCGTGCACCACGGCCAGCTGCCGGACGGTGCGCCGCGGTGGGCGCCCAGCGCGGACTTCCATGCCTGTCGCGCGCAGGCCGCGGAGGGCGGTGCCAGCGTCGTCAACGCGGTGCGCACCAGCTCCTCTCCCCGGCTGCCCGCGGTGGACGTGACGCCGTGGCAGGAGCAGCCCGCGCCCGCCGCGGACCGACTGCTGCGCGAGGTCTCCCTCACCAGCATGACGCAGCTGCGCGGCGCCGCCGAGGCGCTGGTCCGCCTTCCCCCCGACGAGCGCGTGCGCCAGCTGGTGCAGCGGGTGTGCGCGGGTGGTGCTGCCGCCACCGCGGCGGTGGAGCTCTTGCGGCTGCGTCCGGGATTGGCGGTGGCGGAGGCGCTGCGCGTGTTTCCCGGCCCGCTGCGGGAGCGGATCTTCGACGAGGCACCCGCGGAGCTGTCCCTGGAGGAGCTGTGTCCGCTGACCCGGTTGCTGCTGCGGCTGGGACCACGGGCCTGCGCGCTGGCGTCGGCGCACGGGGGGCGCAGCGGGGCGCCGGCCACGCGCTACGTGGCGGTGCTCCTGGCGGGTGGGACGGCGGTGTTTGCTTCCGCCAACATCGTGGCGCAGTGCCTGGGTGACGACGAGGCGCGGGTGGCCTACCTGGCCGCGGTGACGTTGCGCCGGATGCGGGAGTGCCCTGATGACCGGGCTCGCGGCGTGCGCGCGCTGGTGAGCACACTCCGGAACGCGCTGGAGCACGGCACCGACCTGCAACGGCTGGCCGTGGTGCGCGCCGCCACCTTCCTCCCCGACGCCGCGCTGTGGCCCGGCCTGGTGGCCCTGGTGGGTCGTGGTGAGGAGCCGGTGGCCTCGTTGGCGCTGGCCGCGCTGCGCCACGCCACCGGGCAGGACCACGGAACGCAGGCGGGACGCTGGCAGCATTGGCTCAAGCAAGGCGCGCCCGCCAACGTGGTGAGCCCCTGGCGCTCCGCGCTGCGCTGGTTGCGGACCGGTTCGGCGGCGGCCTGACAGTGAGCCAGAACCGCCGCGGCACCGGGTCGGGAATGGGCGTGAGCACGCCACGACCTGGAGTGCGGCGGGCCCTCGCCGCCCTGGCCAGCGCCGCGCGTGTCCTCCGTGGGCCGAACGTCCCCGGGGCTTATCGACGCTGGGCGCCACGGCCGCGTCTCGCGGATGGTGGACCCTTGGCGGTCCAGGTCGTGCTCCGCGCACAGCATGGGAACCCGGTGCGCGGCGGTCTCGTCTCTCGTCGGAAAACTGCGGGAACGCTCACCGCAGCCGGGAGCGCACCAGCGCACGCAGGCGCGGCGCATCAAAGGGCTTGTTCAGCCGCGGGTTGCCCACCCGCTCCAGGAACTCGCGCGCCGGCGCGCTGAATGCGCCTCCGGTCATGAACACCATGCGCGCGGCCTGGTCCGGGTCCAGCGCCATCACCTCCTCGTGCAGCGCCATGCCGCTCTTGCCCGGCATCATCAGGTCCACCAGGATGACGTCGTAGCGCTCACCGGCGCGGAGGCGTTGCAGCGCGTCTTCCGCCGTGGTGCAGCCCATCACGTCGTGCTCCCGGCCCAGCGTGCGGCCCACCGCGGTGCACACCATGGCCTCGTCGTCCACCACCAGCACGCGGCCCCTTCGCTCCGGCAGGGGCTCCGTGGCCTGCGCGGCGGCGGCGCCCTGCTCCGCCAGGGCCGGCGGAATCATGACGCTGAAGGTGGAGCCTTCCCCGGGCCGGCTGCGCACCGTGATCTCGCCGCCCAGCGCGGTGATGATGCCGTGGCAGATGGAGAGTCCCAGCCCGGTCCCCACGCCAATGGGCTTGGTGGTGAAGAACGGGTCAAAGATGCGGGGCAGCACCTCGGGCGGGATGCCCACGCCGGTGTCGCGCACCTCCACCACCGCGCGGCCTGACTCATCCGTGCGTGTCACCACCACCACCTCCGCCGCGGTGGCGCCCTCCGGGATGGCATGCGCGGCGTTGATGAGCAGGTTGAGGAACACCTGGCCCAGGCGTCCCTCGTCGGCGCGCACCAGCGGCACCGGGGAGAGCTCCCGACGCAGCGTGGCCCGGTGCTTGATCACGTTCCACGCCATCTTGATGCTGGCCTCCAGCACCGCCATGACGTCCACCGGGGCCTCGCGGTTCTCGTCCACGCGGGAGAGCGCCTTCATCCCGCTCACAATGCCCGCAATGCGCTCCGCACCGTGCCGCGCCTCGGCCACCGCGTCGCCCATCTCCTGCAGGTCGCCGGGCGCCAGCGTGGTGGTGCCCTGGCGTGCTTCATCCAGGCGCTCGGAGACGAAGATGAGGTTGGCCACCACGTAGGCCAGCGGGTTGTTGATCTCGTGCGCCACCCCCGCCGCCAGCGTGCCCACCGAGGCCATGCGGTCGGCCAGCAGGAGGCGGGACTGCATCTGCTTGCGCTCGGTGACGTCGCGCAGCACGGAGAGGTGGCGGTGCGGCAGGATGTTGGCCACGGCGCGGTACTCCGCCACCCGCGTCTCCCCGTCGGGCCGCCGCAGCACCATCTCACCCTCCTGCCTCCCCTCCCGCAGGAGCTGCTGCCACAGCCGCCGCGTCTCCTCCGGCGGGCCGTCCACGAACCGGTCCAGCCGTTGCTCCAGCAGCTCCTCGCGCTCCAGTCCCAGCAGCCGGCACGCTGCCAGGTTGACCTCCACGTAGCGGCCCTCGTCGTCGGCCACCAGCATGGCGTCCTGGCTGGTGTCGAACACCATGCGGAACAGGCGCTGGCTCTCCTTGCGACGCTCCCGTTCCACGGCGCGCGCAATGGCGTAGCGGATGGACCGCTCAATGAGCTCCGGGTGGCTCTGGCCCTTGACCAGGTAGTCGTCGGCGCCCGCGGCCATGGCGGCCAGGTCCACCTCGTGGTCACCGCGACCCGTCATCATGATGATGGGGAGCTCCACGCCGCGCTCCCGCACGGTGCGCAGCAGCTCCAGCCCGGTGCGGTCCTGCAGCTGGTAGTCCAGCAGGCACACGTCGTGGTTGCGGGCCTCCAACAGCGTCAGCGCCACCTCTGCGCTGGGCGCCCACTCCACGCGGTAGCGGCGGCCGCCGATGATCTCCAGCAGGTCGCGCGTCAGGAGGAAATCCTTCTCCTCGTCGTCCACCACCAGGACCCGGATCTGGTTCATCGTCGAGAGGCCCGCCGCCCGCCCAGTGTTCACCGAGGGTTTCAAGCGCACTCGGCACGGCGGAGCAAGATCAGTGCCCTGGCCGTGGCCTGGGGCAGCGCACCACCCAGGGTTTTCCCGCAGATGTTGCGGCCACCGGGCGGAGCGGCCCGCGGAAGCACCCAAGTTGATTTCCGTTTTCAAGATGGCCCCGTGGCCCTCCCGGACAACCCCAGGTGGAAGCCCGGGCGCGCAAAGTCTTCGTCGTCACCGGCCGCCCTCCGGCGGGAGGCCCCCAACCCGCAACGTGCGCGGGTATTTTGAAATTGACTTTCATTTTCAAGACGCGCTACAGGAGGGCACGTCTGATGGGCGCCAGGGGGGCTCACGCGGGGATCGTCGCGACCGGTCCCGCGCGTGGGCTCCCCGGAACGGCGGGTCAGGTGGCCAACAGGCCCCGGGCCGGCGGGTCAGAAGGCCCCACGACGCAGCGCGGATGGGGCGGGATGGAGGCGGGTGGTGAGCGAGCACGGGTGTCGTCGGGAGCGGATTGCCTACAGCCGGATGGGCAGCGTGGAGCTGTGCAGCTGCGGGATGTGCCACCTCACCGTGGGCGCGCTCACGTTGCGCATGGACCCGGCCGCGCTGAACCAGCTGGCGGCGACCATGACCCACGCGGCCGCGGTGCTGGAGCGTCGTCGCCAGGACCCCCAGGACGGCGGGTGCTCCGACGATGACACCGACGCCGCGCTGGTGGCCGCCCCCCTTGGTGATCCCCGTCCCCGACGGCTGGACTCGTGATGCGGAGCCCCTTCATGCGTTCTCAATCCTTCCTTCCTCCCTCCCGGGGCGTGGCGCTGCTGCTGTTGCCGCTGGCGTGCAGCGCTCCCCCGGAGCCCTCCTCCGCCGACGACGCAGGCGCGCTGCGGCTGGTCCGTGAGGACCCCACCGACTCCCCCCTGGCCGGCCTCACCGACGAGCAGCTGGCGGTGTTCGCGGAGGGCGACGTGCTCTTCGAGGATCCGCTGCGTGAGTCGCAGGGCCTGGGGCCGCTCTTCATCCGGCGCAGCTGTGGCTCATGCCACGCCGACGACGCCAAGGGGCCCGGCGCGGTGAACAAGATGGTGTTCACGCTGGAGGACGGTTTCACGCCCGCGCCCGACCAGTCCGCGCTGCCCTTCGGCTTCACCGTGCGTCCCTACGCCACCGCCGGCGCCAGCACGCCCATCACCGCGCCGGAAGGCGTGAAGCTCACCACGCGGGTGGGCCCCGCGGTGTTCGGTCGCGGCTACCTGGAGGCCATCCGTGAGGACGAGATCCTGCGCATGGAGCAGCTGCAGCAGGGGCGCGCCGACGGCGTGAGCGGCCGGGTGAGCCGCGTGACCTACCACTCCGTGACCGCGCGCGACCGCGGCTACGGCAGCCACACGCTGGGCGAGACCAACCTGGTGGGCCGCTTTGGCCTCAAGGCGCGCGTGGTCTCCCTGGATGACTTCACCGCGGATGCCTACCAGGGTGACATGGGCATCACCTCGCCGCTGCGCCCCAATGAGCTGCCCAACCCCGACGGGCTCGGCGACGACGAGCGCCCCGGCCTCGACGTCACGCTGGAGACGGTGGAGAAGGTCTCCGACTACGTGCGCATGCTGGCCATCCCGCGTCGCGCCGAGCCGGAGGCGGGGGCGCCGGAGCTCTTCGAGCAGGCGGGCTGCGCGGTGTGTCACGTGCCGTCCCTGCGGACGCGCGCGGATCATCCGTTGGCGCCGCTGCGTGACGTGGACGCGCCGGTCTACACCGACCTGCTGCTGCATGACATGGGCGCGGAGCTGGCGGACGCGCAGACCGACGAGAACGCGGAGCCGCGGGAATGGCGCACCGCGCCGCTGGTGGGCCTGCGTCATCTGCGCAGCCTCATGCACGACGGACGCGCCAGCACCGTGGCCGACGCCATCCGGCACCACCGCGGCGAGGGCTCGGAAGCGAACGCCTCGGTGGACCTCTACGACGCGCTCAGCGTCGAGCAGCAGCAGAAGCTCATCCGCTTTGTGGAATCCCTGTGATGAAGGAGTGAACTGATGAAGACCTGCCGTCCCATGATCCTGTGTCTGTTCGCGCTCGGCTGTGCTCCCACCGGAGCCACCAGCAGCTCGTCGTCGGGTGGGAGCCAGCCCCAGAGCCCCACGCTGGCGGTGAAGTCGTACGTGACCGAGCAGCTGGAGCTGTTGCACACCGCGGTGGATGCCCTGAAGAACGCCGCCCCGGCCCCGGACGCCGACGGGTGGAATCCCACCGCGGACGCCGCGGCGGTGGAAGCCATGCGCACGGAGTGGAAGAAGGCGCGCAACGCGTATGAGCGCGTGGAAGGTGCCATTGCCGTGCTCTTCCCCGAGCTCGACGCCGCCACCGACGAGCGCTACGACGGCTTCATTGCCGAGGCCGCCGACGACAACCTGTTTGACGGCACCGGCGTCACGGGCGTGCACGCGGTGGAGCGCATCCTGTGGGCGGACTCCCACCGGCCGGAAGTGGTGACGTTCGAGTCGGGGCTGCCCAATTACGTGGCCGCGTCGTTCCCCACCACGGAGCAGCAGGCGCGCGAGTACAAGACCTCCCTGCTGGCGCGCCTGGAGGAGGACGTGCACACCATGCTGGAGGAGTTTGGTCCGCTGGCGCTGGATCCCTCGTCGGCGTTCCGCGGCGTGGTGGGCTCCCTGGAGGAGCAGCTGGAGAAGGTGAACCTGGCGTACACGGCGGAGGATGAGTCGCGCTACGCGCAGCACACGCTGGGTGACATGCGCGCCAACCTCTCCGGCGGCAAGGCCACCTTTGACGCGTTCCGCGCGGAGCTGCGCGCCAAGGAGGGCGGTGCGGACCTGGAGACCAAGGTGACGTCGTCATTCGGCCGCATCGAGACCGCCTACAACGCCATCAGCGGCGACGCCATCCCCGCCGTCCCGGAGGGCTGGAACCCGGAGAGCCCCAGCGCGGAGCACCTGCAGACGCCCTACGGCCAGCTCTTCACCATCCTGTCCGAGGAGGCCGACCCGGAGCGTGAAGGCTCGCTGGTGCACTCCATGAACCTCGCCGCCGACCTGCTCGGCATCCCGCAGCTGCCGTGAGCACACGCGTGAGGTGGCGGAGCGTGACGGTGGCCTGGCTGCTGGTGCTGGGCGCGTGCGCTCCCGCCGAGGAGGAGACCACCGCGGACGACGCCGGCACCGCCGGGGTGTTCATTGCCCAGAACGTGGACTTCCAGGGCTTCCAGGGCTGGGAGAAGTTTCCCGTCATGACCAACGCCGTGGACGGCGGGCACGCGCAGCCGGGGAACAGCACGGTGTACCTGAACCGTCGTCCCCCGTCGGGGAGCACCACGTACCCGGTGGGCACCATCCTCATGAAGATCACGGAGAACGGCCCGGCGGAGAACTGGGAGATCCACGCCATGGCCAAGCGCGGCGGCTCCTACAACCGCTACGGCGCGCCCGGCTGGGAGTGGTTTGAGCTGCTCATGAGCACGGACGGCACGCAGCCGGTCATCCTGTGGCGCGGCGTGGAGCCGCCCGACGGGGAAAACTACCGCGACGCCCGCGACGGCGGCTTCTCCGGCAACTGCAGCGCCTGCCACGGCGGCGTGCGCGACCGCGACTTCGTGTTCACCGAGGGTCTGCTCACGCCCTGAGGCTCACAACGAGCCCTGCACCTGGCGGAGCACATCCACGTAGCTGATGATGCCCACCAGCTCGCCCTCCGGGTCGGTGACCGGGATGGCGCCCACCTTGTTCTCCAGCATCAGCTCGATCACTTCCTGCAGCTCCGCTTCCGTGTCCACGCTGATGACGTCGGAGCTCATCACCGTGGAGACCGGGCGGTTCAGCGCCACCTTGCCGCGGCCGCTGGGATCCATGCCCGGCACCACCGGCAGGTTCACGCCGCGCAGGTCGCGGTCGCTGACCATGCCCACCAGCTCACCGGCGCGGTTCACGATGGGCAGGTGCCGGATGTCCAGCGAGAGCAGGATCTCCAACGCGTTGCCCAGCGGCGTGTCCTCGGTGGCCGAGACGGGGTCCTTGGTCATGATGTCTTGTGCCAGCAGGCCCATGTTCCGCTCCTTGTGGGTGACAGCCGCCCCCACTGCACGCCGCCTGCCAAACGCCACCCTCGTCGACGCCATGCCCCAGGGCAGCCTTGGCGCAAACCCTGCGCGACGGGGGAGCGGTGACGAAAGTCCTGCGTCGGTAGATGGCCACCAGGCGGCCACGGTGTTGGCCCGCGTCGTGAAGAGGACGCGGTCACAGACCGGAGCGGACCATGAAGATCCTTGTCGGGACGGATTTCTCGGAAGCGGCGGCGGGGGCGTTGGAGGTGGCCACCACGCTGGCCAGGCGCCTGGGCGACGAGCTGGTGCTGGTGCACGCGCTGGAGGCTCCGGCCCCCGTGACGATGGTGGGCGGCGAGATGACCGCGCTGCAGTTCACCGAGTGGCTGCGCAAGCCGCTGCAGTTGGAGCTGGACCGGATGGCGTCGGAGGTGCGCGCGCGCGGGACCCGCGTGGAGGCCGTGATGCGCGAGGGACCGGTGCACCAGCAGCTGCTCGACGTGGGACGCCAGGTGGGCGCGCGCATGATCGTGCTCGCCTCGCACGGTCGCAGCGCCACGGACCGGCTGCTGCTGGGGAGCGTGGCGGACCGCGTGGTGCGTCACGCCGACCGGCCGGTGCTGGTGGTGGGCCCGGACCCCAAGACGCTCAATGAGGCGCTGACGGAGCAGCGGCCCATGCGCCTGGCGGTGGCGGTGGACACCAGCCGCGCCTCCGACGCCGCGGTGCGCTGGACGCGCGAGTGGTGCGGCCAGTTCAAGACCGACGTCACGTTCATGAGCACCTACTGGCCGCCCGCCCAGTACGAGCGCCTGGGGCTCACCGGCTTCCGCAGCATGTACGAGCCGGACCCCGACGTGGTGAGCGTGCTGGAGGACGAGCTGCGCCGGAAGATTGGCGTGGTTCCGGGGGAGGGCAGCGTGCGCGTGGTGGTGCAGCCCAGCCTGGGTCGGCCCGCGGAGCCGCTGGCGCAGGAGGCGGACAAGGCCAAGGCGGACCTGCTGGTGGTGGGCACGCACGGACGCAGCGGTCTGCGGAGCATCTGGCCCCCGTCGACGGCGGTGGGCGTGGTGCACACGGCGCACACCAGCGTGCTGTGCGTGCCGCAGAAGACGCTGGAGGGGCAGGTGGAGCGCCCGCCGCGCGTCCGAAAGGTGTTGGCGGTGACCGACCTCTCGCGCGAGGGGAATCTCGCCGTGGCGGAGGCGTATGCGCTCTGCCCGCCGGGAGGCATGGTGGACATCTGTCACGTGGTGACGCCGCCGGTGGGCGCGCAACCGGTCAACCCGGAGACCCGCGCCGACGTGGAGAAGCGGCTGCGTGCCCTCATCCCCGCCGACGCCATTGCCGCGGGCATCACCTCGCAGGTGGCGGTGGTGGAGGGTTTTGACGTGGGGAAGGCCATCTGCCAGACGTCGGAGCGCCTGGGTGTCGACGTCATTGTGCTCAGCGCGCGCCGCAAGCCGCGGTTCGTGCTGGGCGGCGTGGCGCACGAGGTGCTCACCGGGAGCCGCCGGCCGGTGACGCTGGTGCACGGGAGCGAGTGAGCGGCGGACGACGGCGGCGTTGAAAACGGGGCGCGGAGTTCGTCCGCGGAGAACCACCCTGCCCGTGCCCCTGCCCGGCTTGAGGGCGCCGTCGTCC
>JBFMGU010000360.1:0-8991 GCA_040752415.1 Myxococcota bacterium
GTCGTCATTCGCGGCGGCGGGCGCGGGCTCGCGCTGCGGCTCGGCCACGGCGGCGGGCGTGGCCTCCTCCTTCTTCTTGTCCACCATCGCCACGCGCGGGGTGCGGTCGGGGAGCGCGGCAAAATCCGGACGACGCGCCAGCCAATCCGTCTTGTCCTCCCAGGGCCGCGCGATCATGGTCCAGCGCGCCATCCCCAACGAGCCCACGAACAGCAGCGCAAAGGTCAACGCCGCCATGGCAATGCGGATGCGGGTGTGCTTGGCGCCCAGCTCCGTGCGGTCCTGGATGGCGGTTTCCAGCTCCAGCTTCTGACGGGCACGCGGGACGTGCGCGCCGAGGAACCAGACCTCACGCAGCGGCTTCCACTGGCCAACCTCGCGCGCCACCGGCGTGTCGGCGTTGACGTGGCCCTCGTAGAGCTTGGTGAGGAGCAGCTCGGCGGGAACGGGGCCCAGCACCTGCTCGCTTTCCTTGAAGAGCCACTCGCCCGCGTCGGGCGGGGGCTTGCCGTGCAGCGCTTCTCCCTGGGGGAGGACGATGTTGCCGCTGGACGCGTTCATGGAGGGGCCGCATCTTAATGCCAAGAGGCCCCGCTGTGTCCGCTCCTACTGCCACCTACAGCGTGCTGATCCGTTATCAGGGGGACGGCTTTCACGGCGTTGCGCTCCAGCCCGGGCTGAGGACGGTGGGGCAGGTGCTCAAGGATGCCGTCGTTGCCGCCACGGGGCTGGAGCCGGTGGCCATGGCCTTCGCCGCGCGCACCGACGCCCGCGTCCACGCCCGTGCGCAGGTGGCCTCCTTCCGACTCACCCCCGCGCCCTCCCCGGAGTCCCTCCGAGACGCGCTCGCCCGGACGCTGCCCGCGGATCTGCGCGTGCTCGCCGTGGAGCAGCGGTCGCGTTCCTTCCACGCGCGCGCCTCCGCCAGCGGGAAGCACTACCGCTACCGGATCCTCGCCGGCGTCGACGGGGAAGCCACTCCACACGCCTGGTGCGTGAAGCCCCACCTGGACGTTGCCCGCATGCGGGAGGCCGCGCAGGAGATGGAAGGCACGCACGACTTCACCGCGCTGCGCCACCCGCGCTGCAGTGCGCGCAACCCGGTGCGCACGGTGACGGCGGTGCGCGTGCGGGAGCGACGATTGCGCTCCGGCGCCCAGTATTTCGTCGTGGATGTGCGGGGGGAGGGATTCCTGCGTCAGATGGTGCGCATCATGGCCGGGACGATGGGCATGGTGGGCGCGGGCTGGCTCTCACCGCAGGACGTGGCGGAGGCGCTCTCCCGACGTGACCGCGGCGCAACCGGCCCGGCGGCGCCGGCGCACGGACTCACCTTGTGGAAGGTGGAGTTGGCGCGGGAGGAAGCGGCGGCGGGATGGGGCGGAGCAGCTTCTGGGCATCCAGTCCCTCGGTGAGCCCCTCCGTCTGACGGGAGACGGTGCGACGCGGCGTGCGCGGCTTCACCCGTTCCTCCACGGCATGAGCCATGACAACGCGCCCCGCGCCCGCGGACGATGCGCCACCTGCATCTGGTGCTCCTGGTAGAAGCGCCAGAAGGGCAGCGACTGCGGGTCGTGGCGGGCTGCGGTGTCATCCCAGCGGATGGGCTTGCGGTTCTGGGCCATGGCTGCCTCCGTTGTGTTCCGTGGGGCTCCGCGTGGAGCCGCGTGGTGACAGCGCGCACCGTAGGGAGCCGCGCGCGACGAATCAAAAAAAGCGTCGTCGTGACCGGAAACTTGACGCGTCCGCGCGACACCCACGCCACCGCGGGCGTAGCGTGCCGGATGCATGACCGGGCTGAGCCAGGAAAGGCGCGTGCGCGTGCGCGCGGTGTTCTTCGTGGTGTTGCTGTTGGGCTGGCACGCCCTCCTGGTGCAGCGCGCGCATCATCACAGCAGCGTGGGTGCGTTGGTGGGCCTGGGCGCATACGCGGGGCTGCTGGGCGCGTTGGCCACGTTCCTGGGCGTTGCCAGCGGTTGGCACCAGTCCGCGTTGCGACCGGGCGCGCGCGTCTCCCACGTCATGCTGGGTGCGTGGCTGGTGGGAGGCATGGGTGCGCTCGTCGGCGCGGCGCTGGCGGGGCTGTCGCATGTGACGTCACAGGGAACGGAGCGCGCGGTGGGCGCGGCGTTCATCGGTCCGGGACTGGCCGCGGTGCTGGCCGCCCGACCCGCGCAGCTCCTCCTGGAGCGCCTCGCCACGCGTCCTCCCGCCACCCCGCTGCGACCTCGCCCGCTCCAGGCCCGCCTGATGCTCTTTGCCGCGTTCACCAGCGGCGCGTTTGGCGTGCTGCACCCGCCGGTGCGGTTTCCGCTGGACCTTCCCGCGTCGACGACGGCGATGACCTACGCGCTGGCGGGCGTGATGGCCACGGGTCTGTTGGTGCCGCTGGCCGCGTTCCGACTCACCGCGGGCCTCGTGCACTCGGGCGTGGTGCTGCACGCGCAGGGACAGCCGCGCTGGGAGGGGTTGTGGCTGGTGGCGGTGCTGGGTGCTCTGCTGGTGGCCCCCACGACGTGGTGGGCCCCTGAGACGCTGACGGGTTGGTGCGTCTACCGCGGGCTCGCGGGTGCGGTGCTGGGCATGTTGTCGGCGGGGGTGGGGAGCGGGCTGGGAGCGCGCGTGGCCATCAGGCGATGACGCGGTTCCGGCCTTCCTGCTTGGCGCGGTAGAGCTTCTCGTCGGCGGCCTTCATGAACTGCAGGGCTTCCTTGTGGATGTCCTGCATCTGCTGCACGCCCATGCTCACCGTCACGGGGATGTTGTTGTCCTCGAACTTGAACTCGGTGGCCTCGATCACCGCGCGGATCTTCTCCGCCAGCACGGCGCCACGCTCCGCGGTGGTGTCCGGCAGCACAATGGCGAACTCCTCGCCGCCGTACCGCGCGAAGCACTCTTCCTTGCGCACCTTCTTCTGCACCTCACCCGCGACCTTCTTGAGCACGTAGTCGCCAGCCAGGTGGCCGAAGTCATCGTTGATGCGCTTGAACTTGTCCAGGTCGAACATGATCAAAGTCAGCGGCCGTTGGTAGCGGCTGCAGCGCGCCATCTCACGCTCCAGGAAGTCCAGCAGGTAGCGCTTGTTGTAGATGAGCGTCAGTCCGTCACGGATGGTCAGCGAGTAGATTTCCTCGTGGTAGAGGGCCTCCACGTCGCCACCGGTGAGGAACTTGAAGATGGTGCCGCCAATCTTGATGAGGTCACCGCTCTTCAGCTTCTCCCGCTTCACTTCCTGGTCGTTGACGAAGGTGCCGTTGGTGGAGCCCTGGTCCTCCACGAACACGCCGGAAGCGGAGTTGAACACCTTGGCGTGGGAGCGGCTGACATTGTCCATGTCACAGACGATGTCATTGTCCGGACCGCGCCCGATGGTCAGCTGCAGCTTGTCCAGCGGGAACTTCTTGCCCAGCTCCTTGCCGTAGATCTGGACGAGACACGCCTCCGTCTGGAGCGCCTTGTCCGTGATGCGGGCAACCTGGGAAACGCGGGTCTTCTCTTCACGAGTGATGGACGACAACTTCGTTTCCCTCGCTCAAGAACGGTCCGCACCGTAGCAGGCGCCGTCCCCCCGTTGAAGGTGTTCCGGTGTCCTACCCGCTCACTGCTCCATCTCCACGTCCACATCCACGTCTTCCAGGAACGGGACGTTGAGGGCCTTGTCCAGCTCGGAGCGCGCGCCCTGCAGCTGCTCATTGGTCTCACGCAGGCGGTGGCTAAGCACCTGCACGAAGCTCCACAGCAGCTTGACGGCGAGGACCGGCTCCTTGCGGATGAGGTTGTAGAACTGCTTGCGGCCAATCACCATCACGCGCGTGGTGTCCCGCGCCCGCACCGTGGCGGAGCGCGGAGACTGGTCCACCAGCGCCATCTCCCCGAAGTGCACGCCGGGGTTGAGCTCCGCCAGGTCCTGGCCGCCCTTGGAGACAATCACCTTGCCGCTGAGGATGACGTAGAGCTCCTGGCCTTCCATGCCCTCGGCAATGATCTGCGCCCCTGCCTCGAACACCTCCAGGTAGGTGATGTTCAGGACCTTCACCAGCTCCTGGTAGGTGAGGTGGTGGAAGAGCGGGATGCGCTTGAGGGTCTCCAGCTTGAGGTTGACTTCCTGCGCGCGGGCCTGCTCACCGCCGGGCTCTCCGTCGGAGCGCACACGCACTACCACGGCGGAGATGTTGTCCTTGCCGCCGCGGTTGTTGGCCATGTCGACGAGACGCCCGGGAATGGCCTCCCCGTCGTCCTCGCCCAGCATGGTGACCAGCTCGGCGTTGTCCTGCACGTAGCCATGCAGACCGTCGCTGCACAGGAGCAGCGTGTCGCCGGGGAGCACGTCAAAGACCAGCGTGTCCACCTGCACAGAGGGCTGGATGCCCACGGCGCGGGTGATGACGTTGCCGTAGGGGCTCTTCTTGGCCTCCTCCTTGGTCATCTTGCCGTGCTTCACCATCTCACTGAGGAAGCTGTGGTCCTCACTGAGCTGGTGCAGCTCCGCGCCCCGACGCAGGTACAGCCGGCTGTCGCCCACGTGGCCCATCACGCCCTTGCCGCCGGCCAGCAGCACCATGGTGAGCGTGGTGCCCATGCCGGCCTTGCCCGCGTCGGTCTGGGACATCTGGTTGATTTCCGCGCACGCCTTGAGGATGGCCCGCTCCACCAGGGAGACCACCTTGTCGCGCACGTTGGGGGCGTCCTTCTGCGCGTATTCGTCGAGCAGCGGCTGGCCCTTCTCGATCTCGCGCTTGACCACTTCCACGGCCTTGGCGCTGGCCACTTCACCGGCGGCGTGACCACCCATGCCGTCGCACACCATGTAGAGACCCAGCTCCGGCAGCGCGAGGAACTGGTCCTCATTGTGGGTGCGCTTCCGGCCAACGTCGGTCTTGGCCCACACGTCAATCTGCATTCACGGACCCCGGGAAGGCGGCGCTTCCAAAAAGGCGTTTCTGGCTACCAGACCGCGCGCGGGAAGGGAAAGGGCGCGGCCTACGGGAGCACGGTCAATCGGCCTGGTGACGGCGTGGGCCGGGCCTTCAGCTCCAGGAAGGTTTCCCCGGCGTGGTAGCTGGAACGGACGAACGCTCCCGAGAAAACCACGGGAATGCCCGCGCGCTCACCGTGGGCCTTGAAGGCGTCAAAGCTCTCCTGGCTCACGTAGCGGTGGACCTCCCAGTGCTGGAGCGTGGGCCGCAGGTATTGACCCACGGTGGCAATGTCCAGCCCCACCTCCGCCAGGGTCTCCAGCGTCGCAAAGACCTCGTCGTCGGACTCACCCAGGCCCACCATCAGGCCGCTCTTGCGCTTGCCGCCAAACCCCGCGGCGTGACGGAGCACGCGGATGCTGGTGTCAAAGTAACTCTGCGGCCGCAGCGAATGGTACAGGCGCGGCACCGTCTCGATGTTGTGGTTGAAGACGTGGGGCCCGGCTTCCAGGACCACGTCCAGGTGCTCGGTGCGGCCCTTGAAGTCCGGCGTCAGCACCTCCACGGTGGCCTGCGGCAACGCCTGGCGCACCGCGCGGATGCACGCTGCCCAGTGCGCCGCGCCGCCGTCGGGAAGGTCATCCCGGTCCACGCTGGTGATGACCACGTGGTTGAGGCTCATCAGCGTGGCGGCGCGCGCCAGCTTCTCCGGCTCGTGGGGGTCCAGCGCGTAGGGGCGCGCGGTGGTGACGTTGCAGAAGTGGCAGCTCCGCGTGCAGCGGTCGCCGCAGATCATGAACGTGGCGGTGCCGTGGCTGAAGCACTCCGCGCGGTTGGGGCAACGCGCCTCCTCGCACACGGTGTGCAGGTCATGCGCACGCAGGATGCGTTGGAGGGGGTGGACCTCGTCGGAGCGGCCGAGGCGACGACGCAGCGCCTCCGGCAGGCGCAGGGTGGCGTTGGGCGTGCAGTGGGTCACGGCAGTGGCTTGGTACGGGCCCCGCAGGACGGGCAGTTCTTGAGCAGCGAGACGACGCCGCAGTTGTTGCACATCATCTTGGCCCCCTCGTCCTCCGCCTTGCGACGACGCGCCGGCGTCCCCGCGGCGGGCGCGGGACGGGCGCTGGCCAGCGGCGCATTGGGGTCCACGCGCGTGGACTCGACGAGCGGGTCGACGGGGACCTGCGAGGGCACCGAGCGCGTCAGCTCGCCGTAGGTGTCCTGTTCCAGCTCGGCGTCGCGCGCCACCTGCACTTCCACGCGGCCGTAGCTGGTCATCTCCACGCCGGCGTCGGCGGGCATGGGCGTGGCCACGGCGGGAGCGCCTACCGCGGCCAGCGCGGTGGCCTCCAGGTCCGGTGGACGCTCCACGGGGACCTCGCGGGGAACCAGACCGGCGTAGCTGGCCAGCTCCAGTCCCTCGGCGGGGGCCACGGCGGCCGCGGCGGCGGGGACCGGCTCGTAGGACGTGCGCTCCAGCAGGGGATCCGCGGGCTCCGACGAGGGCGGCGGCGTGTACGGAGCCGTGGGCGGGGCCGCGGGGGCCGGTGGTTGTGCCTGTGCCTGGGCCTGCTGGTAGGCGGCGAGCTGCTGCTGGAACCAGGCAACGGAGGCCTGTTGGAGCTGGGCCTGCTCCGGCGTGGTGGGCGCCGGCCAGTTGATGGGGTTGCGGCAGTTGAAGCAGCCCGGCGCGTACCAGTTCACCGGCTGCTGGCAGAACGGGCACGGGGTCTGCGGAAAGGAGCTCATGTTCACCTTGTTGGCCTAGCAGACCCCGGGCGGGGCCGCGGGTCAATTCCCGGACCCGCCGTCTCCACCGCGGTAGGCCCTCAGCTCCAGCGTGCGGCTCTCCGGGATCACGTGGCATTCATCCCGCCCCACGACGACACCCTCCACCCGCCCCGTCTCAAAGCCGCTCTTGATGGCCTCCACCGTGTAGGTCCCCGCGCGTTCGTAGACTCCGCTGTAGACACAGTCCGAGCCAGCGCCCGCAATGAGCTGCTCCTCGAAGGAGCCTTCCCGGGCCAGCACCACGGCGTCGCAGATGGGGCCGCCGCCAATGGCCTGCACCACGCGGATGTTGAGCGCGGCGCGGGCCTCCTCCGTGCAGGCCTGGCCGCCGGTCACAGGCATGCAACCCACGACGGAGAACGCGCCCAGCAGCAGGAATCCTCTCATGGCATCAATCCGACCGACGCGACCGCGCGAGCAGCGTGTCGGCGTTGGCAAGGTGGTGGTCCATGGTACACGCCGCGCGCACCTCTGCTTCCGGGAGCACCGCGGTGACGTCGGGATCCTGGCACAGGAGCTCCACGAAGCTGCGGTTGGTGTTGTGCGCCAGGATGGCGGCGGCCTGCACGTGCTCGTAGGCGTGCTGTCGGGCAAAGCCCTTGCGCGCCAGCATCAGGAGGAGGCGCTGGCTGTGCAGGGTCTCGCCGGCGGCGTCCAGGTTGCGCTTCATGGACTCGGCGTCCACCACCAGCCCCTCGATGACGCGGGTCATGCGGCCCTGGGCAAAGTGCAGGAGGATGGTGGCGTCGGGGCCGATGACGCGCTCCACGGAGGAATGGCTGATGTCGCGCTCATGCCAGAGCGCCACGTCCTCCAGCGCCGCCATGGCGTAGCCGCGCAGCAGTCGGGCGAGGCCGGTGAGGTTCTCGGTGACAATGGGGTTGCGCTTGTGCGGCATGGCGGAGGAGCCCTTCTGGCCACGGCCGAACGGCTCGCTCACCTCGTGCACCTCGGTGCGGGCCAGGTGCCGGATCTCCACCGCCAGGCGCTCCAGCGAGGCGCCCACCACAGCGAGCGCACAGAAGAACTCGGCGTGACGGTCGCGCTGCACCACCTGGCTTGCCACCGGCTCCGGGCGCAGGCCGGCGCGCTCCATGACGAAGGCCTCCACCTCCGGCGGGAGATGCGCGAACGTGCCCACCGCGCCGGAGAGCTTGCCCACGCTGATCACCTCGCGCGCGCGGCGCAGGCGCTCCCGGTCACGACGGGCACCGGCGGCGTGCATGGCCAGCTTGATGCCAAAGCTGGTGGGCTCCGCGGCCTGGCCGTGCGTGCGTCCCAGGCACAGCGTCCGACGGTGCTCATGCGCGCGCGCGTCCAGCACCTCCACCAGCCGGTCCTGCGCGGCGATGATGAGGTCCACGGACTCCTTCAGCGCCATGCCCAGCGCGGTGTCGACGATGTCGCTGCTGGTGAGGCCCAGGTGGAGCCAGCGCGCGTCCTCACCCAGGTCCTGCTCCAGCATGGTGAGGAAGGCAATGACGTCGTGCTGGGTGACGCGTTCCAGCTCCTCCACGCGCGCGGGGGCGTTGGAGAGATCCAGCTTGTCCGCCTTCTCCTTGATGCGCGGCACCACCTCCGACGGGGCCAGCCCCAGCCGGGCCATGGCCTCCAGTGCCCAGACCTCCACCTGCAGCCAGCGGCGCAGTCGGGCCTCATCCGTCCAGATGGCGCCCATCTCCGGGCGTGTGTAGCGGGGGATCATGCGGACACCTCGTCGTCGAGCGGGGGGACTGCGTACGTCTCGGGCCCCCCAGCGTCAACGCGGCACGGGCCACGGCGGCAGCGTGTCAGGCTGAGCCCCCCGCTTCCAGGAACCGCACGAAGCGACGCACGCCGGTGGCGCCCACCACCTTCTCGCTGGCCGGCGCGTCGACCTCGTCGTTGCGCAGCGCCTCGAGGTACTCGGACACGGAGGCCTCCGGGTCCTCCGGTGGCGTGTGTCCCTCCGACATCATGCGCGCCACGTGCTCGCCGAATCGCATTGCGGAGCGTGGGTAGCCCTTCACCGGACCGCGGGAGTGGATCCGCCGCGCCAGGAAGTCCTCCTCCAGCGTGTCCTGGAAGCGCTTGACGTGGGTGCGGAAGGTTCCCAGCGTGCCACCCATCCAACGCGGGAGGGGGGCCGAGTCCGACAGCGCGCCCAGCTCCACCGTCCCCCGGCGACCACCACCCTCCAAACCGCGCGCTGCGTCCTGGGGCGCGGGGACCTTGTCCTGGGGCGCGGGGACCTTGTCCTGGGGCGCGGGGACCTTGTCCTGGGGCGCGGGGACCTTGTCCTGGG
>JBFMGU010000361.1:0-8933 GCA_040752415.1 Myxococcota bacterium
GCCCCCGGGGCCCTCGGTCTTGCGCTTGTCCCGACAGCTCTTGCAGCGCTTGGGCGGGACGGCAAAGCCCTTCTGCGCGTAGAACGCCTGCTCTCCGGCGGAGAACACGAATTCCTGCCCGCAATCCCGGCACTGCACGATCTGGTCCTGGTACTCTTCCATCACTGCTCCTTGAGACGTTCCTGCACGTGTGTTGTCCCCTCGTTGGTGTGGTGGAACGCGTCGGACCTGGAGGGGTTCAGGTCCACCCGCGTTGATGTGGGGAGGGCAGAAAGATGCAGGTCCGCTGGCGCACGGCGCCGCAGGACGAACAGACAGGATGCAGGGGAGGTGGCCACGGGAGGAGCTGCGGTTGCGGTTGTCACGCCGGGTTGCTGGATGACCTGTTTGACGACGGACGGCTCTTGTTGGACTTCCGGGCCACGCATCAAGAAAAACGAAACTCCCTCGAGGCTAACGCCCGCCCATCCACCCGTCAAGAACGGCGGGATGGGGAAACGCCGCGTGGAATGGGGACGTTTTTGCGCACTCATGGCTCCAGCAGGATCACCACCACGTACAGCCCGTCGATGCCCTGCCCGGCTTTCAGGCCAATGGCCACCTGGCGGTAGCGCGCATCCAGGACGGAAGCGTTGGCGGTGACCTCGGAGGGCCGCGTCACCCGGTAGAGCTGCACCCCCGCGCGGTTGGCGCCGGTGCGCTCCAGCGCCACGTCGGACAGGGGGATGCCCGCCGGGGTCTGGTCCACCAGGCCGCGCTTGCGCGCCAGGAGCGCGGCGTGCTCCTCCGCCAGCGGCTGCAGCGTGGGCTCCAGGGTGAGCGGGCGCAGGCCGCGTCGGGAGCGCTCGGCGTTGAGGCGGGCGAGCACCTCGGCGCGGGGCGCGTCGCCGCCGTCACCGTCCACCGCCCGGCCCAGCGCCATGACGACGAGCCACTCGCCGGTGTCGGCGGTGCGCGCGGCGGCCACCCCGGCGTGGGTGAAGGCTGGATCATCCAACTGACGACGGTGCGCCGGCGAGCCCAGCAACGCCTGGAACGCCGCGGCCAACGTGGGTCCGGCCGCCAGCACCTCGGCCAGCCGCGACACCGGCGGCGCACCCGCCTGCGCGCGGTAGATGCGCACCATGTCCGCGCCGTCCTCCTGCACGTGGCGCAGGCGCGCGCTCCCCGTCAGCGCCTCCAGCCGCGCGCGCGCGGTGGTCTCCAGCGGCGCGCTCCGCCCCAACGCGGACAGCGACGAGCGCGAGCGGTGCAGGCGCAGCACCTCGTAGAGCGCGCCGGCGGGATCCTCGGCGAGGGAGGCGTCGGGGGGGACCGGCACCACGGTGGGGGATGGCCCGCCCGGCCCGGCCTGCACGCTGACCTGCGCCGCCACCTCCGGCCCGCCCTCCCCGCCCACCATGAGCTGCACCACGTAGCGACCCGCCCCGGAGTGCAACGTGGCGGAGGCGCGCGTCTCGTTCCCGACGGTGCGCGCGGGCAGCACCTCGACGCGGCCACGCGGATCCATCAGCAGCCACTGCGGCTTGCGCGCGCCGGGGCTGAGCGTGGCGGTCAGGGGCAGTTCGGCAAAGGGCGCCGCGGTCTCGGGGATGGGCCACATGGTTGCCACGCGACGGACCAGCACGCCGCACGCGCACGCGCCGCCCGCGGTCTCCACGCTGGCGGCTTCCTCCACGGTGGCGGCGAGTGCCCGACGACGCGAGGTCATGCACGCGGAGAGCGCGGCGCGCGCCTCGGCCCCGTCGCGGCCCTGGGCGATGCAGTGGGCCACCTGGCCGTCGAGGATGCCGGCGGAGCGGAGGGCGGATTTGAGCGCGTCGTCGCCGGCGGGCTCACCGGCGCAGTGGGCCTGGGAGAGCTGGCGGGCCACCTTCTGCAGCGCGCCGGGGAGCTCGGCGGGCGCGGGGGTGACGACGTCAGGAGCGCTGGCGCCGAGCAAGAGCAGCGGGAGGATGGCGGAGCCGCACGGGAATCGAACCCGCCCGGGAGCTTGTGGAGCCCCCACAACGGTTTTGAAGACCGTGCCGGTCACCAGATCCGGGCGCGGCTCCGTCATAGGTCCATCCAGCCGGGGCACCATGGCACGCGAGGCGGCCCGGCGTCAGTTGTTGCCTTCACAAGGTCCCCATCCTCGCGCAAGGAACCGGGGCGGCAAGTTTTCGGGGTGCCCGGTTCTCCGTGCGCGATGGGAACGACCCGTTTTCGTGCAAGGTGGCGTCGCGGCGGACTATGGGTGGAGCGTCAGCTTGGCCGGGAGGAAGGCGGATGGACCGTCGGGGAATCCGTCGGGCGTTGATGGTGATCCTGTTGGCCGCGGCGTGCAGCGCCGGCGGGAAGAACATCACGCGCTTCTACATCTTCGACAAGGAACACGGCGTGCTCTACCTGCACGCGCGCAGCGTGCTGGACGGCGCGCTCCCCACGCTGTGGCTGCTCCACGAGGAGAAGGAGATCCTCCACAAGCTGGAGCCGGTGAGCCCGTACGCCAGGGAGGCGCGCTACGTGGAGGAGCTGGCGGCGGGCTCCTGGTGCATCCTCCGCTACGAGAGCGAGTTCATGAAGGTCCCCAGCCCCTGCGCCTCCGGCGAGGCGGTGCGCTTCGAGGTGTACGCGGGCACGGTGACGTACGTGGGGAGGTTGGACCTCAAGGTGCGCAAGGAGGGCGCGGAGGGGCCGGGGTTCTCGCTCGACATCGTCGACGAGGGAGATGAGGCGAAGCGCTGGTTTGCGGCGGAGTATCCCCGGTTTATCGACCGGTATTACGTGGCGCCCATGCAGTACCGCGGTCCGGGGGAGCGGCTGCCGGAGCAGCGACCGGTCAGCGCACCGGCTCCGTCGTCACCCGCGCCAGGTCCGACGACAACCGCACCCGCGAGCCCGCCGCCACCGACGACAACCGCGCCGCCAGCGCAGGCCGCTCCGGCTCCGGGGGTGCCCCAGTCCGGTGCCGCGCCGGGTGTTCCGCCGTCCCATTGAACGGGCGCCAGCCCTTTCGGACTGCGGTGTGCAGCACCGCTTTGACTTGGACAGCGCTGACGACGACGTTGCCATTCGAGCGCGATGCGCGAGCCAAAGCGGTATTTCAGACCGCACTCCCAAAGGGCTTCGCCCGTCGTGAGACCGTGGGAAATGCGATGAAGCCCGAGTGAAAGCGGTACTTCATACCGCAGTCCGAAAGGGCTGCGCCCGTCGGGTTCGAAAGGGCTGCGCCCGTCGGGTTCGAGAAGGTGCTGGCGCCCGTCGGGTTCGAAAGGCTGCGCCCGTCGGGTTCGAAAGGGCTGTGCCCATCGGGTTCGAGGGGCTGTGCCCATCGGGTTCGAGGGGCTGCGCCCGTCGGGCTCGAGAAGGGGCGCGTCGGGGATCAGAAGCTTGTGCCGTCGACGCGCTTGCCCGGCGAGAACAACGCGCCATTCGCCGCGGTCACTCCGCTGTGCCCCGTGAGATTGCCCGTGAGGTCCGGGTCACGCGTGTAGGACTGGTCCGCCACGTCGTTGGCGTAGGTGTGGGCGATCAGCGAGGCGCTGCTGGCGTCGAGCACGCGGATGGTGTCCCCGTCGTTGTTGAACCCGAAGCCACCCGCGTCGGCAAAGACCTGCACGTTGGACGGAAGATTCGGACAGGCCGGAGTGCCGCCGCCGTACACCACCACCACGCCACCCACCGGCACCGTCGTGCTGGCCGGGAACGTGAAGTCCACTCCCGCGGAATCCGAGACCGTCACCCCCGTGAGGTCCAGCACCTTCGTCGACACGTTCACCAGCTCCACGAACTCATCCTCGTTCGCGTCGCGCGCGCCGTCGCAGTTGGCGTCTCCCTGCAGGTCACCGACCGCCGCGCCCGGCGGGTCCTCCAGGAACTCATTGAGCACCAGGTCGCCCGCCACCGGAGCCTGCGCGCCGCCGCCACAGCCCGCCGTGTTCACTCCCGTGACGTCGGACGCGTTGTAGGACTGGATGCGGTGGATGCCGTCCGGGCTCCACTCCGTCACCACGCCGCGCACCGTGAACGTGGCCCCCACGCACAACGAGCCCACCGTCGACACGCGGAAGGTCACGCCGCTCGCGCTCCCATACGAGATCGTCACGTTGTTGCCGTTGATCGCGGTGACGGTGCCATCCAACTCCACCAGCTCCGCCTCCAGGTCCTCCGAGGGCAACGTCCCCGCCGACAGGTCCTGCACCAGCGCATCCACGTTGTCCGTGCTCAGCTTGCTCACGCCGTCAAACGCCTCGATCTGCTCGGTCCCGTTGAAGGCGCCCACGTCGGTGGCGTGCAGCGTGATCACGTCGCCTACCGCAATGGCGTCGGGGTTGGTCCAGCCGTTGCCCGCGTACACCGACACCGCCGGCCCCGCCTGCCCACCCTGCAGGAAGAACCCGGTGCCGTACACGTAGGTCACCGTGGCCGCGCACAACGTCACGTCCACCGCGCCCGCCGGAAGCGCCCGCGCCTCCGCCAGCGTGGTGCAGCCCCCGCCGCCCGACGACGACGATGACGAAGACGACGAGGACACGCCGCCCGAGCTGCTGGAAGCCGAGGAAGAGCTGCCCCCACCCGACGACGAGGTGCTCCCCACCGGCGCACACTCCTCGAGCGGCACGCCACCCACGTCGTAGCAGTAGGCGCACGCGGGCGCGGTGCAGTTGGCCTCCGCGCAGCCCTGCCCCTCGCACGTGGGGTCGGGCACGCCGCAGCCGCAATCACAGTCGAAGTCGTCGTAGTAGTCGGGATCGCACACCCACTCCGCCGGCACCCCGCCCGACGAGCTCCCGCTCCCGGAATCCCCCCCCGACGACGACGTGCTGCCCACCGTCCCCGACGAGCTTCCCGCCCCCGACGAGGACGAGGTGCCATTGGCCGCGCTGCTCGACGACGACGCGGAGCCACTGCCCGTGCCGCCTCCCGAGGAAGACGAGGCGCTCCCCGAGCTGGCTCCCGATGAGGAACCGTTCGACGAGCTCTCGCCGACGAGACCACTGGAGCTGGATGACGACGCGCCGCTGGACCCCGAGCCACCCGAGCTGCTGGTGGACCGGTTGATGCCCCCCGACGACGTGGACTCGCCCGAGCCGGTCGACGTGCACCCCGCGCCCAGCACCACCACGGCCAACAGCCCACGCACCACGCGCATCATCCACCTCCAAGCACGGGCCGGCAGGGACCCGTGGGGACGGCAGACTAGCCCGCGACCTTCGCGGAGCGCCAGATGTGACGTCGTGGAGCGGGCCTTACGGATTGGCCTTCTGCTCCGGTTGCGCCTTCTGCTCCACCTTCTGCTCCTCGCCCTTGTCGGGGGAGATGAGCCGACCCACGTCGCCCACGGTGACCAGCAGCAGGATGGACAGCATGAGGATCATCCCCACGCCATGCACGTAGAGCTGCAGCCGCGCCGGGATGTTGCGACGCGCCACCGCTTCCGCGCCCAGGAACATGAGCTTGCTCCCGTCGAGGGGCGGGATGGGGAAGAGGTTGAACAGGCCCAGCATCAGGCTGAGCGTGGCAAGCATCCAGATGAAATCCGAGAGGCTGTGGCTGGCGCTCTTCTTGAGCTGGTCGACGATGGCCACCGGCCCGCCCACCTCCACCTTCTCGCCGGGACGCAGCATGCGCGCCACGTCCTCCAGGATGCGCAAGGTGCCCAGCACCACGTAGCGACCCGCCATGTTGATGGACTCGCTCAGCGAGTAGTTCTGCGTGGGGCCCACGCCGCGCGCGTCGAACTTCACGCCCAGCTTGCCCTGCCCGGGCTCCCCGCGCGGTACCGCGGTGATGGTCAGGATCTCCTCGCCACGACGGATGGTCAGCTCCAACGGCTTGCCCGCGTGCTGCGCCACCTTCTCCGGCAGCGCCATGGAGGAACCCAGCACCTCGCCGCCCACCTTCACCACCACGTCGTCGGCCTGGATGCCCGCGGCCTCCGCGGCGGTGTCGGGAAGCACCTCCCGCACCGGGAACTCCTGGTCGCGCTTCAGTCCGCCCAGCCAGAACAGCCCCACGAAGATCACGAAGGCCAGCACGTAGTTGAACGCCGGGCCCGCCCCCACCACCAGCGCCCGCGCCCAGCGGGGTCGACGCTGGAAGCTCTGCGGGTCGCGGTCGGCGCCCTCCTCCAGCGGGTTCATGCCCACAATGTCCACGTAGCCGCCCAGCGGGAGCGCACCCACCTGGTAGTCCACGCCGTTGTGCGTCTTCTTCAGGATGGCCGGCCCGAAACCCACGGCAAACTTGCGCACCCGCATCCCGGTCCACAACGCCACCAGGTGGTGCCCCAACTCGTGGAAGGCCACCAGCGCGCCAATACCCAGGATGGCCAGGACAACATTGGTCAAATCCATGAACCCGACTCTAACCTTCCGACTCCACCGGAGCCACGAGATGCTCCACCTTGGACGTGCGCATTCTTTGGCCGGGGCGCCGGTGTGGGGCAAGATGGGAGGTGGATTTGCCGGACGGAGGTTCCGTGTGAAGGAGTTGCGCTTGCCCGTCGTTGCGCTGCTGCTGGGGCTGACCGCGCTGGGGGCCTGCGGTTCGCCGCCCTGGGAGCAGGACGCCAAGCCGCCGGACGTGCAGGGGCTGGAGCCGAACCGGAGGCCCTACGGGGAGGGCGGCGCCACGGACGTGCACGGCAGCTTCCTCAAGCCCTCCTACAACGCCTTCCTGGACGAGGAGACGCCGCTGCGCGTGAGGCTGTCCGACCGCGAGCTGGAGGTCCTGGAGATCGACCCCGGCGGCCACCGCGCCACGGTGCTGGTCCCCAACGACCTGCCCCCAGGTCTCCACGACGTCACGGTGATCAACGGCTACGGCCAGGACGTGCTGACCGACGGCTACCTCGTCTCCGCGTGCGACGGCGGCCCCTGCCCCTGACGTCGTCGGCGAGTCCCGAAAAGGAAGTCAGAAGGTGGTCCGTGACGACGAGCGGCCAGCGTCCTGCGACTTCCGTTTCACCACTCACTTCACGAACAATCCGCCCAGCACCATGCCCGCGCCAGCCAGCGCGCAGGCCACCGCACCCACGCGCGCCCACTTGGCGGAGCTGCGCGCCTCCCCCACCAGCTGCTCCTCGCTCTTGAAACTGACCACGAGCCCGTCGGGACCCTTGCGCACGCGCAGCCGCCCGCCCTCGTCCACCGCCTCGCCCAAGACGAACACCGCGCGGTCCAGCGGCAGGATCTCCTCGGTGAACTGGTAGCCCAGCGTGCGCCTCCCCGCGCCCGGCGTGCCCACCGCGTGCGCGAACAGCGAGAGGATGTCCTGCTCCACGCGTGCGCTGTGCGGCTCGAACCGGTCGACCACCTTGGTGAGCTCCACGCTGGCGCCCTCCAGGTCCAGCGGCACCTGCCCGGTGACATCCTCGACGAGCGCGGGCGCCACCCGACGCAGCTCACTGACCGTCTCGGTGCCGGTGCGGTTCTCGCGCACGGTCGTGCCGTGACTGTCGGTGCGCTCCACCGTCTCCTCATACCGACGCTGCACCCGCGTCACCACCTGCGCGCAGCGCTGGCGGCTGAGCTCACCGGTGAGCGGTTCCGGGGAGCGCAGGGTGCCCTTGAGCTCCACGCGTTGTCGGAAGCTGCCCGCGCCCACCTCGGCGGCCACCTCGCCCGCGAGCTGGGTGAGCGCACCCACGGTGCTGGTCTCGGTGGCCATGAGGGTGGCGGCGTGCTGCAGGCGCTGTCGGGAGAGCCACAGCAGACCACCGCCCGCGACGAGGAACACCAGCCCGATCACCGGCAACATGCAGCGCCTCCGGGTGTGATCACTTCTGCTTGGACTTCACCATGCGGATGGCGGCGGTGGAGATGGCGGCGGAGACACTCTTGCTCTTGGCCACCGCTTTCACGTCGCTCTCGCGCAGCATGGTGAGGAAGCGTTGCGCCACGGCGAGCGGAGCCTTGGGATTGTTCACCAGCGCCAGCTTCACGGCGTAGGAGCGCACCATCTCGCGGTTGTTGGCGATGTAGCGGATCACGGAGTCATTCACCGAGCGGCTGTTGGCGGCGGAGACCACCTCCTGCACGGTGATGCGCGGGCTCTTGATCACGGCTTCCGCCACGAGCTTGTTGGAATCGCGGATGAGGTTGGTGCGGACCTCCTTGTTGCCCTTCATGGCCAGCGCGATCTTCTGCGAGGTGGTCATCTTGGCGAGCTTCTGCAGGATGGTCTCCCGCTTCTTCTGGCCCTCCTCGCTCTCCTCGGCGGCCTCCGCCTTCTCCAGGTCCTCCAGCGAGGTGTTTTCTCCGTCGTCATCACCTTCCGCGGGGGTGGCCACGCCGGCCTGACGCTGCTGCGCGTACCATGCGGGGGCGCGACCTTCCTGATAGGCCTTCTCCTGCAGGTCGGGGCTGAGGAGGTCAAAGGGCACGTCGACGTTCTGGACCGCCTGCTCCAGCTCGCCCTTGCCCAGGCGGCTCATCGACTCCGCGAATTCCGGGATGTCGTCCAGGATGATGCCGTTGCGGACGAGGAAGTCGATGACGTTGTCGAGGATGCTGCGGAGTGTGTGCGGGTTGTTGCGCAGCGCGCGGACGATGTCCGTGGTGCGCATGATGCGTTCCTGGTTGTTGGCGACGAGGGTGATGACCGTCTCGTTCTTGCTCCGGCCCGCCACCTTGGCGAAGGTGCCGTCCTCCGTGGCGCGGTTGAGCAGGATGGTTTCCATCACCTTGGCGTTGTCGACGTGAACCTCGGCAAACGCGTCCAACACCTGCGGCGCCAGCTTGTCTCCCAGCACACCGCTGAGGATCCGGTCTGGGAACGTGGCGAACGTCTTCTGCGCCGCCTCCGCGATCTTCGCGTCGGGGTCGGCGCCGAGCAGGTAGACGATGTGCACCAATTCCCTGGGCGGAATGGGCGCCAGGCCCTTGGCGGCCATCATGCGCAGCGGCGCGGGCGCTCCGCCGGTGTGCTTCTTGACCGCGTCGGTCATG
>JBFMGU010000362.1:0-8900 GCA_040752415.1 Myxococcota bacterium
GGAAGCTGCTCCCGGCCTGGAACAAGGGTCTCCTCCGCCTCGCGGCCGGGTGACCGGGGTTTCCGGTTCAATCGCCGCCAGATATTCCGAGACACCCTCTCCAGGGCGCCGCTGCTTCCGCTCACCCACTTCGTGACTTTCTGTGGGGATTCCCCGACACCGCTTGACTTCTGACTTCTGACTTCCTTTTCGGGGTCCTCCATGACCCCAGGAGTCCCGTCGGGAATCCGTGTCCACCCCGCAGCTCCCGTCGCCATGCGTGAACTGACCCGGCAGCTGGGATTGTTACATCCCCGTGCGATTCGGATGGCGAGAGGGCTGGCTGGGAGTTGGACGTTGGCACCGTCGTGATGGATGCCGTTCCCGCCGGTGCTGCCGACCAGCCCACACCGACAACGGAGGTGGAACATGAAACGGCAAGCACTGCTGCTGTCCCTTGCGCTGGGCCTGTTGGGCTGCGACCGCGGAACCCGACAAGACTCCCGTTACGGGTACGGCCAAGACCAGGGGGCCTCCCAGTATTCCGCGCGCGCGGACAAGGACACCGGCGCACGCACCGACGAGGCCTATGCGGGCTCCGCCGGTGATGAGGCTCGTGATGAGCGGGAGCTCTCCGACGAGGCGCGTGAAAGCGGGAAGCGCGTGGAAGGCGAGGCCCAGGACATGATGGGTGACATCCGCCGTGGCGGAGAGGAGATACGCCAGGAGACCCGGGAGGCCGCCGAGGAGATCAAGGAGGAAGGCCGCGAGGTCCGTGAGGACGTGCGTGAGCGTACGGAAGCCATGGGCGAGCGCACCGAACAGGAAGTGAACGAGGAGCTCAAGGACCTGCAGCAGGCTCCCGCGCCCACCGGTGAAGGCGTGGTCCCGCGCAAGGAGCTGGAGGAATTCTCCGACGAGGATATCAAGCGCCTGGATGACCGCGACCTGCGTCACCTTACCGACGAGAGCCTGGAGACCGGCGGCAAGAAGGTCCTGAAGGACTCCTTCGAGAACAGCTCGCTGGGGAAGATCCGCGACTACGAGCACCGCGTGAACATCGTGCGCGACATGAGCCGCGACAACGCGGACATCGCCAACGAGATCAACCAGCTGCAGGACAAGCTGGCGCGCGCCCGCAATGAGCTGCGCAAGGTGGAGAACGCGCCGGTGACCAACTACCAGACCGAGAAGGACGCGCTGGAAAAGACGCTGCTGGACCTCAACCAGTCCGTGGCGGCGTTGGAGGCGCGAGCGCGCAACCTGCAGGGCAAGTGACGTCTCAGGGAGCTGGCTCCTGGACTGACACACCCGCGTCCCCTGTCTGGTCTTCCGGGCAGGGGACGCGGGTGTTTTCCGACGAGCAACGCGGAAGCGTGTACGCAAACTGCGTCCGCGCATCCGGCCGCACGAACTCCAACACCAGCTGCTCCCGGTCCAGCCGCGCCGCCACGAACCCTCCGCGCGTGGCCACGTACAGCGCCTGGTCCGACCAATCCGCGGGATACGGACGGTCCAACCCGCCGCCCGCTCCGCTCACCACGTGGTGCACGCCCCGCACCGGCTTGTGCAGCTCCAGGTGGTGGTCGTGGCCGGAGAAGTAGGCCTGAACGCGGTGCTCCACCAGCAGATCCTCGACGAGACGCTGCATCACCGGGGAGTTTCCGTGCACGCCCACCGAGTACAGCGGGTGGTGCGCCATCACGATCTTCCACGGCGCCCTCGACGTGCTGAGCGCGCCCCTGAACCACTCCAGCTGCTCCTGGCTCCCGGGGCTTCCGTCGACCAGCGGCGTGGTGTCCAGCGCAAAGAAGTCCACGCGCGTCCCGTCGGCGAGGTCACGGGTGAACGCGTAGTAGCGCGCGGGCATCACGAACGCGGGGTGCGTGCGCGAGTACTCCAGCTGCGCCTCCGGGTTGCCGCGGTAGTCGTGGTTCCCGAGCACCGCGTAGAAGGGGACGCTGGCCAGCGCGCCGCGCAGGTACATCTGCTCGAAGGAACCGCGCCACTGCGGGTCATCCACCGACGTCACGCCGTCGGGATAGAAGTTGTCCCCCGTCATCAGCACCAGGTCCACGGGCACCCGCGTGGCGCGCTCCACCATGGCATCCGCCACCTTGCGCTGCCCCTCCCCGCCCGTGCCCCAGTCGCCCACGACGAGGAAGCGCAGGTACGCCTTGCCCGGGTCCTCCGGTGGCACGTCGGTGGGAAGGTTTCTCCCGAGTGAGGGGTCCGAGGAGCCCGCCTGCAACACCGCGCGCGTGATGGCGGCGCAGCCCAGTGCGGTGGTGATGACCACCAGGGCCAGGACGGCGGGATGACGACGACGGTTCATGCAAACCCAACGTGACGACGGGAGCGCACCCATAACGCGTCGCCACCGTCAGCGCCACCGCGGACGGAGGGCGCCTTGACATCGTCATCGGTGGGTTGGACCCTCCTCGTCATGGCCGCGCCCAAAACGTCGGAGTCCCCCAGGCCATTCCTCGGCGTGTCCACCACCACGCCACTGGCGTTCCAGAGCGCCGGCCTCCTCCACATGGAGCGGATGAGCATCCTCAGCGCCGAGGGAGCCGGCATCCTCTCCGAGCACGTCCCGCCCACCGGTGAGGTCATCCCGGTGGTGTTCACGCTCTCCACGTCCAGGGAGTCCATCCGCTGCCAGGCGCGCGTGGAGGGCGACGTCCCGACGACACCGGCGGGCCTGAGCCTGCGTCGTGAAGTGGGCGAGAAGGCCTTCCACGCCGCGGTGGGCGCCACGCTGGGTGACAGCGCCACCATGATGTTCCGCCTCTCCGACTACGAGAAGAAGCCGGAGCCCAAGCCCGCTCCGTCGTCGCCTGCGCGCGCGGGAGCACCGCAGCAGGCGCGGGGCTTCTGCATCCGCTTCCTGGACCTGACGCCGGAGGCACGCGCCGCGGTGGAGAAGCACCTGCGCATCTCGCGGCAGCTGGGGGAGCAGCTGGCTCGTCGTGGGGACCGGATGGTGTCGTTGTCGGAGGATGACCGCGCGTTGCTTTCGGAAGACCGCGGCGGCGACGATCTCAGCAAGCGCGCGATGGACTGGTGATTCACTCGCCGTTGGCGAACTCGGCCAGCTGCACCTGCGGCATCACCTGCGTCTGCTCGAAGATGCGCTTGCTCCAGAAGCCCAGCGCCTGCGCCAGGTACGCGCGCTGCCGCTCATCCTCGATGAAGCGGCCCGCCTTCTGCGTCATCTCCAGGAACGCTTCCACGTCCTTGATGCGCTCCGGCGCCACGCCCTTGGCACCCAGCGCGCTGTTCTTGAGCTCCTCGTTGCGGATGCGCAGCGACATGTAGCTCTTCACCTCGCCGTTGACGGGCGGCGGTGGAGCGGTGGTGGCGCCACGCATCTGCACCAGGAGCTGGCTCATCACCGTGGTGCCGCCTCCCATGGGCCGACTGACGGCGGGAGCCAGCGGGGCGGGCCGCAGCGCCTGCGCGGTCTGCACCGACTTCACGACGCTGGAAGGCTTCTGCGGAGCAACAGGAGCAACGGGCGCCTGACCGGTCACCGGCGCCGCGGGCTTGGCGGGCGCGGCGGGGGCTGGCTTGGGTGCTCCCGCCGGACGGGAGAGCTGGCCGGGTTTGTGGCTGTCCATCGACGCTCCGACCCGCAAGTCAAGCGGAAGAAACGGCATCCGTCAACATCGACGGCCATCGTCCGTCGTGGGGTCAGGGATCCGGGCGGCCCAGGTATTTCATGGACAACGTCCGCAGCCGACGTCGTTGTCGCACGTAGCGTGTGGAGTTCACCACCGCGGGCACGCCAAACACCGCGACGAAGCAACCCACGCCCCAGGCCACGCTCTCATTCCAGCCCGCCGCGAGGAGACCGAACGCGAAGAGGCTGAGAAGGACCTTGGCGTTGCCCATGGACTTCTTGCGGAGTTGCTCCAGCTCGACGCGCGCCGTCTGGACCACCGAGTTCAGGTCGAAGCGCACGCAGCTGCAGGCCTTGATTCCGTCGTGGTTGACCTGGCCGCACTCCGGGCACTGGAACCCCTGCGACCCGCGCGTGACCACGGAGAACGTGGACGCGGCGGAGCTGGGCACCGGGGAGCGCGGCTCAGGCATGACGCAGCAAGACTACGACAACCGCCCCAACGTCAGAAGCCGGCGCAGGCGTCGGAGCTGGCCACGTAGGTCTGCAGCGGGGTGATGGTGCACGCGTTTGTCGACGTCATCACCACGGTGGCCACCTTCCAGAACTGGTTGGCGGTGCAATCACCCGCGGCCGTGCCGGCCAGAGGCTGACTGGTGAACACCTGCGTTGGCGTCACGCCGGCACCGTCTCCGCAGAACACCTTCACCGTCGCCACGCGGCCCGCCGCGTTGGCGTAGTTGTGAATGCCAATGGTGTACGGCGAGTTGAGGACCGGGTTGTCCAGTCGGACGTTCTCCGGTCCGTCGGTGACAACGTTGTCCACGTCGAGACCGGCGCCCCACGGCATGGGCCCCGCGGCGCTGGCGTAGCTGGGCGTGTTGGGCGGGGTGATGCAGTTCTCGTAGTAGCAGTCGTCCCCGCCAAACCACGGCGCGGAGCTGTTGTTGTGCAGGTGGATGTCCACGTCGCCGGAGCCGTCCCACGCCAGCTCGATGCGCAGGCCGTGCGCCTCCGCCGTCACCTGGAAGCTGCAGCTCACCGGGTTGCCACCTCCGTCGGTGGCGGTGACGGTCACCGTGTACACGCCCACGATGATGGGACGGAACGTGACGGTGGAGCCCGTGGGCGGGTCGGGGTTCCACTGCGCCGAGCTCGCGCCGCCGACGGGACCGTTGGTGATGGTCCACTGCTGGTTGCTCACGCCCACGCCCGGCGCGCTCAGCGTCACGGTGTCACCCGCGGGCACGGTCTGGTTGCCCGGACAGGTCAGCCCGGCGGGAGGACAACCTTCATCCGCCTGCCCGTTGCACGTCTCATCCTGGCCGTTGTTGCACGTCTCCGACGACGCCGGCGTCACCTGCCCGATGCACAGGTTGCCCCAGCGCGGCGTGCCGTTGTCGTTCACGCAGAACTGACGACCCGCGCTGCAGACGCCCACACCCTGCGTGCCTGGCGGCCCGTCGTAGCAGTCGCGCGACTCGCCCACGGTGCACTCACACGCGGCGTTGGGGTTGCCGTCGCACGCGTGGTCCTGTCCGTCGCAGACGGCGGCCGTGGGCGTCACCTCTCCCGTGCACGCGCCCCACTGCGGGCCCTGTCCCACGTCGACACACTGCTGCGTTCCGCCGTGACACAGGCCCACGTTCTCCGTGCCCGCCGGTCCCGTGTAGCAGTTGCGCGACTCACCCACCTGACACGCGCAGCCGTTGTTGGCGGTGCCATTGCAGTCGTGGTCCAGGCCGTCGCACTGCTCGGCGGCGGGAATCACCTCTCCCGTGCACGCGCCCCACGCGGAACCCCCGGAGGGCGAGACGGCGCAGGTCTGCGTTCCGGCGTGACACGTCCCCACGCCCGCGGTGCCCGCGGCGCCGGAGTAGCAGGGCTGGGTGGTGCCGGGCGTGCAGGCGCAACCGGTGTCGGCGGCGCCGTTGCAGTCGTGGTCGACGCCGTCGCAGGTGTCCGGGCTGGGCGTCACCTGTCCCTGGCACTCGCCGAACGCGGTGCTTCCGTCGGACTGCAATTCACAGGTCTGCGTTCCGCCGGTGCACGCGCCGCGCCCCTCGGTGCCCGCGGGACCGGTGTAGCAGGGGCGCGTGGTGCCCTGCTCACACGGGCATCCCTCGTCGATGATGCCATTGCAGTGGAAGTCCTGGTGCTGCCCGCACACCACCTCCTGCGGGTGGCCCGCGCCCTCGCAGTTGGACCAGCCCCAGTAGCTCTCGCCCAGCTGGATGCACGTGGTGGTTCCAAAGGTGCACACCCCCACGCCGGCCTGCGCGGGAGGACCGTCGTAGCAGCGCTGCGTGGCACCGGGCTCGCAGTTGCAGTCCTCGTCGACGCTGCCGTTGCAGTCGTTGTCCAGGCCGTCACCGCACACCTCGGCGGACGTGCAACCATTGTCGCCGCTGCTGCTGCCCCCGGAGCTCCCGGAGACGCCGCTCCCCGACGAGCCGGAGCCGCCATTGGACGACGCACCGCTGGATCCACCATTCCCGCCGCTGCTGCTGCCGCGGATGAACCCGCCGCTGCTGCTCCCGTTCCCCTCCGCTCCCGCGCCCGCGTCCTCCGACGACGTCCCCGAGGTTGAACAGCCCTCGCACGCCGGAACCAACGCCCCCAACGCGACGAGACACAACACGCGGCCAAACCGATTCATGGGTCACCTGACGACGGGGAGGGCCACTCCCGCGAAGGGCCGTGAAGGTGGCAGCCCGTCGTCAACCCCGCAACCTGATTGACCTACGACGTTGGAACGATGGCGTCGGCGAGAACCGGTCCCGCATGCCGTTCCGGCACCCCGTCAATTCTGCGGGCCCTTCCCTGCTCCACGCATCTGCTTGCTCAGCTCCCGCATGCGCTTGCGGAAATCGCTCGGCGACTCGAAGGGCAGCGGGCCCATCTCCCTGGCCGCCGCGAGCACCTCCGCTGCCTCCTTGGGGAAACCGTTGTCGCCAAAGCGCGTGACGCTCTCCTCGGCGAGGCGCGCGCGGATGATGAGCAGCGAGTAGTTCTTCCCGTTGATGAACAGGTACCCCAGCGTGCGACCGAAAGGATCCAGCTGGCTGGAGCGCAACAGCTCAATGCTCGACGCCGCCCCGAACGCCCCCAAAGCAAACGCGCGCGCCTCCGGGCCAAAGGACTGCGCGTACGGAAGGTCGTGCTCGATGTGCTGCGTCTCCGGCGCGTCAATGCCCAGGATGCGCACCGTCTCCACGTCGTTGGCGCCCCAGCGGATGGTGACCGTGTCGCCGTCGTCGACCTCCACGGTGGCGGGGTTGACCGTCACGCGCGTGCCGTGCGGTCGTGGCTGCGGCTTGCGCTCCCGGCCCTTGTCCGACCTGGCCTCGGGCGCCGGCGCAGCGGGAGCCTCGGCGTGGACACGCGGGCTGATGGAGAGCAGGGACAGGACGGCAACCAGCAGGGACCGGGCGAGGACGTGGCGCATGGGCCGCTTCTACCGTGGCCCCCTCGCCTCCCGCCACGACGACCCGACGCGCACACCCACATCACCGGGATCCCGCGCGAATCACGTCCGTGACACGCCCGCGGGGTTGGCTCTAGTCTCCCAGCCGGTTTCACGCTCGGAGGTTTCGGATGGCGCGGTGGGCGGGCGAATTGGAGTTCGAGTTCCAGGGTGACGACGAGGCCGGGTCCTTTGTTGCGACGGGGAAGATCACCCAGTTCCTCCGCAACCACCTGGCCAAGGGGGAGGTGCAACAGGCCGCCCGCCTCTATGAGAGCGCCGGTCCAGACACCGCCACCGTCCTCATTGACGAGGCCAAGAGCGCGTCATCCAACACGCAGAAGAACCTGGCGGACATGTTCGTGCTCGCGCGGGACTTCGCCAACGCGGCGCGCGTGTACGAGATGGCCAAGCGCTTCGCCGACGCGGCCAAGTACCACGAGCAGGGTCGCAACTTTGATGCCGCCGCGCGCTGCTACGAGAAGGAAGGTGACGTCGCCAAGGCGGCCGCGGCGTATGAGAAGGCCGGCAAGATCGACCAGGCCCTCGCGCTCTACCAGCAGGCCGGCGCCCTCGACGCACAGGCCGAGTGCCTGGCCCGCGCGCAGCGCTTCTACGAGGCGGCGGCCATCTACCAGAAGCAGAACAACGTCCGCAGCGAGGTGGAGATGCTGCGGCTGGTGCCGGTGACCGACCCCTCGCGCATTGCCGCGGTGAAGCGCCTGGCGGAGATGCTGGCCCGCTACGGTCACATGGACCAGGCCGCGCGCCTGCTGATGGAGACCGTGCAGCAGGTGGAGGCCGCCAAGAACAACCACGACCTGCACCTGCTCCTCATCCAGATCCTCGAGGCCATGGGCAAGCACGACTACGCCGCGCGCGTGCGCAACTACATGGCCGCGCAGCTCCCCGGCGGAACCGTGCAGCAGAAGCAGCTCACCGCCACCGCGGGTCAGGCTCCGCCCGTGGCGGTCTCCGTGGGTGCGCCCGCGGCGGTGGCCGTGCAGGCCCCTCCGGTCGTCGTCATGTCCCCTTCCGCGCCGCCGGGCCCGGAGGCGGGTCCGTCGGTGGGCTTCGGGTCCGCCACGGCGTCGTTTGCGCCTCCTCCGCCGGAGGCCGCGCAGAAGTCGCCCATCTCCGACCCGTTCGACTCGCTCAGTGATCCGTTTGGCGGCGGCGGTGCCCGTCAAGAGCAGCAGGTGGATGCCTACGCGCAGCTCAAGGCCATCCCCATCTTCGGCGAGCTCAACATCACCGACATGAAGGACCTGCACCGCATCTGCCAGGACGTGGTGCACCAGCCCAACCAGGTCGTCATCGAGCAGGGCGTGCGCGGGCTGGGTCTCTTCGTCATCCTCGCCGGACAGGTGCAGGTGCAGCGTGTGGATCCCTCCGGCGCCACCACGCCGCTGGCCACGCTGGGAGCCGGCACGTACCTCGGTGAGATGTCCCTGATTGACGACGCACCGACGAGCGCGCGCGTGGTGGCGCTCACGCCGTTGCGCTCTCTGTTCATCTCGCGGGAGCGGTTTGATCACTTCACGTACAGCCACGAGACCGCGGCGCTGCGCATCCACCGCCTCTTCAACAAGACCCTTGCCGAGCGCCTGCGCCAGGCCAACCTCCGCAAGTAGCACCTCGCAGGGAGGGACCTCATGACGACGACAAAAACGCCCGGTGCCAACCTTCCGCCCGGCTCTCCCGGCGTGCGCGTGCCCACCAACCCCGGCGCCAACCTGCCGCCCGGTTCCCCCGGCGTGCGCGTGGCCACCAATCCCGGCGCCAACCTCCCGCCCGGCTCTCCCGGCGTGCGCGTGCCGACCAATCCCG
>JBFMGU010000363.1:0-8893 GCA_040752415.1 Myxococcota bacterium
CTAAGAGACAGTGGGGGTTGGCACGGAGATAAGCACCGGAATTGCCAGATTCCGACCGGGAAACCAGCGGCCCACGGGCCCGCTGGCTCCCATACGTAACCGGCCAATCAGTACGGCGGCCGGCGCAGTCGCTTCAGAGGCGTATGGGATGTACCACCCTCACACGGTGGGCCGGACGGGCGCGGAGGAGTACCGCGGTAATTGTAGCAGCCGCGAATCAAATGGGACCCGCGGTGGGATTTCCCGTTTTCTTTCCCAACCCAACAGCAAGGAGCACCACGACGGAACACGCAAGAACGAAACGGAAAGACGGAAGGCGGAAGGCAGCAGGTACCGAAGAGATGAGAAAGACGAAGCGGGTACCAGACGAGCCACGCCAAACGAGAAAATCGAGACAGGTACCAGCGACGCGACTCGCGCTCGCGACGCATCCTCCTGCGCTTTTCCTGAGATGCGACTGGGATGCGGACACCATGCGCCGCGCCAACAAGAAGACGAAGCTCAAAACGAGACAGTGGTAGCAGCGACGCGAATCGCGTTCGCAACGCGCACCCCTGTCCTGCTCCGTGGACCACCCCGGGCCATTGCATGCCGCCCCCCTCGGAGGAACAACGACGTGAATTGGATGCTCAGGTGCGCCAGCCGGGCTGCATAGGTTGGTGGGCGGAGTGGTGGGCGTGGTGATAATCCCGGGCGGTGCTCTGGTGGAGGGGGTTCCTCCCGAGGGAGACTTCGCCCACGACGAGGGAGACGACGTGGTGACGGGTCACGAGGAATTGGGATGACCAGGAAGCGCTCCAGCGTGGACCGCGGCCCGGGCGTGCGTCTCCAACCCCGGCTGACGTCCTCCCGGGTTGTCGTCGAGCGATCCGTGGGGGAGTTGCACACGGTCACGCCGTCCGACGACTTGCATCATCTTCGCCTGCCCGCGCCCGTCGTCCATCCGTTGCTTTTGCGCACCGCGCTTCATGTCCTGGCGCGCCACCTGGGGATTCGTCCCGGGCAGGTGCAGGCGTTGGCGCAGTGCGCGCTCCACGTCGTCACCGAGCCTTTCCCCGGGGCTCCCCGGCTGCGCAAGCGCGCGGGTGTCGCCACGCTCACGGGCGTGGATGCCATCCGGTGGCTCACGGCGCGGGGACGGTCCTTGCCTGCGCACCTGGGAGATGCCTGGTCCCTGGATGTCCTTCCCGTGCGTCCCGCGCTGCTGCTGCGTGTCCCCGGGTTGCGGGAGCGTTGGGAGGACGTGGTCCGTGCCGTGCTGATGTTGAAACACGCCGCCCGGGGAGCGGAGACCATCGCGCGGCGTTCGGTGTTGCAGCTCGCTGTGAATGCGTATTTCCTCGCATTGGAAAGAGCGCTGCGGCGACGCTGGAACCCCACGCTCAAGCTACCGTTCGACGAGGAGCCCACGACCCGCCCGCCTCCGATCGCCGCAGTGGCAGGCCTCCTCCATCTCACCGCGGCGCGCGGGAAGGCGCGGGGCTCGGGGAGCGCCTTTGCGTCGGTGGAGGAGCTGCTTGCGGCGCTGGAAGCGCGGGCGCTGGACCTGCAGGCAGTCATCCCGTTCCGTTGCGAGGGCGCGCGGGTCACGACGACGCCAGGTCGCGTGCTCCTGCACACGTTGATCAACGGCGTGTCGTTCTCCCAGGTGAACCGGCCGCTGGTCCCGGAGGCGACCGCCGAGCTCCTGGAGTCCGTGTCTCCGTCGGTGCGGGAAGCGTTGATCCGCGTTGGTGCTGCGTGGGCGGGGGCGGCGGCCATCTCCGTGGGAAAGGAGCTGTGTCCGCCGCAAGAGCACTCCGCCGTCGTGGCGCGCGCCGCGGAGCGGACCCGTGACCTGCATGACCGCCACGATCGCGGAGAGATCACCCAGGGCGAGCGAGACACCAGCACGCACACCGCGTGGGAGGAAGCGTGTGCGGACCTTGAGCCCAGCATCCAGCGTGAGCGCGCCCGGCACCTGGTGTTGCAGGTGGGCGCGTCTTGCGTCCCGTCGACGTGACCTGGCTGATGGGCATTCCCGGGACGGTATGGGACGCGACCCCCGGCCAGGCCATGGGGTGGGTGAGCGGGAACCTGACCACGGGACTTTCCGCGGCGGAGTACTTCATGCACGCGCGTTTCCGACGACAGGAGGCCCTGACGACGCGGGACCGGCGGCAACGCGCGCAGCCCATCCTTCGCGACACCATGACCGCGCTGGGCGACATGCGCATCACCCGCGTGGACTGTGGAACGCGGCGGGGGTTTCGCGTGGGTCGGGAGGAGCTGCTGGCCCACGTCGGCAGGATCCTGGTGCGGGATGCGCGGTCACCCTCCGGGGCTGTGCTCCAGCGCGCGGGAGCGCCGCTCCACCGTGACATGGTCACACAGTTGGGTGACGAGGGAATCTGGCTGCGCTCCGCCGCCTTTTGCGACGAAGCCGCGGGTATCTGCGCCACGTGTCACGGCGTGGATGCATCGGGGCGGCTGCCGCGGGTTGGTGACAACGTGGGGTTTACGTTGGTGCGCGCCCTGGGCGAAGCCCTTCCGGACCTCGTCCCGCGGTGGTTCCACATATGCTGACGTTCGACCGCGACCCGTGGGCCTGGAGCGCAGTCCGACTCCGTGACGCAGGGACGGTGGCGCTCCAAGGCGTGCGCACGATCCCGTGTCGTGGCGCGTCCCGGTGGGGAAGCTTCTCGGGCGGCATCATGGTGGGACAGGCTGGCCGCTTGGACCTCCGCGACGACGCAGCCTCCCTGCTCCAGACCATCCCTGTGCGGCACGGAGACGTGGTCACCGCCGCCACGGGAGAAGGGCGAGAAGCGGGCGACGCCGTCATCTGGCGCCGGGAGCAGCATGAGCTCGTCCTGGCTGACATCCCGGACGGAGCCGCGGCCACGGTCGACGTCTCGGGCTTGCACGTTGTCGACACGGTCGATTCCGTCACGGGGATGTCCGTCGCCGTGCTTGCGGAGCCCTCCCGCATCTGGCTCACCGTGGTTTCCACCGGTGTGAAGGAAGCCGTGTTCCTGCGGCAGGGCATGGGCGTGGTGGTCCAGCAGGACCAGGTGGTTCACCCCGGCGATGTCCTGGCCATGGGAATCGAGCCGCGACAGCAACGACGGGGCGGCGGCGGGGTCCAGGCCGCGAGCCGTCTGTTGCAGTCGCGTGAGCCGCCTCCGTGGAGTCGCGCGTCGATATCTCCGGTGCACGGCGTGGTGAAACGCGCGGAACGACGACGGAACGGCACCCTCCTGGTCATCACACCCGACGACGGCGGCCCGGACGTGTTTCGTTCCGTGCGCGGCCACGCGTCGGTGGGGCCGGGAGACAGCGTGACGCCGGGATTGGCGCTGAACGGAGAGGACCGGAGCCACCTCGAGCTCGCGAAGGTGTGGTCACGAGACCAGATGGCGGAACACCTGCTCGACGAGCTGCGGGACGTGTTCGCCGACGTGGAAGCGCGTCTTCCAGCCCGCGCGCGGGAGATCATGGTCCACGCCCTGGTCGGCCAGGCGGGCGTGCACGGCATGCATGAGCTGGCGAGCAGGAAGGCTCTGTTGCGTCGGATGGTGCTTCGGGACGGTGTCGCCGTGCTCCTGGAAGCGGCCACGGTCCCAGACGAGAAAGCGCGGGAGTGAGGGAGCGTGTGAATCGCACCACACCGGAAGTGGTCGGTGCAGATGCCACCTGCCGGGACGCGTCTTGGGCCCCACTCGGAAAACTGAGGCTCACGCTTGAGCGAACGGGCCCAGCTCGCGGCGCTTCAGCTCGTCGGTGAGCAGCTGGCGACACAGCCGATTGCGGAACAACACCAGCACCACCATGCCAAAGTACCCGCGTGGCAGCTTGGGGCTCTCCTCGAAGTGGCGCAGCTGCTGGTAGGGCCGTGACGCGTACGCGTGGTGATCCGCGTGCCGGCTCAGCCCGACGAGCGAATACAACGTGAACCAGCTCTCCGCGTCCCAGCTGTCCACCGGCCGCACCTTGCGCTCCCGCCGCGTCAGCCCCCAGTGCTCGAAGTAGTTCACCGCCTCCAGCAGGCGCACCGCGGCAAGGGCCTGCAGCAGGAAGAACGCCAGCGCCGCCGGCCCCCAGAGCACCCCGACGAGAACCGCGAAGGTCCACTCCGCCGCCAGCCCGTGCAGCACCCGGTTGTGCAGATTGCGCCCGTCGGTGAGGGGCATGTTCTCCTCGCCCAGGCGCTTGCACTCCAGTCGCCACGCGCTCCGGAACTGGGCCGGCACCGTGCGCCGGAAGAACGACTCGAAGGTCTCGCCGAAGCGCGCGGTGGCGGGATCCTCGTCGGTGCCAATGCGCGCGTGGTGGCCGCGCACGTGCTCGGTGAAGAAGTGCTCATACATCACGCTGCCCAGCAGCACCCGACCCAGGAACTGCATGTGCCGCTGCGGCCGATGGATCAGCTCGTGCGCCACCACGATGGCCGAGTACCCGCTGTTGATGCCCACCATCAGGAACATCATGAACGCGTCGGAGCTGGGCAGCTCCACGGAGCGCGCCCGCTGCACCAGCAACAGGATGTTCACCGCCTGCAGCACCACCAGCGCGTAGAGCACCAGGTCAAACGGCCAGGACGCCAGCTGCTCCCGGGGTTGCCGACGGGATGGGCGCGCGTGGTTGTCCACGACCACCATGGCCGCCACCACCGCCAGCCACCCCAGCGACTCCAGCGCCGTGTAGGGACCGAACGAGAGATACAGCGTGGTCAGCAGCGGGAAGCTGAAACACAACAGGTGCGCACCCAGGATTCCCGCCTGCCGCACCACCCCACCCAGCTCCCACCGCCGCGCCGACGTCATGGACACCATGTTCAGCCACCTCCCGTTCACATACGGGTCCGTATGTCAACTCATTCATTCACATACGCATTCGTATGTCAAGCGCCGGTGGCGCGCGCCGGCGCGGGAACCGTCCGTCTTCATTCGTGGATACGGCTCCGTATGTGGGCTTGCGCGGCGGGTGTCCCCGGTCGTAAGGCGTGGGCATGGCGCGCACGAGGCGGAGTCGGGAGGAGAGCAAGGAGGAGACGCGACAGCGGCTGCTGGACGCGGGGCGGGAGCTGTTCGCGGAGGAGGGCCTGGACCTGCCCAGCCTGGACGCCATCTGTGAGCGGGCGGGCTACACGCGTGGTGCGTTCTACGTGCATTTCCAGGACCGCGAGGAATTCCTGGTGGCCGTGATGGAGAAGGCGTTGGGGGACTTCCTGCAGATGATCCTGGGCGCGGCCGAGGAGGAGGGCGACCTCAAGGGCATTGTGATGCGCTGGGTGCAGGCCCTGGAGAGCGGGGAGGTGCCCATCCTCCAGGGCGGCGCGTTGCGCTTCCACCAGCTGCTCGCGGCGGTGACGCGCGTGCCGGTGCTGCAGGAGCGCTTCGCGGCGTTGCTGCAGGGCGCCATTGCGCACGTGGCCGCCACCATCCGCCAGGACCAGCGTACCGGGAAGCTGCGCCGCGGCATCTCGCCGGTGCAGACCTCCACGTTGCTCACCGCCATTGCGCTGGGGCTGGTGTGCATGGTGGAGACGGGGGTGCCTTTCGAGCCGCACGCGCTGCGTCGGGACGTCATGCGCCTGCTGGCTCCCGACGGAGAACCCGAGCGCTGAGCGCGTGTCACGCGGCCCGCCCTTCGCGGTGTGACAGGCCGTGGGGCCTGTGCCAGGGTTTGATGACCGGTCGACGCCTGCCCGTGGAGTCCTTCCATGACCGCCTCCCCATCCCGACGTCACCTTTCGCTGCTGTGCGCCCTCAGCCTGGGCACCATGTCCTGCGGCCCCACCACCGGCGACGACGGCACCACCAGCTCCTCGAGCGCGGCGGCGTCTTCGTCGTCATCCGCGGCCGCGTCGTCCTCCAGCGTGGCGGGGGCCACCACCGGCGGACCGGGTGGCAGCGCCAACACCGGGAACAACACCGCGGCCACCGCTTCGGCCACCACCAGCGTGAACACCGTGGTGGGCAGCGCCACGGCCACCTCCGCCACGTCCACCAACAACACCGTGGGCACCGGGACGGTGGGCACCACCACCGCCGGACCCAACACCGCGGTCAGCACCGGCACCGCCACCAGCACCGGCAGCTCGTCGAGCGGCGGCTTCCCCACCACGCCGTGCAGCTCGCTCTCCAACCTTCCCGGCGTGGCACCCGACGCCGACCAATGCGGGGGCAACGCGGCCACCAACGGCTCCGGCGGATTCACCAGCGAGTCCACCTGCAGCAACGCCAACGGCGACACGTGGTCGTACCGTTGCGGCTCGGACCAGTGCGCGTGCGGCTACCCGGACAACGTGGAATGTCGCTGCGACACCAGCGGCACCACCAACTGCTGCCCGGGTTGGGACGACGCGGGGAGCTCCAGCGGCGGGTTCGCGTCGTCGTCGGCGGGAAACAACACGGCCACCGCGGCCAGCGCCGTGGGCACCACCGGCGGCGGCTGATGCCGGGTCACGAAGCGGGTGAGCGCGACAACGTCGCCCTGGGTGCGGTGCAAACCGGGTGAGCGCGCCACGACGTGCAGCACCGCCCTGGATCGAGCAGCGCCTTCGCACCGGGTTGAAAACTTGTTGACGGGGAAGCCTGGTCCCCCGCTCCGTGACCTGCCGGTGGTCACGACGGAGTGGCGGGCTCCCGGAAACGCGGCTGCCGGGCACGGGACGGGTGGTTGCCGACGGGGTCGGGGCCGTTACCTTCCCCTGGCTCGAGGACATTCCGGAGAGCCAACCCATGAATTCACGTTTCACGGTGTTCCTGGCGGGAGCGGCCGCGCTGCTTTGCGCCTCCATGCACCTGCACGCGCAGGAGGTTCCCACCGACGTCAACGTCACGCTGGACCGCGGCGCCACCGTGGATCTCTCGGCGGGGCGGGTGGTGTTCAGCGGCGGCTTCACGTGTCAGGGCCTGGACACGTTGCGGATCTGTCTCAACGCCCGGCAACGCCAGGGCCACGAGATGATCAACACCGCCTCCTGCACGGACACCATGACGCCGCGGCAGTTCGTCTGCGACGGCACCACCGTCAACCGCTGGCGCCTCTCCCTGGAACCTGGCGGCCGCACACCGGCGGAGGACACCGAGCAGTTCACGCCGGGCACCGCGCTGGTGGGCGTGTCCGCGGTGGGTTGTGAGGACAACCTGCAGGACTGCAGCACCGACGTCACCATTGGCAAGGTCCTGCTGCGCGACGCGCGCCAGATCACCTCGATTCCCGCGACGCGCCCGTGACCTGCGCCGCCACGGCGTCGTTTGCTCACCAGTCGTGCACGAAGACCAGGCCGGGGGCGCTGTAGACCTCCCGGGGCATCCCCACCGCGAACCGACCTTCGCTCATGCTTAGGCTGAAGCCGAAGTCATCCTCGTCGCGCAGGGCGCCCGCGGTCTGCGGCCGACGGTAGGTCCACGCCGGGACGGCGGGGTTCCACTCGTACAGGTAGACCGCGCCACCCGCGGACTGCGAGCCGCCGTAGTAGGGGACCTCTCCCACCGCGGCCATGTTGTCCCGCAGCGCGACCGCGGCGCCGTAGCGGTTGTCCACTCCGGGAGCGGGCGCGGTCTTCTTCACGCTGATCCAGCTGTTGCCCTCGAGGTGGAAGAAGTACGCGGCACCCGCGGCGGATTGCGTGTCGGAGGCCAGGCCGGGCGCGCCCACCAGGGCGTGCTCGCCGTGGAGCGCCACCGAGGTGCCGAAGCCCACGTCGCCCTGGTTTCCCTCGTCGTTGGGGGTGTTGAAGCGTTGCTCCAGGGTCCAGGTGTCGGTGTTGGTGTCAAAGGTGAAGAAGGAGACGGCGCCGCTGGGGATGCCCGCGTCGGAGAGCTGCTCGTGCGGGGCGCCCACCAGGAGCCGCGTTCCGTCGACCGCAAGCGACGAGCCGAAGCTGCCTCCCTCGAAGGGTTGCGTGCTGAAGCGCGTGGGCAGGCGGTCCCAGTCCGTCCCCGCCGCGTTGAGACGGAAGGTCAGCACCGCGCCCACCTCGTCGTTGGGATCCTCGGTGTTGTTCTTGGGCGCGCCCGCCACGATGACGTCGCCGTAGATGTCCACCGCGGTGCCGGTCTCGTCGCCGGGGCAGGTGGCGGCGCAGCGCAACAGGGCGTGCGGGGTCCAGGTGTTGTCGACGCCGTTCGCCTGCTTGAACACGTGCACCTGCCCTTCCCGCGTGTTCCCCTCACCCGGCGCGCCCACGACGAGGTACGGGATGTCCAGCGCCACCGCGTGGCCAAAGTACCCGTTGGCCGCGCGCGAGGTGTCGGCGTGCAGCACCACCGGCTGGCCCCAGCTCCCGTCGAGCTGTCGGCGCAGCACATAGACCTTGCCCGCGCGGGTGGTTCCGTCGGAGTCCGCGTGCGGCGCCCCCACCACGAGGAAATCTCCCTGCAACGCCACGGCGTGGCCGGCCAGGTCGTTGTCCGCGCTCTCCGGCAGGGACACCTGGCCACCCGTGGAGGTGCCGCCCCCCGACGAGCTGGTGCTGCCACCGGACGAGCCGGTGCCGCCGCTGCTGCTGGAGGAAGCGGATGACGACGCGGACGAGCTCGCGGTGCTGGTGGAGTTGTTTCCGCCCGTGTTGACGACCTGGATGCGGCACTCACCGTCCACGCAGGTCTCGCCGTTGTAGGTGTCGCACTCCGTGGGGTGGCCGCACTGCACCGGGTAGGCTTCCACCAGCGCTTCGCAGGAGAGGACGACGAGGAGCAGCGGGAGGAGCGCTTCACGCGTCATTGGTTCACCCCCAACAGCGCGGCGCCGCCGCCCAGGAACACCAGCGCCACCACGCCCGCCACGGCCCCCGCGGTTGCCAGGACGCCGCCGCTCCCGAGGAGGAGCTGCTTCTTGGTGTGCAGCGGGATGAGCGGCGTGGGACTGGGCACGAGAACGGGAACCACCACCACCACCAGCG
>JBFMGU010000364.1:0-8770 GCA_040752415.1 Myxococcota bacterium
TGGTCAGCGTCGAGCGGTTTGGACAACCGTCAAGGGTCCCCGCGCCGCGAGGCAGAGCCGCGCCCGACGTCCTTGCGCCCCCAGGGCTGTTCGGCCCGTTGTGAACGCGCTCGGCGCTGGCCAGGGCGGCGAGGGCCCGCCGCACTCCAGGTCGTGGTCCGCTGGAGGCGGTCAGGACCACATGGGCAACTTATCTTGACGCAGCCCCTTCGGTGTTCGCCCGCGTCGCCGCCTCAAAGGATCTCCGACGCAGCCTACTGCGCCGGTTCACCTTCCGCCGGCCCTCGCGCGAGCATGACGCCGTAGAGCGCCGTGCCCCACGGAATCAACATGTCCAGCACCGGTGCCACCGTCAGCGCCGCGCCGGCCAGGCTTCCCGCCACCGTTCCGCCGAGGAGGACCACCAACGCGGTCATCAACAGCGCCATTGCGGGAAGCGCACCACTGGGCGTCGCCAACAGCGCCACGCCCGCGCCCATCAAGGGAACCGCGGAGACCACGAAGGCCACCACCATGGCTGCCAGCGCCACGTGCACCACCGTGTACAGCGCGGTTCGCCCCGCAAGCAGCGCGGTGACGACGGGAGACATGCCTGGCCCATGGGTCAACCCCGCCACGGCGCGCGCCTGCTCCGCCCGTTCCACGACGTCACTCCGCGCCAACGCGAACGCCACGGTCGGCCCCACGACGGGCACGAAGCTCCAGAATGCCGCGCGCTTCCAAGCACCCGCGGTTGCCGCCGCCACCAGCCCCGCGGCTTGGAGACGCTCCAACGGCCTGTCGACGTGGATGCGCGCGGTGAGGATGTCGGGGGCTTCCGGCTCGGCGGTCTCGGAGCGCGCGCGGACGTTCACGTTCTCCCAGGCCAGGTCCGCCGCCATCACGCCCAGGACGTTTCCGACGAAGGTCGGCAGCACCCCAAGGCCCAGCGCAATTCCCATGACGAGGCCCATGTACCCGAGCACTCCGCCCATCAGGAGCAGCGTCACACCCATGGCCGCCGTGCCGGCGATTGGAACCAACCCGGTCAGGGGCAGCATCATCGCGAGCTCACCGGCGTAGGCGGGAAGAAAGAGCACGTAGACCAACCCCGTCGTCAGCGCGCTGCCCACGGTGATGGTGAGCTGTTCCACCAGCGTGCCCGCATACGACGACACCACCCCGCGCACGACAGCACCGGGCCCCTCCGGATTCGCCTGCTCCTGCGACCATGCGGCGGCCAACCCGCCCAACAGGGGCGCCACGTATGCCGCCACGTTGACGAGCATGAACGGCCCCAGGACTCCCGCGCCTCCGAGCATCGCGTCGCGCGCCACGGCCTCGGCCTGTGCCTTGTCGACCGGCAGCGCAGGGGTCTTCGGGGCATCCTCGTGGTCTTCCTCGTCGTCAAACCCGGAATCGGCTTCCGGTGTTTCCTCGACGAGTGGAGGAAGCGGCGTGGGTTCCTGCGCACGGGTGGGCAACGTGGCCAACATCAGTGCGACCACTGAAAGGATCACGCGCATGGCAGCACGTCCTGGGTAACGCTCCACGCAGGTGGACGTAGTTCTCCCAAGGCTATTCACGAGGCGCTGCGGAGGTGTCCGTGGCGGCCTGCAGGAGCCCGGCGTGGAAACCGCTCTGGGACTGCAACAACAACAACCCCACGCCCACGCCCAAGGAGAGCAGCCCCACGGAAAGCGCGCTCCCCGACGCCAACAGCGCACCCACCTGCAGGTTCCACGGCGGCGTGTGGTTCATCAGGTGCGCACCCAGGAACCCGAGGCCCATGGCCAGACCACCCAGCGTCGCCGTGGTTCCCGCCACCAGCGCGGCAGCGGCCAGGGCCACGTTCCGGATGCGATCATTGCGCGCTTCCTGGTCGTAGCCACTGAGCACCGCCACCATGCGCGCCGCGCGATCCTGTTCCTCCTCCGAGGCCACATCCTCGACGCCACGCGCCGCATTCTCATTGGCCGCCCGCACCAGCTGTTGCTCCACGTTGCGCCCCAGCGTCACCCCGCTCACGGAAAGCAACATCACCACCGTCGGCAACATCGCCGAGAGCGTGATGACGTTCTGCACTGCCACCACCGCCCCCAGCGCGGCCAGGGCCAACGCCGTTGCACCGCCGAGCAGCTTTGGGCTCGGGAGCCGGTCATGGGTCTGTCGCGACAACAGCGCCACGGAGCCCACGGTCACCACGGCCAGCGCAAGCATCGTGGGAACGGGCACCAACATGAGCAGCGGCACTCCCACGAACGCCGCCAGGCGCTGTTGCTCCTTGTCGTCGGCGAGGACCTGGAGCTGGTTGGTCAGGCGCGCTTCCACGTCGGGGGAGGCGGCTTCACCGGGCTTGCTCGCGTGGAAACGGGCTACCGCGCGCGGCCCATAGGGACGGGCAAAGAGCTGCTCAAACATGGCGTCGCTGCCGCGCGGGAGGGTGGAGGCGGCGGCGAGCATGGTGGGAGTGACGTCGGATTCGGTGCCCAGAGTGTGCTCGCGGAGCTGCTTCGTTCCCTCCGCGGTCCGGACCTCGGCCACCAGCGTGGCGTCGTCGACGGGCACGTGGATGCGCGGCTCGAACCCGCTCTCCGCGTGGAGGTCCAACAGGCGCGCCCCCTGCCGGTGCAGCAGCGTGACCCGGCCGGTGAACCCCCGCAGCGTCACCGCGCGAGCCCGAACGCCGCGCAGGTCCATGAGGACGGCTCCCTGCCGAGGCGAGCGCGTGTAGAGACGCGGCCGGTAGAGGCTGTTGCGGATTCCCTCCGCCGCCGTCGACACGAACGCCTCGAGCTCGTCATAGGTGACCAGGTCATCCCCGTTGGCGTCGGCGGCACCCAGGAGGCCGGAGCGCACCGCGTGGCTGAAGATGCCGGACTGCAGCTGGTTCCACTCGAACACCTGGGCATCCGCGCTCGTCGAGAGGAAGACGCCCACGTCGGAGTTGTCCACGGTCAGACCGGAGGTCACATCCGCCGGCGTGGCCCACGTGCGGCCGCCCGGGCGACGCGGATGGATCACGAAGAACGCGTTGCAGCTGTCCAGCAGGACATGGGTGGCGTCGGCGCCAACGGTGTGGATGAGCTGCTCCAGGTCCTCCCGACGCAGCGTCCCATCCTCCAGCTCCATGTACCCGCGACCCCGCTCCACGTCGCCATGACCAGCGAACACGAAGTACAGCGCGGTCCGTCTGCCCTCGGCCCGCAGCGCGCGCACCGTCGTGGCCAGCTCCTCCGCCGCATGCGCAATCGACGCGCGCGTGGGCGCTGCCACCGGGATGGCGTCGTCGGCGAACAGGTCCGCGGAGTCCTGGTCCACGCGGGTCAGCGTGTGGACATGCGCTGCTTCGGTCACGCCGCGGAAGAGCAGGGCGTACTTGAGCGCGTCGTCGTCGGCGAACCGCAGGTCCGGCCGCTCCGACTTCAGGCTCTTGTTGTTCCCGATGATCAACGCCAGGGGGACCACGTCCTCCGAGGCCACCGCTGGAGCAGGCAAAAACATGCCCGAGAGCGCCAGGAACGCGCCCATCATGATGCGCCAGGTGGCCCTGCACCCACCGTGCATCCAACTGCCTCCGCCCGCCGGTCCGGAACCCGCCAGGCGCCATCCCACCGGCATGGGAAACGCCTCAGCAAACGGCTTTGTTGCATGGATCCCGCAGATCGTTCCCCAGGGGAAGCACACTCCCCTCGGTCATTCGACGTTGGCATGGGTGGTGAATCGGGGGAACGTCGTCACCGCAACGGGACAGGGAGGTTCGGCATGCGCGGGTTCGTGGTCGCGGTTTTCTGTGGACTGATGCTTACGGGCTGCGGTCGGGAGCTCTCGGCGACGGACTATGACCGGTCCTGCAGCGCGGATTCAGATTGCGTGGTCATCGAGGAGGGCGACCCGTGCGGCTGCACCTGTCCCAACGCCGCCATCAACGGCAAGGACAAGGCGCGCTACGACCAGGACCGCGCGTTCGTGGAGCGCATGTGCAATCCGCTGGGGCCGGTGTGCATGGCGGACTGCATTGGTGGGACCGCGCACTGCCAGTCGGGCTCATGCGCGTTCCGGGCAACTGACTTCGGCAACCCGGACGCCGGTCAGTGACGACGGGAATCAGCCCTGCTGCAACAGGTGCCTGGGAATCAGCTGGCTGGCCGTTCCGCTCATGACGAACCACAGCTGGTGCGCCGCGCGCGTGGCGCCAATGTGCAGCAGGTGCCGGCTCTCGACGCTGTCCGGGTAGCTGGCCAGGTCCACACCGGCCATGATCACGTAGTCGTACTCCAGGCCCTTGACCTGCGTGACGTCGGTGACGTCGACACCGGGGGTGAAGCTGAAGTCCTGTCGCGCCACGCGGCGGATGAACGGGACCTCCGCGTTGTAGAGCGCCTGGTAGTAGGTGTCGGCCTGCGCGGGGTAGCGGGTGATGAGCGCCAGGTTGGCGTCGCGCTCGCGGCCCATGAGCCCGCGGATGGCCTCGGACAGGAACGCCACCTCCTCACCCAGCTCCGCAAAGCGCCAGGCCTCCACCGGTGCGCCGCTGCGCGGGGTGACGGGCGCTTCCTTGTCGGCCAGCGGGCCCAGGATCTCGCGCGCCACCTCGGTGACCTCCCTGGTGGAGCGGTAGGCCACGCGCAACGTGCTCACGTTCAACGTCGGGAGACGCAGGTGGCTGAGCAGACCGGTCCAGCTATCGAACGCGTTGTCGAACACCAGGCGCTGCATCGTGTCGCCGGCCAGGGTGAGGCACTGGCGCTGCGTGGCGTCGGCGAGGATCTGGATCTCCAGCGCGGAGAGATCCTGCGCCTCGTCCACCGCCACGTGGTCGAACTCGATGGCGCTCTGCCCCGGGGGCACCAGTCCGCCGTGCCAGAGCTGGTGCAGCCGGATCATGAGCGCGTCGTCCATGGGATCCAGGCGCCAGGTGGGATCCGTGTCGTCCTCGCCGGCGCTGTCCACCGGCGTGCGCGCGGCAATGTCCACGTGGCTGTCGTCGTCGGGCTCGGTGGCCTGGCGGTCCACCCACGAGACCAGCGCCTCCACCATGCCCTCGGTGGCCGTGCCCGGCGCGTGTCGCTCGAACACCTCGCGAATCAGCTTGCGGTCACTGAGCCACTCCTGCATCGGCCCCAGCGGATCCTCCAGGTCGGTCATGGCTCGACGCAGCCACGGCCCCACGCGGTCCTGGATGGGCTGCGGTGCCGTCGGGAGGTGGCGCTTCAGGGAGAGCAGGCGTGAGAGCAGGCTCGTGCCCGCGTCAAACTTCTGCACCACGTCGCCGCCGCCGGGGAGCTTGCGGGTGGACTCCTCCAGCTCGGCGCGCATGTCCGCCACCATGCCGGCCACCTGCTCGTCCAGGAGCTTCAGCATGGCGGGGTGCTTCTTGAGACGGCTCACCGCGTCGGGCGCATCCTCCACGCGCTTGCGCTTGATGCGCGGGCACACCTGCTGCCGCAGCCGCAACAGGAAGTCCGACATGGTGACCACGGGCAGGCCTCCCACGTCGAGCGACGGCAGCACCTTGCCAATGTAGTTCACCAGCGCGGGCTGACTGACAATGACGCGCATGTGCCGCGTGCGGAAACGCTGGGGATCGTTGAAGTGCAGGTAGGCCACGCGGTGCAGCAGCACGGTGGTCTTGCCGCTGCCGGCGCCGCCTTGCAGCACCACCACGCCCGCGTCGGGGCGCGTGATGAGGTCGAACTGCTCCCGGTCAATGAGCGCGGCAATCTCCGGCAGCCGCTTGTCCTCGCGCAGCACGCCTTCCCCGCCCAGGCCCAGCTGACCACGCTCGCGCTGCTGTTGCCGCACGCGGAAGCTCGGGACGTGTTGGTTCTCGCGCGGGGGCCGCACCGCCGTGCCACGACCACCATGCAGCTCCGGCACCGCCTGCGGCGCCAGAACCCACCACGCACCCTTGCCGTCGGCCACCAGCGTCCCCTCGGGGGAGCGGATGCGCGTGAGCTTGCCGTGGCTGACGGAGACGGTGCGCTTGGCCAGCACCTTGCCCGCGACGAGCCGCTCGCCGAACTCCTCCTCGTACAGGTCGCCTTCCTCGTAGCGGTAGAAGATCCGGCTCACCGGCGCGTTGCGCCAGTCCACGATGGAGATGCCCGCCGAGGAGTCAATGAAGCTGCGCTTGCCAATGAGTACGTCGCGGGTACGCCCGTTCTCCTCGAGACGGAGGTGGCCAAAGTAGGGATTCTGCGGATCCGCGGGCAGCGCGCGGGACAAACCACGACGGCTCCGCACCGCCTGGGCCTGGATCATCTGGTCCACCAGCGCGGGGACGTCTTCCAGGCGCGCTTCGGCCAGCTGGTCGCGCAGGTCCAGCAGGACCGAGTCGTAGTCCTCCTTGCCAACGTCCTTGAGGTCGCGCGTCGTGAGGTTGAGCTGGACCATGGCCAGGCAACGTTGTTCCTCGTCCAGGAGTGGACGGAGGGGATGGTCTTCCGTCAGGGGTGTGTTCATGGGCGCGCGCTATCTAGCGGTCTGGGGGGGCGGTTGTCTGCGGCGAAGTCGCGGGCTTGACGGAGGTGCCATGACGGCGGAACAAGGGACTCGCCGTGGATGAGACGCGTTACACGCTGACCGAGCACCTGTCCGAGCTGCGCGCCCGCCTCGGCAAGGGCCTGGGCGCCGCCTTGGTCTGCGCCGTCGCCAGCCTGGCGTTGGCCGACGACATCTTCGAGCTCATGAGTCAGCCGCTGAAGAGCGCGCTCCCGCCAGGCAGCCGGTTCGTGGTGGTCAGCCCGCTGGAGTACGTCCTCACCACGCTGGAGATTGCGCTCACCTTCGGCCTGGTGGTGGCCAGCCCGTACATCATCTACCAGCTGTGGGCCTTCGTGGCGCCGGGCCTCTACGCCACGGAGCAGAAGGTGATCCGCGCGCTGGTGCTGGCCACGTGCTGCTGTTTCCTCCTTGGCGCGGCGTTCTGCTACTTCATCGCCTTCCCGTTCATGGTGAAGTTTCTCGTCGAGATGACGCCGCCGGACATTGCCGGCATGTACAGCGTCAGCGTGTACTTCGGGTTCTTCCTCAAGTTCATGCTGGGTTTCGGGCTCGCGTTCGAGCTGCCCGTCGCCATCGTGGTGTTGTGCTGGCTGGGGATCCTGGAGCCGGCCACGCTGGCCGCGGGCAGGAAGTACGCGGTGGTGCTGGCGTTCGTCATGGGCGCGGTGCTCACCCCCACCACGGACCCGTACTCCCAGAGCATGATGGCCGTGCCGCTGATCATCCTCTACGAGGTGGGGCTGTGGCTGGCCCGCCTGGTGGGCAAGCGCGAGGTGGCGCAACCGGAGAGCACGGCCACGCCCACCGCGGGCGCTTGAGCACGGTCAGAAGTTCACCACCTTGTCCACCACGACGTTGCCCTCCAACCGGAAGCCGCCGGTGGCGGAGGTGTTCACCGTGGCCTGCATGTTGCCGTTGAACGACGCGGACACGCGCTGACCCGCGACGTCATTCACGGTGACCGTGCCCGTCTCGGCGTGCCACTGGCCGTTCTGCGGCTCGCAGCCCGTGCCAGACTGGAACCACATCCGACCCTGGTCCGGCGTCAACGGATCGCCCACCGGGACGAGCTGGTAGGTCTTGCCGGACTGCGCCTTCCCGCTCAGCGTGATGAGCACCTGCCGACAGCTCTGACCGCCTTCCCCGTCGTCACCGACGATGCGCGTGGCACCGTCCGGCTCATTGCTGTTGGCGGCCGTGACGTTGCCGCTGATGGCCTTGGCGGTGAAGTCAGTGATGCCCGCGTTCGACGTGTTGTCATGCAGCGTGGCGGTCATCTCTCCGCCCACCGCCGACTTCGTGGGGGTGGTGGGACCGCAGGAGAGGAGCAGGGCAAGGGAGGAGAGGGTGATGATGCGCATGGGGCTTTCCTCGGAGGAATGACCCGCGGGCGCCAGGGCGTTGGTGGTGGACGCGCGTGGGGCTCCGCGTGATGTGTTTCTTCCTAGCGGATGCCCCGTCCGGTCTGCCATAGGACGGCCGCTCACGACGGAGGCAAGCCATGAGCAAGCAAGGGTCGCGGGTGCCGCCGGAGGTGGAGGCGCTGTACCGCCTGCCGCTCTCGGAGTTCACCCCTGCGCGCAACGGGTTGGAGAAGGAGTTGCGCAAGGCTGGTCGCAAGGATGAGGCGGCCATGGTGAAGGCGCTGCGCAAGCCCACCACCGCGCAATGGGCCATCAACCAGGTGGCACACGAGAATCCCCGCACCATCACGGCGCTCCTGAAGGCCGCGGACACGCTCCGTCGGGCGCAGAGCCGCGCGCTCTCCGGCGGAAGCGCGGATGCCTTGCGTGAGGCGCAGCAGGCCTTCCGTGGCGCCGTGGGCGACGTGACGCGCGCCGCGGAGAAGGTGCTGGAAGCGGGTGGCTACGCGGCGGGCGGCAACGTGGATGCCGTGCGCACCTCCCTCATGGCCGTGCCCACCGCCAGCGAGGAGGACCTGGAGCTGCTGCGCACCGGCATGCTGGCCCACGACGTCCAGGCCGGTGACGTCGAGGACGTGCTCGGGATGCTGGAGGGTGCCCTGCGCGCGGCGCCACCTCGCCCCAAGGCGGAGCCGCCCCGTCAGGCGGATGGTGAGGACGGGCAGGCCCGTCGTCAGCACGAGATGGCCGTGGCCGAGGCGCAGAGGCAGGTGGCCGCGGCGCGCGCGGAATCCGACCGTCGCTCCGACGAGGCGCGGAAGGCGGAGCGCGACGTGGCGGAGGCGCGCAAGGAGGTGGAGCGGTTGGGGGAAGCGCTGGAGAAGGCGCGCGAGCAGCTGCGCGGCGCGGAGGGGCGGGTG
>JBFMGU010000365.1:0-8752 GCA_040752415.1 Myxococcota bacterium
TGAGCTGTCCCCGCCCCCCGAGGAGCTGCTGCCAATCCCGCCCCCCGACGACGTGGAGGAGGCGCCAGCGGTGGAGCTGTCGGAGGCATCCCCCGAGGAAGACGAGGAGGAGAGCGCCGACGACGAAAAATTGGCGCTGCCGCTGGAGCTTGAGCTGGTGCTGCCAATCCCCGAGGTGGCGCCGCCGGAGCTGGACGCCACGCCGCTGCTGTTGCCCGCCGCGCTGCTGGAGCGGCCACCCGACGAAGAGCTGCGCGTGCGGCCCGCGTCCGGCGTGTCCTCCACGTCCTCGGCGGACACCACGCATCCGCCCAACCCCGCCAGGAGGGCCAGGGAGACGAGGAACTCACGGACGGACGGGCGAGCGCTCATGGTCATGTTATCGGCCCGGTTGCGCCGGGGTGCCCCCCCGGAGGTCGGCTGACTGACGGATGATCCCGATCCGACGGGAATCCCTGCAACTTTTCAGCGCGCCCGGCGCAAACGCAACACGCTCTGCCCGCCCTTCCGGGCCAGGCCCGGCCACACCACCTCCAGCGGACCATGCCTTTTCTGCAGGTCCGTGACCTCCAGCGCGGTGCGCAGGGGCTCGGCCACCACTTCGAACTCGTAGGCCGGCTCCTGGCGGTCCGGGGGCACGCCGTCCCTGACCAGCGCATCCAGGACCTGCGTCGAGGGGATGGTCAGCTCATACACAAAGGTGTCTTCGGGACGGGTGTGCGGCCAGGCCTGGGGCGCGGCAATGCGCAACGGTCCCAGCAACGTATGCGTGCGGATGGCGCTGTTGGTGTACTGCGTGATGCCAATCTGCACGCGCGCGTTGTAGCAGCGGAGCGCCAGCGCCTTGGTACGTGCGCCCAACCCCTCGCCGCGCAGCAGCGTGAAGAGCGAGAAGCCCACCAGCGTGCCCTCTTCCCACGTCGGGAGCGCGCAGTACTCGCTGACCGGGACCAGGCCGTTGTACCCCTGCAGCGCGCGCGCCGCCGGCTCACCGAAGTTGCGCGACACCGCCCCCACCAGGCGCCCCCAGGTGTCCTCGGGAATCTCGTGTCGCGGGATGGCGTAGCCGATCATGGCCGTGGGGAGCGTGCAACAATCCAGCTGCACCCACGCCGGCATGCCCATTCCGCCAAAGGCCACGTGATTGGCGGCGTTCAAGAGGTGGAAGAACGGCAGCGTCTCCGGCGCCAGCACGTCGAGGAAGCGCATCTCCGGCAGCGGATTGGCGCGGAGGAGCCGCTCACACACGCGCGCGTGTCCCACCATGAAGGGCCGCAAGGTCCAGCTGCTCATGACTGCGCCTCCCACGCCGACAACGTCAGGTGCGCCGGAATCTGCGACGCGTCGAATCCATCCAGCCGATCCGTGAGACACACCGCGGCGCCGCCGCCCTGCCGGAACAACGCCTGCAATGGCAGCTCCACGATCTCGAGTCCGAGCGAGCGCCACACCTCGTGCACCCGCGCCGGCAGCCCGGTGGGCGCAATCACCGTTCCGTTCACCTGCAGCGCGTTGGTGGCGTAGGCCACGCTCTCGTCGTGCTGCAGCTCCAACACCTCGGCTTCCGGCACGAACGCGCGCAGCCGCGCCAGCTCACCGTCCTGCAACGCCGCAGGACACACCAGCATCCAGCGACGCTCCCCCTTCGCGCTCGCGTAGAAGCCCAGGAAGGTGTTGCCGTGGAACCACGGGTCGGCCTTGAAGCCCACCTGGATGTGTCGACGGGAAATCAGGTGCGCCACCTCCGCGTAGGCCTCGCGTGACGTCCGCGCGTACGGGCCCTCTCCCCAGGTGTGCACCATGCGCTCCAGGTCCACGCGGAGGACGTCGCCCTGCCCTTCCCACGTGGCGTTCACCTTGCGCGCGCGCCAGCCCAGCGCACTGACGTACCCCGCCAGGTACGTGGCCTCCGCGTGACGGTGCGCGGGTTTCATGTTGGGCAGCAGGAAGCCGGGTGCGCCTTTCTCGTCGCGGAAGAAGATGCCGGCCTCCGCGGTGTAGGGCATGCCGGTGAGGTTCAGGTGCGGGGGAGGAGGCGCCACCAGCACACGTCCCCCGGCCCGCTCAATCGCGTGCGCCACCATGAGCCAATCCGCGCGCGCCTGCGGAGCCAGCGGCGTCTCCGACGTGCCCGCCGCCTGCGAGAACACGTTGCTGCGCGCGCGCACGGTCCACTCCGGGCCGGGCGGGGACATCAGGTACACGGGCGTGATTGACGTCATGTGCATGGCCTCAGCGACGAGAAATCATACCTGCCTCGAGGTGGAGCGCGCGTCAAACGGTTTGACAGGACCCACGCTCAAGGTCGCAGAATCGGCGGGGCTGCGCTCAAGCGTCGGGAGGAGTCATGCGTCGGGGCATCAAGGGGCTGGTGATGTTGGGTCTCGTCGGAGGCGGCGTGCTGGCGGGGTGTCCCAATCCCCCGCGCGGCGTGGAGGACCGCTGCAACACCACGGGTCAGGACGCCGGGACCGCGGCGGTGAGCGGCGTGCTGGAAACCGGGCGCACCAACGTCGACTACAACGGGGGCTTTGCGCAGGTGGACATGGTGCACGTCAGCTCCGCCAGCGCGCCCGACGAGGACGGCTGCGTGAGCCAGGTGGACATCATCCTCACCACCGCGTCGCAAGCGTGTCGCCTGGCGCTCACGTTCAAGGCAGGCTCGGACATCGACAACCTGACACTCACCAGCGCCGCGCTCGACGTTGGCGCCACGTGCCCGGACTGGTCGGAAGCGGACCGCACGTTGTTCCAGTACCAGGGCAACGGCGTGGGACTCCTCAGCCGGCCCACCAAGGTCAGTGACGACGGCGGCACCACCATGCTGGGCAAGGCCTACTGCTCGGAAGTGAGCCTGCGCATGAGTGGCCTGGTGGACCTGGAGGCGCCGGGACACGACGCGCTGCGCATCAACCTGCAGCCCATCACCCTCGACGGTCACGCGCGCTCGCAGGGCGACCTCAACGCCAACTGCCTGTGCACCGGCGGCACCGGCTGCTGAGTCGGCGGCGGAACGCCTTCAGGGAGACAGTCCGCGTCGCTCCAACCACTCGCGCACGGCCTGCCCGGTGCCAAAGGGCCAGGGTTTCAGCTTCTCGGGCGGGACCGGCTTGAACGCTTCCAGCTCGTCGCCGAGCACAATCTCGCCATCCGCCACCACGTGGTACGCGACGATCAGCTCATTGCGCTCGACGAACCCATACACGCCCACCAGGCCCTGCACCTTGCCGGTGAGTCCCAGCTCCTCGCGCAGCTCGCGCAGGATGCCGTCCTCGGGGGTCTCGCCCGCCTCGAGGAAACCGGTGACCAGGCCGAACCACTTCTCCGGCCAGCCCTTGTTGCGCACCAGGATGACGTTGCCCTGGTGCTCGACGATGGCCGCCACCACCGGCGTGGGATTGCCGTAGTGGATGAACCCGCAGCCCTCCGCGCTGCACACCAGGCGCGTGCGTCCCTCCGCCTCCTTCTCGACGAGCGGGCCGGCACATTGGACACAGAAGCGGGGCGCGCGCATGCGTTCCTCAGCGTTGCAGGTGGATGATGACACCGTTGCCGCCCACCGACCACACGTCGTCCTGCGCACGACCCCACATGCCGTACAGGACCATGGGCGGCTGGTCGTCGACGACGGACCAGGTCTCACCGTTGAAGTGGAACAGCGCCGTACCCGCCCCCCAGACGTCGTCGGGAGCGGAGCCCCAGGCGGCGGAGAGCGCGTGGTCGGCGGTGCCGTCGGTGATTCCGGTCCACGCCGTGCCGTCCCAGTGCAATGCGGTGGGGGCCTGGAAGGTGCCCATGGCCCAGATGTCGTCGGGAGCGCGGCCCCACACCGACGTCAGCGGCCCCGAGGAACCGTGGTTGATGGCCGCCACCTGCTGGCCGTTCCAGCGCAGGAGCTGGCCGGTCATGGTGCCGCTGAGCCAGACGTCGTCGGGAGAGGAGCCCCACACGCCAAACAGGTTCGCGCTGGTCACGCCCTGGCAGCATCCCGTCTCCCACGCGGTGCCCCTCCAGCGCAGGATGGTGCCGCCCGCGCCCACGGCCCACGCGTCGTCACGCGAGGCAACCCACACCGCGAAGAGCGCGTTGCTGGTGACGCCGACGTGCTCCACCCAGCTGCCGCCGTCCCAGTGCAGGATGGTGCCCGCGTCGCCCACGGCCCAGACGTCATTGGAGGCGCTGCCGGCCACCGCGAACAGCGAGCGCGTGGTGCCGGATTCCACCCGGGTCCACGTGGTTCCGTCGCCACGCAGCAGGCTCCCGCCCGCGCCCACCGCCCACAATTCTCCGGAGGGAGCGCCCCACACGCCGTAGAGGTCGGTGCGCACGGTGCTGTCCACAACCGTCCACCCGTCACCAAACCTGGTGCCGACGAGCGAGGGCTCCTCACGCGCCTGGCTGTTGCAGCCCACCACCACGAGCGCGGCGAGGAGAAGCGTTGACGGTTTCATGACGTCCTGTGCTCCCATGCGCCCCACCCGTCGTCAACGCGGGCCCGTGCTCAGGCCACCGGTGCCGTGTTGCCGGGCGTGGGCATGCCACCCGCGGGTGCGCCGCCGCGTCCGCGTCGACGTCGACGAGGCCGGTTGCCACCGCCGCCCGGCCCGGCCTGCTGTTGCTGCGCGTTGCCATCCTGCGGCGCGGGGCGCGGCGGTGACGACGGACGTGGACCGTTCTGCGGCGGCCGCTGCCCTTGCGAGGCGCGTTCCTGGTTCTGGTGGTGACGTGGGTTCCCGTGTCCCTGCCCGCCGCCCCGCGGCGCTTCCTGATCGACGTTGGGACGGTTGTTGAAACGCCCATCCCGCGTGAAGCGCCGCCCCTGCCGTTCGCGGTTGTTGATGACCACCTCCACGCGCCCGTCGGCGAGCGCCTGCCGCGCGGGCTCCGGGGGTCCCCGCCGCGTGGGCTGCGTGGGCTTGCCCCACTTGCGCCGCCCGTCGAGCACGTCCGCCTCCATGGCATCCGCGCGGTCCAGGGTCCCGTTGCGGTAGTGGCGCCACAACGGCTTGCCCGCGCCCGCCACCGCGGCCAGCGAGGGGTCGAAGCGGCTCAGGTACTCCGCCAGGTTGCGCACGTCGCGCACCAGGAAGCTCTCCGCCTGCGGGTTGGCCGCGGCGTCGATGACCTGGGGCATGTCGATGATGGTGGGACCATCCAGGCCCATCAGCACGTTGTAGGCGCTGAGGTCGCCGTGGATGCGGTGGCAGGAGAGCAAACGGCGCACGCTCTCGAAGAGGTCATGCCACAGCGCGGCGGCGTGCTCACGCGGGAAGGTGAGGTCGCTGAGGCGCGGCGCGGGCATGCCCTCCTCGTCCACCACCAGCTGCATGATCAGCACGCCTTCGTACATGAGCAGCGGCTGCGGCACGCGCACCCCGGCGTGCCACGCCAGTTGCAGCGCGTCGTGCTCCGCGTCCTTCCAGCTCTTCTCCGCCTGGTCCTTGCCAAAGCGGCTCCCCGACGCCATGGCGCGACGCGCGCGACTGTCCCGGACGTTGTTGCGTCCTTCCAGGTACGCCGCGTTGTTCTTGAACAGGCGGTTGTGGCGTTCCTTGTAGACCTTGGCGGCGCAGGGCTGCCCATTGCGCAGCACCGCAAAGACCTCCGCCTCCTTGCCACTCATGATTCGACCCAGCACCTCCTGGATGACGCCGTCATCCAGGAGAAGCGCCAGGTTGTCCGGGATGGCCATGCCTTGCACCTTCCGTGTTTCTCGTGTGGGGACCCTGTCGGTTACTTGCGCACCAGCGGCTTGTACTTGATGCGGTGCGGCTGGTCGGCCGCCGCGCCCAGGCGCTTCTTCCGGTCGGCCTCGTAGTCCTGGTAGTTGCCCGCGAACCACGTCACCTGGCTGTCCCCCTCGAAAGCCAGCATGTGGGTGGCAATGCGGTCCAGGAACCAGCGGTCGTGGCTGATGACCACGGCGCAACCGGCAAACTCCAGCAGCGCATCCTCCAACGCGCGCAGCGTGTCGACGTCGAGATCGTTGGTGGGCTCGTCCAGCAGCAAGAGGTTGCCGCCGGACTTGAGCAGCTTGGCCAGGTGCACGCGGTTGCGCTCACCGCCGCTCAGCTCACCCACCTTCTTCTGCTGATCCTGTCCGCGGAAGTTGAAGATGCTGCAGTAGGCGCGCGCCGGAATCTTGCGCTTGCCCAGCTCCAGCGTGTCCAACCCGCCGCTGATCTCCTCGAAGACGGACTTGTTGGCGCTGAGCGCGTCGCGGCTCTGGTCCACGTACGCCAGCTTCACCGTCTGACCCAGCTTGAGGCTGCCACCGTCGGGCTGCTCCTCGCCGGTGATCATGCGGAACAAGGTGGTCTTACCCGCGCCGTTGGGACCAATGACGCCGACAATCCCCGCGGGCGGCAGCCGGAACGACAGCTTCTCGAACAACAGCCGGTCCCCAAAGCTCTTGCTGACGTTGTCGAACAGCACCACGTCGTCGCCCAGGCGCGGACCGGGTGGGATGTAGATTTCCGCGGTCTGCTGCTTCTGCGCCTCATTGCCCTTGGCCAGCAGCTCCTCGTACGCCTGCAGGCGGGCCTTGCTCTTGGCCTGTCGCGCGCGCGGGGCCATGCGCACCCATTCCAGCTCACGCTCCAGCGTCTTCTGGCGCGCGCTCTCCTGCTTCTCCTCGTTGGCCAGCCGCTTCTGCTTCTGGTCCAACCACGACGAGTAGTTGCCCTCCCACGGGATGCCCTGCCCGCGGTCCAGCTCCAGGATCCAGCCCGCCACGTTGTCCAGGAAGTACCGGTCATGGGTGATGGCCACGACGGTGCCGGGGTACTCCTGCAGCGTGCGCTCCAGCCAGGCCACGCTCTCGGCGTCCAGGTGGTTCGTGGGCTCGTCCAGCAGCAGCAGGTCCGGCTTCTCCAAGAGCACGCGACACAGCGCCACCCGACGCTTCTCACCGCCGGAGAGCGTGTCCACCTTGGCGTCGGGCGGCGGGCAGCGCAACGCGTCCATGGCAATCTCGAGCTTGCGGTCGATCTCCCAGGCATCCTTGGCCTGGATCTGGTCCTGCACGCGCGCCTGCTCGGCCAGCAGCTTGTCCATCTCGTCGCCGTCCATGGGCTCGGCGAACCTGGCGTTGATCTCATCAAAGCGCTTGAGCAGGTTCTTGATGTCCTTGACCGCCAGCTCCACGTTGCCCTTCACGTCGAGAGTGGGGTCCAGGCGCGGCTCCTGGGAGAGGTAGCCCACGCTCACCCCGTCGCCGGGTGCGGCGTAGCCGTGGAAGTCCTGGTCCACGCCCGCCATGATGCGCAGCAGCGTGCTCTTGCCGGCTCCGTTGTGGCCCAACACGCCAATCTTCGCCCCGGGCAGGAACGAGAGGTAGATGCCTTTGAGCACCTCGATGTTGGGGGGATAGACCTTGCGCAGGTCGCGCATGCTGAAGGTGAATTGCGCCATGATTCCTGACTTGGGGATGGGGACCACCAGCGCCTGCAAGCGCGATGCGTCCTGTCGAGTCCTTGGGGCCCACACAAGGGGAATGACCGGGCCCTGACTTTCCTCTGGTCACCCCGCGGTCCCGGGCGTGACCATCCTCTGCCCTCCTGCCCAAACGGGCGGCGCAACCTAACGGCTTTGCCTTCCCCGCTCAACGGCCTTCTCGCAAAGCGGCGGCGCCACCCCGGGCGGGAGCCAGGAAGGCCGCGGCGCGCTCCCGGCTTGACCGGCCAGGAAACACGCGGAATTGACCGCTCCGGGGTCACCCTCTAGCGTTTGGACATGACTGGGGCACGCATCCTTGTCGTCGAGGACGACCTGGAAATCCAACAGGTCCTCCGACGGGCGCTGCTCTCCGCCGGCTATGAGGTCATCACCGCCTCCGACGGAAACCAGGCCCTGCAGGCGGCCCGCCAGAGCATCCCGGACCTGGTCCTGCTGGACGTGATGCTGCCCGTCCTGGACGGCTGGGCGGTGGCCAAGCAGCTGCGGGCCATGCCGGAGTTCGCGCTGCTGCCCATCACCTTCACCACCGCGCTCCCCGCCAACGAATCACTCATCGACAGCTTCCGCCTGGGCGGGGTGGACTACATCAACAAGCCGGTGCGCTTTGATGACCTGCTGACGCGGGTGCGCAATGCGCTAAAGCGTCGGGAGGTGGTGGAGGCGGTGCTGCGGGCGCGCACCCAGCAGGCGCCAGGCTTCCGCGGCACCCTGGACCAGGTGGGCCTGGCCTCCCTGCTCACCATCATGGAGATGGAGCGACGCACCGGCGTGCTCACGCTCGTCCGCGGCAGCGTCAGTGCGCAGATCCACCTGCGTCAGGGAAAAGCCGTCCAGGCGCGCGTCAGCAACAACGCCGCCCTCACCAACGCCAACGCCGTCTACCACCTGCTGGCCTGGGACCAGGGCCAAGCGGAGTTCAACCCGCAGAGCGTCGACGTGCCGGATGAGATCAACCTGCCCATCATGCACCTGCTGATGGAAGGCGCGCGCCTGCTGGATGAGGCGCGCCGCAGCGGGCAGATGCCGTAGGCAACTGGTGTCTCCCGCCTGGGATTCCCGTGGGAGCCGCCAGGTCTCGTCGGGTGGAGCTTCGCCGACTTCGAAGGGGGTGTCCGGATTTCAGTCACCCTGTCCGAAATCCAGACAGCCGCTGACCTGATTCCCGCACGGTTTCCGTCGAGAAGTGGGTTGGCACTGCTTGTGCTTTGCGCCACCACGCCCCCCCGGCCCCAAGAACAAACCAGCCAGGCGGCGTGGCCACAATGCCTGGCTGGGGGGCTAAGAGACAGTGGGG
>JBFMGU010000366.1:0-8720 GCA_040752415.1 Myxococcota bacterium
CAGCAGCACCTCGTCGTCAAGCAGCACCTCGTCCTCATCCACCAGCTCGTCCTCGTCGAGCAGCGCCTCGTCGTCATCCAGCGGCTCCTCCACCGGCGCCACCAGCTCCTCCGCCAGCAGCGCCCTGGTCAGCTCCAGCACCGGGAGCGCCTCGGCCGCCGGAGTCAGCTCCACGTCGTCGTCAACCAGCACGTCGTCGTCATCCAGCTCCAGCAGCTCCTCCTCCAGCTCCAGCACCTCTTCCAGCGGAGGCATCCGGGACGCCGGCCCCATCGACGCCGCCGCAACCCTGGACAGCGGGACGGGCGACGCCGCCATGCCCGACGCGGGAACGCCGCCGCCGTGTGGCCGCACCGAGATGTTCGCCGATGACTTCGAGGACGACGTGGTGGACCTGGCCCGCTGGCGCAACACCTTTGTCGACGAGCTGGTCACGCTGGAGGAGGTGGACGGCCACACGCGCATCACCCTGCCCGTCAACGTGGGTGGGTCCCAGTACGGCGCGCTCATCAGCACCGCCGCGTATGACCTGCGCGAGAGCAGCCTCACCGTGGAGGTGGCGGATCTGGATGCGGGAGACCTGGCGCAGGTCTACTTCAAGGCCGGCTTCTCGTCGGAAGAGGAGCTGGAGTTCATCGTCGAGTTCGGGATGCTGCGTTTCCGGCAGCGCATGGGTGGTCAGTGGCTGCTGCGCGGAGAGCTGCCCCACGACGCCACTGCACACCGCTTCTGGCGCTTCCGTGAAGACCAGGGCGTGGTCCGCTGGGAGACCTCCCCGGACGGTGTGGCCTTCACCACCCACGAGTCGCTGGTGGACTGGCCCTACGCAGCGTCGGTCTACGTGGTGCTGGGCGCGGGGCTGTACACTCCGGAGACCGCGGAGCGCTTTGTCGAGTTCGAGGGCGTGAACGGCGGGACGCCCGTGGGTGAAGCGTGCCCGCTCGCGTCCTTCGTCGAGACCTTTTCCGACGACACCGACCTGCGCTGGCGCACGTTCGGGGAGCCGGGCATCTGCGACGTGGTGCTGGCCAACGGCGTGCTGGAGGCCCGGCCCAGCAGCGTCGAGGGCTACTGCGGCATGGGCACGCGCAGCGTGTACCGCCTCGACGCCAACGGGGTCCTGGTGCACGTGCTGCAGATGGTGAACACCGACACCAGCACCAACGCGTTCTTCAACGTGGGCGACGTGTACGAGAACCGCGCGGAGTTCATCCACGAGTCCGGCAACCTGTACGCCAAGAGGTTTGTGCTGGATTCTCCGTCGCTGGTGGCGGTGGAGCCCTACGATCCGCCGGCGCACGCGTGGTGGCGTCTCCGACGTGAGGGCGGGCTGGTTTCCTGGGAGACCTCCGCGGACGGCGTGAACTGGACGCCCTTCCACGCGGAGCCGGACTTCCTGGGACCCGACGTGATGGTCTACCTGGGGGTGGGAACCTACGAGCCAGTGGCGGACCCGGGCTACGCGATCTTCGACAACATCAACGGCCCTGCACCTTAGCTTAGCGCCACCCATTGCGCAGCCGCAGCGTCGTCGGGCGCGGATCCCTCGCCATGAACCAAGACGTCGGGTATGTTCAGTTCAATCGATGGGTGCGCCGCCCGGCTCCCGCGTCCTCGCGCCTGGGCTGCGATTGGGCGGGGCGCAATGAGTGTCAATCCTATCCTGGCAACGAAGATCCTTCGCTTCCTTGAGGTCCCAATGTTCTCGCATAGACCACCTCTTGCGCTGTTACGGGCGTCTGTCACCGTTGCTATCCTCGTCCTTGGCGCCAATGTCTTCGCCGCTCCGCCAGATTCTGTCAGGCTCCAAGGCGTGCTCCGCGAGGAAACCGGTGGCTTGCAGGACGGCCTCTTCGACTTCCGGGTTCGCTTGCTCGAGAACGGTGTGGGCTTCTTCGATGAGGCCTACACGGATGTTGTGGTGCAGAGTGGAGTGTTCGACCTTGAGCTGCGGCCCAGCAGTGGGAGCCTTGCTGCCGTCCTTCGGCAGCACCCTGCCGCGCAGGTCGAGATCACCGTCAATGGGGAAGTACTCTCGGCGGCACCTCTGGCGTCCACGCCGTACGCCCTCTACTGCGCGCACGCGGACACGGCCGAGAACGCGCTTCAGCTCGATGGAGTGCCCGCATCTGACTGGGCTCGCAGGGCGGAATTGGCGGACGGGGACGCAACGACCGCACCCGTATCCTGGCGGGATCTCTCGACCTTCCCCAGTGATTGTCCTAGTGAGCAGTTCGTCGTGGGAGTGGACCCATCCACGGGCGCTTTCAGGTGTGGCGTTCCCGCAGGAGGAGGCGACATCACGAGCGTTGCCCCGGGGCTGGGGCTAACGGGCGGCGGGAACTCGGACAACGTAACCCTCGCCGTTGACACAACGGTAATCCAAGCTCGCGTCTCCGCGTGTCCGGCAGGGCAGGCGATCTCTGCAGTCGACGAGAATGGTGACGCGACGTGTGTCGCCACCGGAATCTCGGGGATTGCGGATGGTTCCGTGGTCGCGCGACACATCGCTGGGGACACAATCACTGCAGCACAAATCGGACCGGAGGCGGTTGGGTCTTCCGAACTTGCGGCGGCGAGCGTCACCCGTGCGCACCTCGCATCGGATGGTTGCGCATCGGGTCAGACTTTGGTTCACGACGGCGTGGGCTGGGTTTGCGCAGAACCTCCCACGTACTCTGCAGGTCCTGGACTGCTCCTACAAGACGGTCAATTTGTGCTCGAGGCCGCACCGCTCCAAGCGCCCAAGTCGAACAAGGCTAAAATCCTTACAGCTGGGCCTATCAAGTACTCAAGCACTACAGTCAATCCCGACGGCCAGGCACTGGTTGCATACCAGCAAACGGGCGCGGCTGACGAGGTAAAACTCGTGAAGTGCGCGAACTCTGATTGTAGCACATCGTCGACTGTGACCATCGCCACCGTGGCGTATGACTCCTTTCCCTCCATCGCTGTCGGAGGCGACGGCCTTCCCATCATCTCGTATGCAGGCAGTGGCGCCACGGTTCCGCTACAAGTGACAAAGTGCACATCGCCGGACTGCTCCAGCAACGTGCAAACGACGGTATACTCTCAGCTCGAGGTTGGCGTTACGTCCCTCGCGATAGGTTTGGACGGCCTCGCGGTTGTGGCGTTCTACGTTGCCGGGGAGAACACGCTCAGAGTTGCTAAGTGCCAAGACGCCGAATGCTCATCCTCGGCAATGGTCACCGTCGACCCGGATGCCGTTTCGAGGGCAGTGTCCATCGGCGTGGGTGTCGATGGAATGCCTTTCGTCGCATACGATGATGGAACAAGCCTGTTGTTCATTCGATGCACGTCGGCTTCTTGCGCCACTTTCTCGGCTCCGGTGACCATCGATTCGATTGGCAACAGCCAGGAGTCCATCGCCGTAACCGTCGGCAATGACGGATTGCCCCTTGTTGCATACAGAGACTACGACAACGGGCAGGTCAAAGTAGCCAAATGCAGCAACTCAAGCTGTTCCTCTTCAACCATCTCTATCGTGGGCAGTGGAGGATCTGGCAGGTTCGTCTCCATCAGCATGGGTGCTGACGGTCTGGCGACGGTGGCCTATTCAGATGGCAACAACGTCAGGACGGCGAAGTGCACTACCTCCTCTTGCTCGTCGGTAATGACCTCCACGGTGGATGGCATTGGTTCCGCGGAGGCGGTGTCCGTCGTGCTCCCCACGGATGGAATCCCGTTAGTGGCTTATGCTGACTCCGCGTTGCAGCGCCTGAAGGCATTGAAGTGTGCCAACCCGTTTTGTCTGGCCAATTGGTCACGTCGCTGAGTGTGGACGAGATCGGGCCCCGCCGCCCTCCTGTTGACGACGGGCTGCAACTGCAACCCCGGCTTCGGCGCGTTTGCGGGACATTGCGCGGTGTTCGGCGGCGCGTTGGCCACCAACGGGGATCTTTGCCCGCAGCCCGCGTGTCGCACCGAGAACCCCGCGACAGAGGAATGCGGATGTCCGCCCGGATTCATCCTCAGTGGGCGGATGAACCTGTTGGACACCAGCAGCTGCCCCGGGAACAACCCGCCCTACGGCTGGGAGGCCATGTATTTCTGTCATGTCCCGTCGCTGCCCGCGGGCGCGGAGTTCGGCGGCGTCTATGAGCGGGACGAGAATGACGCCTGCGCCGTGGCCAACAGCTTCACCGGTGGATGCGGATGCCCGGCAGGCTTCAACGCGGTGGAGATGCCGGTGGCGGGCTCATGCTGGTACTGGCGCAAGGTCGGCGTCTGCTACAACGCGGCCGCCACGCGCACCACCTTCCACGGCACGTACCTCCAGAGCGACTACAGCGGCTACGGCAGCGGCGGCTGCGTGACGGGAAACCCGCTCAACGGCGGCGCGTGTGCCTGCCCGCCGGACACCCGGGACATCCCCATCCGCAGCGTGCTGGGCCCGGACAACAGCTGCAACAGCAACGGCCAGTACGGCGCATTCGTCCACGTGTGCATGGGCTACTGAGCGGGCCGAGATCCCGGGCCGACGCATCCCTAACGCACACTAAGCGCCCACCAGGCTCTCCGCCTTCACGGTGACGTTGTACCGCTGCTGCGCCGTCTCGACGATCTGACGCGCCCGACCCGGGTGGTCGCGCAGCACGCGGTGGAAGTCGCCGCGGTCCAGCACGAAGAGGTCGCAGTGCGTCCTGGCGCGGATGGTGGCGGTGCGCGGCTGGCTCAACACCAGTCCGATCTCGCCAAAGAAGCTTCCCTCCCGCAGCGTGGCCAGCACCTCACCCTTCCCGTCCAGCACCTCCACCTCGCCGCGGTTGATGACGTACATCTCGTTGGCCACGTCCCCCTTGCGCACCACCACCTCGTCGGGGACGCACACCCGCGGCGTCAGCGCCATCACCACGGAGTTGAGGAACAACGGGTCCGCATTCTCGAACAGCGGCACCCGCTGCAACAGCTCCCGGTTGGGAATCTCCATCCAGCGCCGGCCGTCCCGCTCGATGAGGTCGAACGCGGCCTTGGGTCCCCAGGTGCCCGCCGCGTAGTTGGGGAAATCTCCGGGCGTTCCCGCGCTCCAGTTGTCCAGCACCGGCTGCACAATCCGCCACGCCGCCTCGACGAGGTCCGAGCGGGAGAACAGCGTGGCGTCGCCGATCATGCAGTTGTAGATGAGCACCTCGTACCCCGTGCCGCGGGAGGCCTGGAACGCCTCGCCGTAGCTGAAGCGCATGTTCACCTTCTGCAGGCGCATGCTGGGGCCGGGGCGCTTGGCCTGGAAGCGCAGCTCGATGCCCTGGTCCGGCTGGATGTGGAAGATGAGCCGGTTGGCCTCCAGCAACGGTGAAGGCGTCTCCCGGAAGATGACCTCCGGCGCCTTCTTGAACTGGACGATGATCTCCGTCCCGCGCTTCCACAGGCTCTTGCCGGAGCGCAGGTAGATGGGCACGCCCTCCCAGCGCCAGTTGTCGATGAACAACTTCAGCGCTGCAAAGGTCTCCGTGCGCGAGTGCGGGTCGACACTCGGCTCCTGGCGGTAACCGACGACGCTGCTCCCGTCGGGCTTCTGGCCGGGACCGTATTGTCCGCGCACCGCGTGAGTGGCCACCGCGTCGCGGTCCATGACGCGCACCGCGCCAATCAGCTTGGCCTTCTCATTGCGGATGGCCTGCGGTTGGAAGCTGTTGGGCGGCTCCATGCACAGGTACGCCAGCATCTGGAACATGTGGTTCTGGATCATGTCCCGCAGCACGCCGGCCTTGTCGTAGTAGCCGCCGCGTCCCTCCACGCCCACGCTCTCCGCCACGGTGAACTGGATGTGGTCGACGTGGTTCTTGTTCCACAGCGGCTCGAAGATGCCGTTGGAGAAGCGGAACGCCAGGATGTTCTGGACCGTCTCCTTCCCCAGGTAGTGATCAATGCGGAAGATCTGCTCCTCCGCCCACGCGCGCAGCAGCTCGGCGTTGAGGGAGAGCGCGCTCGCCAGGTCGGTGCCGAACGGCTTCTCGACGATGACCCGTCGCCAGCCCCGCTCCTCCCGGGTCAGACCATGCGTGTGCAGCTTCTGGCTGATGAGCCCGAACAGGGCCGGCGACGTGGCAAAGTAGAACACCACGTTGCCCTCGCACTTCAGCTCGGCATCGAGCGCGGTGAGCTTGGCGGACAGGCGCTGGAACGCTTCGTCGTCGTCAAAGCGGCCCTGCACGTAGTGCATGCGTGACACCAGGGTGTCCCAGGCCGGGGCGTCAAACTCCTTGCGCGTGGAGAACTGCGGGATGTCACGGCTCATGCGCGCGCGCAGCTCGTCGGTGGTGAGCGCGTCCATGGCCATCCCCACGAGGGCAAACCGTTCCGGCAGCAGACCGTCGCAGGTCAGGTTGTAGAGCGCGGGAATCAGCAGGCGCTTGGTCAGGTCACCGGAGGCACCGAAGATGACGAGGATGCAGGGTGGCGCGGGCGTCTCCGCGCCGGGCAGCGCCGGCATGCCTTCCTGGTGGATGGGCTGGTTTTCCATGGCGACCTCCCTTCCCCCGTGTTCAGGAGGAGTCTCGCGCCGACGCTAACGCAGCATCTGCGCCGCCAGCCACCCCCATGACATCACGTTGGTTCCCTCCGAGGTTTGGGACTATGGTTGGACGAACATCAGGCCCAAGGTGGGCGGATTGGGGGTGACGTCGTGATCAGTGCCTCCCGGGTGGTGTTGCTGGCTGCGCTGGCCGTGGCCGCGCCGCAGAAGACCACACCTGGCAAGACCGCGAGCCAGGGCACGCGCGCGCCGGTGGATCCCCACCAGATTCCCGTGGGCGCCGACTTCGAAGGGCCCACCGAGGAACAACGCTGGGCCGTCCCGCCCGCCGAGCCCGTCGAGAGCTCGCCCTCGCCGTTCGCGTGCAGTGCGCAGACCCTCCTGGAGGACAAGCCCTGCACCTTTGAGTCCGACGCCCCCGGTGCCTCCGACGTGACCCGACAGGCGGAGATCAACGCCGCGGAGGGATTGGCGCTGGGAAGCAAGCTGTGCCCGCAGGTGTCCCTTCCGTCGTCGTCGGCGAAACCGGACGCGCGCGTGGTGGCGTTCTGCCAGGCCCAGATGCAGGCGGCCACCGCGGTGTGCGGTCGGGACGGGACCCGCGCGCTCACCGACGTGAAGGGCCGGTTCACCGTCGAGTCACGCGTCTGCTACGGGGCCATCCGCGACGTGCTGCGCCAGGTCCGCCAGCTCTCCCGCAGCTACGCGGGCTGTTGCCAGTGCCTGCTGGCCAACAAGTGCGCCACGAGCTTTGACCAGTGCGCTTCCGAGATGTCCGCGGGGCGACCCGGCAGCTACGCGCCCCGGTGCTTCCAGGGAGCGTGTGCCTCCGACTGCCAGGCCGCGGCCATCCTGCACGAGCCCTCTCCGCCGCCGCCGCGCGACGAGCTGCCCGCGCTCCCCAGCGGCAAGACCAAGGGCGGCAACACTCCCATCCTGGAACTGTGAGCAACCGGTTTCACCGTTGTGAGGTCCTGTCATGCGTCGTCATCACCCGTGGATCATCGTGGTGCTGCTCACCGCCAGCACCGTGTTCGCCGACGAGCCGCGCAAGCTCACCGCCAAGGAGTACGCGCAGAAGTTCAACTCGCCCCGGGCGTGTGAGGAGGAAGCGCGCCGGCTGCTGGGAGAGAACCGGCAGAAGGGCTGGGCCATGATCCGCGCGTGCGTGGACCTGGGGAACGAGCCGGACATCCGCACCCTCCTGGCCAGCCCGTGGCTGGATGAGCTGCGGGAGCGCAGTGACGCCGGGTTGCTCCTGGGCCAGGTCATGGCGGCGCGCGGCGGCAACCTCAACCACGACCTTGCCCTGTGCCACGAGCAGCGCGTGCCGCTGTTTGGCCTCAAGGCCGCGCTGGCGGAGCCGGGGACGTACAAGGGTCGCATCCTGGTGCTGCGCGGGACGGTGAAGGAGCGTCGCAGCGAGGGTGGCAAGACCGCGGTGGAGGTTGCGGAGACGGCGCTGCAGTCCGACGTGGTGGAGGTGACCAGCGGCGGGCGCAAGTACGTCTCGGAATACCAGGGTCGGACCACGTACGACGTGGCGGGGAACAGTCGCGCCACCGGCCGCTTCGACGGGACGGCGAGCGTGAACCGCTCGGGTCGCTCCAGCGGCCGCTACGTGGAGGAGCGGAACGTGAACAAGCCCATGGAGACGGGTGAGACGTTCATTGGCAAGCTGGACAAGCCCGACCCGTTCCTCGAGGTGGGCCGCGACTACGTCATGGTGGTGCGTTTCAACGGCATGGTGGCCATGGATGCGGAAGACATGGAGGAGCCCGAGCAGCGGGGGACGGGGACCATCCTGGGGTATTTCCGTCCGGCGAGCGCGGTGTCGTTCTGAGGGGGAGAGCGCGTCACGAAGCGGGAGGGTGGAAGCAGCGGCCAACCGCGTCACGGAACGGGTGGGCGGAAGCAGCGGCCAAGCGCGTTCACGGAACGGGCGAGTGGAGCAGCGGCCAACCGCGTCACGGAACGGGTGAGCGGAAGCAGCGGCCAACCGCGTTCACGGAACGGGTGAGTGGAGCAGCGGCCAACCGCGTCACGGAACGGGTGAGCGGAAGCAGCGGCCAACCGCGTCACGAAACGGGTGAGTGGAACGAGCGGCGCCCTGGAGAGGGTGTCTCAGTTTGATGTGACGTCGTGGCGGGTACCTGCGTATGAGGGGGCATGCCCCGAGTCATCGAGCCGGACCGAACACAGCAGGTGCTCCTTCCCAGGGCCG
>JBFMGU010000367.1:0-8632 GCA_040752415.1 Myxococcota bacterium
GTCCTCGCGGAGGGAGCCCCAGCCCCGAGGCCACGCCCACGGGGGGCCATGCATTCAACGCGTGAGCAGGTCCCACGTTGCAGTCCAAGAAGGTTACGTCCTGCTCACCTCTCGGCAGCGGTGTCGTTTCGCAGGACTGACAGCGGGTGAGTGGGTCGGTGCCCGGTCGTCTCTCTCCGCCCGCGCGCCTCTTGCAGGGTCAGTCCTGCGAATCGACATCGCCGACGAGAGGTGAGCAGGACGTAACCTCTTGTTGCCTGCCAGCCTCATTGGCAGGGAGTGCGTGTGGCTTCCCTCGCTCGTGCAGGGACTCGACGCGACGATCCACCTCCCGGCGTTGAAGGTGACGCTCCCCTGGCGGAGCTGTTCGCCGGCGTGGACGTGACGTCGGGCGCGTGAACTTTCTCGTCACCAACCTGCCGCCTGGGCCGCGGAGGGGGCCTGGGAGGCGCGCAGCGCGCGGGTCAGGTGCACCGGGTCGAAGTACGCGCGGAACCGCGAGATGGCCCCGTCGCGGAACTCCAGGACGCTCACGCCGGCGTAGGTGACGTCCCGGCCGTTCGCCAGGCGACCGCGACTCACCCACTCGAGCATCGCCGTATGCTCACCCTCCAGCACGTGCTGGAACTCTGAGTGGACCCCGTGGAACGTGCCCCGGTACGCGGTCCAGAACGCCCGGGCAGCGTCCAGGCCCTTGTGGGGGTGGGGATGGAGGGGGTTGGTCAGCTCCACGTCGGTGGAGAACAGCGCCAACATGGGGTCCACGCTCCCCCTGTCCTCGAGTTGGGCCAGGGCATCCAGGAACTGCTCCACGTTCTGCTTGGACATCCGCCACCTCCCACGCCGCACTCGACGCTGGGATACGCCTTCCCGCCCCCCACGTCCGCCAGGGCCCGCGCGCGTCCACGCCAAGGTTGCGGGTTTCCTGGCACCACCCCTGCACAGGACGACGCCAACGCACCCGCCCCGCACACCGGGCCGCAGGAAATGCACCGGTGTACCTCCCAGGCGCAGGGTTTGCGCCAGGTGATGACCATGGTCGCAGCAAAGGTTCCCCAGCTCCCCGCCGACGTGCTCGCGCGCTACTCCACCACCGCCCCGCGCTACACGAGCTACCCCACGGCCCTGGTGTGGCGCGACTTGCCGGAGACAGAGGCGCTGGACGTGCTGGACCGTGCGTCGCGCACCAAGCAGCCGCTCTCGCTGTATGCGCATCTGCCGTTCTGCTGGAAGCTCTGTTACTACTGCGGCTGCAACATGATGGTGACGCGCAACCCGAAGCTGGTGGAGCGTTACCTGGCCGCGCTGACGACGGAAATCGGGCGCGCCACGCTCGAGCATCGGCCGGTCACGCAGATTCACTGGGGCGGCGGGACGCCCACGTATCTCAACAGCGAGCAGCTCACGCGCCTGTTCAATGCGATGGCAGAGCGCTTCAAGATCACGCCGGACGCGGAGATCTCCATCGAGGTGCACCCGCCGGTGACGACGTTGGAGCAGGTCAAGACGCTGGCGCGCCTGGGCTTCAACCGCGTGAGCATGGGGGTCCAGGACTTCGACCCCGTGGTGCAGGAGGCGGTGCATCGCATCCAGCCTTTCGAGCAGACGCGCGACCTCATCCAGGCGTGCCGGGACGCGGGATTCCGCGGCGTGAGCATTGACCTCATGTACGGCCTGCCGCACCAGACCCCCACGACGTTCCAGCAGACCCTGGACAAGGTTGAGCAGCTCCGGCCGGACCGCATTGCGCTGTTCGGCTACGCGCACATGCCTTGGATCAAGCCGCACCAGTCGCTGATCCAGGCGAGCGCGCTCCCAACGCCACCGCACCGGCTGGAGCTGTTCCGCGGCGCCACGGCGCGCCTGCTCTCCCTGGGCTACGAGTACGTGGGCCTGGATCACTTCGCCCTGCCCCATGACGAGCTCGTCGTCGCGCGCTCCAAGGGCAAGCTGCAGCGCAACTTCATGGGCTACACCACGCAGGCGGGAACGGACCTGCTGGCCTTTGGCGCGTCATCCATCTCCGACGTGCACGGCGCATACCTGCAGAACGCCCGTGAGGTGCCCGAGTACATGAACCTGGTGGAGAGCAACCGGCTCCCGATCACGCGCGGGATGACGTTGTCCCAGGATGACCTCATCCGTCGTGACCTCATCCAGGCGCTCTTCTGCCAGCTCTCCGTGGACAAGGCCCGCTTCTCCGCGCTTCACGGCATCAGCTTTGACGAGTATTTTGCGCCCGAGCTGCGCAAGCTGGCGCCGCTGCAGGAGGACGGACTGGTGGAGCTGCACCCGGAAAGCGTCTCGATCACCCCGACGGGCCAGATGCTGCTGCGCAACATTGCGTACGCGTTTGATGCCTACGCGCGGGAGCCGGGCGCACCGGGTCGGTACTCCCAGACCGTGTAACCACGACATGACCCCGTTGAGATGGGTGCTGGCGGTCCACATCATGGCCGTCATCAGTTGGATGGCCGGAATCCTCTACCTGTACCGCCTCTACGTGTACCACGCGATGGAGGACCAACAGGTGGTGATGGAGCGCTTCCAGGTGATGGAGCGTCGTCTGCTCAATGGGATTGCCACACCGGCGATGATCGTCGCCACCATCACCGGGTTGTGGATGATCGGGTACCAGATGAGCTTCTACATGGCGCAGCCTTGGATGCACTTCAAGCTGACGCTCGTCGTGGGGCTCATTGTCACGCACGTGCTGGCCATGCGGTACCGCAAGCAGCTCATCGGGAACCCGCACCAGCGACCGCACAAGTTCTATCGCGTGATGAATGAGGTGCCCACGCTGCTGATGATCGGGATCGTCATCGCCGTCGTCGTGAAGCCGTGGATGCGTTGAGGCCGATCAGAACTCGAAGAACCGCAGCCGGAGCTTCATGTCCACCGTCTGACGGTCCAGGGTGTGAACACCCACGTCGGACAGGTTGCCCTCGAAGTGCACCGTCTGGAGCGCGCGCGTGTTCGTGTGGTCGATGATGAGCAGGCGCGCACGCGCGGCGCCGCGAAGGCCAAAGCCCACGTCGGTGGCGCCGTAGTCCAGGTCCGTGGTCCCTTCGAGCTGGAGGCGCTCTGACGCTTCCCAGCGCGCCGTGGCGCGGCCGCTCGTGTAACCGGTCTCGAGCCGCACCTCCACCGGCCCCTCGATGAGCTCCTCCGCGCGATCCTCGATCCGCCGCTCCACAAAGCCCAGCGCCTGGCTCGAATACAGACGCAGCGCGACGTCGCCACCCACCTCACCGCCGGTGGTCCCGAGGAGCTCCGTGCTGGGCTTCCCAGTCACCACCAGGGAGAGCAGCTCCATGCGGGAGAGCCGTTCGCCCTCATCCTCCGCGCGCAGGTCCATGATCATGCGGTCCAACGGACCATCCAAGGTCAGGATCACCGGGAGCTCGGTCTGTGTGGGACTGCTCTCCGGTGGAATCACCGTCCGCGCCACGAGGTGCAGCTCCGGTTCCACGCGGTTGTCGGCGCGCAGCGGGAAGTCCACCGACGCGGACTCCATGTCGAATCGGCTCCGCCCCACCCGCACCTTGCCCTCCGACACCTCCACCGCGCCCGTCACCGTGGGCTCGCGCAATGTGCCGGTCACTGCGAAGTCCGCGCGCACCACCGTGTCGACGAGGTATGGCCCCATGTCCGCGCGCGCCCGGACACTCTGCGCCGCAATCCGCAGCTCCATGGCCAACGGCGCCAGCGTGGGGACGCGCTTCCACAACGGTTCGGAAGGCGCCGCGGAAGGCCGCTGCACGATGAAGTTCTGCACTTCATAGGATTCGCGCAGGTTCCCCTCGTTGATGTCGACCGTGCCGACGAGACGGGGCTTCTCCCCGGTGCCGGTCAGCGCAAGATCGAATCCGCCTTCCAGCGGCCCGCGTGAGGTACGCCAACTGAGCCCATAGGCTTTGGCCACGACGTCAAGCTGCTGCGGCTTCCCGTCCAACATGGTGACGTTCCCGTCCAGCATCACCTCGCCGTCGTCCATGTTGGCGTCGAGACGATCGAACACCAGGGACTCCTCCGTGGCCACCACGCGACCACCACGGAACGTGAGCGTGCTCGCCAGGGATTTGATGCGCATGGAAGATCCCGGCTGCGGCGCAAGCTGTCCCTCGAGATGATACGGGCCCGAGGCCACGCGATGCACGCGCGCGTCCAGGTCCACCGCCCCCTCCGTGCGTGTGATCTCCGACGAGAACAGCGACGCCAACGCCAGGTCCGCATTGCCAACGACAGCGAGGTCCACGTCGGTGCGACTGGCCGTCCCACCCGCTTCAAGGCGCGCGGTGGGCGACGCCATGATCAAGCGCACCACCCGCAGCGTGCCGCGCTCATAGGTGAAGAGCGCCGGGTCCGTGTTGATGATGGGCGGCTGGGGATGCGGGACCACGCGCACCTGCGTGAGCTGCATGGTGCCGGTGCTCTGCTCCAGGTCGTCGGGGCGGAGGATGGCGCGGAACTCGCCGTGGGTGGACAGCTCCACGTTGCGGGCGGCAAGCGCCGGCGCAAAACGCTCCAGGTGATCCGCATGGATCATCCCCTCGGCAAACAGCGTCTCCCCCTTCGCCGTGCTGCCCTCCACCTTCCCCGACACCATGCCGAAGAGGTCACCGCGCGCCTGGAGTTGCTGCGACATGTGCTTGAACTCCACATTCGCATCGCCCAGCTCCACGGCGGGTTGGCCGCCCTCGCGCTCCATCACCACCTGCTGCACCCGCAGCCAGCCCGAGGCCTCGGGGTTCTTCGTGGACCCATGGACGCGCGCCACCGTCTGCACCTTGCCCCGCAGGACCGGCGCATTGGGCACGAACGCGCTCAGCGCATGGAGGTCTCCGTCGGGAATGTTGAGCTCCGCATCCACCACGCGCTCGTCCAGGTGGTAGTGACCTTCGGCCACCGCGCGCATCGACGGGAACTCCGCGCGCGCCGTCACCATCCGGCCCTGCAGCTCCCCGGTGATGCGCGCCTCACCCACCGCCGTCCCACCGCGCGACATGTCCTTGAGGTCCAGCGCCGTCGTCACCAAGGGCTTCTCGCTGGTGCCGCTGGCCTGCGCCACGCCGTTGAGCTGCCCGCGCAGCTGGCGCCGCGACCCGGCGTTGAGCCCTGCAAGATCGACGTCACGAAGCTCCACCGTGCCCTGAACGGCTTTGGTCTCCGTCTGGTAGGAACCCGTGCCCCGGAACGTGCCTTGACCCAATGAGGCACCCACTTCGTCAATCACCAGCAGGTGGTCGCCGAGGTGCGCGGCAAGCCGGAGGTTGCGCAGCTCCTCGCCGCCAAGCTGCACGTCGCGGCCCAGCACGCGCATCTCACCCGCAGGATGATCCAGCGTGCCCCACACGACCATGTTCGCATCCACGCGACCCTTGGCGTCGAGCATCTCGACCAGGCGGTCATGCGTGGAAAGCCTCGCGTCGCGGAGCTGGGCCCGCGCACGGAGGGGTCGTGTGCCCGTGAGATCGAGCGTTCCCGTCGCCAACAAGCGACCTTCTGCCACGCGCGCCTTGAGCTGCTGGATCTCCACGCGCTCCTTCTCGCCGCGGAAACGCACCAGGACGCGGTCCATGGGAACGCCCGCGTAGACGGCGGAGGTCACCCGGCCCACGCCGCGCACCGTTGGCTTTGACGTCGTGCCCCGGATCTCCACCACGGCGTCCGTGCTCTCCACCTCCAGGTTCTCCGGCGGCCTGGCGAACAGCCCTTCCGTCTGCGCCACGGTGGCGCGGGCGTTGATGGCGAGCGTCTTGCGCTTGAGGTTGATGCCGCCTTCCGCCGTGGCATCGACGCCCGGGCCTTCCACGCGCGCGCTCTGGATGGTCACGGCGTTCTCGGTGATTTTCGCCCGCGCTTTCACGTCCAGCACGCGGGCCGCCGCAACCCGGGTCTCCTTCAGCGCTACTTCCCCGGCGACAACCGCCTGCAGGCTCAACGCATTCTTCCGCGTCACACCCTTCAACGTGGCACGACCGCTTGCGGTTCCAGGCAGCGTCTCCTCCGGAAGCACCGCGTGCAGCCCTACCCGCCTGAGGTCTGCGCGGAGATCCACGTCGGTGTCCTTGATGCCATAGACACCCGCGAGCGTGACCTCTCCGCCAGCCATGCGGCCGCGCGCATTGTGGATGTCCACGCGTCGACGGGTCACGCGCGCGCTCGCGCGTACCGAGGTCAACTCGTAGGTGTCGCGCCGGACCGAGGGCGCCTGGGCATTCAGCTCGACGACCGGGTCCGCGAACGCACCGGCCACCGTGAAGTCCGACACCAGCCTTCCCACGAGAACCGGGCGCTCGCCCAACCCTTCCGGCCACCAACCGCGCGGCAGCACCACGCGCCCGCCGATGTCGAGGTTGTCCTCACCCGTCAGCAACACACGTCCCGAGACGTCACTGGGATCCTCACCACCGACGCGGAAGCGCAGGTTGGTGAGCTGCACGGACTTCCCCGCAAACCGCACGCCGGCCGCGGAGAGATGCGTGGCGTCGATGATGATGTCGCTGGCGTTCACGCGCGTGGCAGCGGCCTCCACGTCGCTCTCGACCACCACGGTGCTTCCGTGGACCAGCACGTTGCCGGTGGCACCCACCGTCGACACGTCGACCTGGAGTCCATCCGAGCCGTACGCCACCTCCGCGCCGATGACGGTGAACTGGCGGATCTCCAGGACCAGCGGCTTCCTCTCGCCCTCCGGTTGCTGCCGCGGCTCCAGGGCACGCGCAAGGTTGAGCTTGCCATCCTTCACCACCAGGTCCACGCGCGCGTCCTGCACGTCGACGTCGCTCAACACCAGGTCCTTGGACGCCAGCGCGGCCAGGTCCACGCGCGCCACGAGCCGCGGCACCGAAAGCACCCGCGCCCCTTCCGGGTCCACCAGCGTCACGCTCTCCAGCGTCACCTGGTTGGGCGGCGAGAACGTCATCGCGCCCACGCGCAACGCGCCGCGGATGCGGGAATTCACCGTGCTGACCACCGCACGTGGGATGGACTCGCTGCGGACCTGCGCCGTCACGCGGCCAGCGGCCACCAGCAGCAGCGCACCCGCCACCAGCCACGCCGCGCCACGAGGCGTCTTCACTTCTTCTTCGCCCGCGCCGCGTCCAGGGCGGCCTTGATGACGGACTCGTACCCGTTCTCCGTCGGCGTGAAATAGCGACGACCGAGCAGCGCGTCGGGCAGGTAGTCCTCGGGCGTATAGTTGCCCTCGAAGTTGTGCGGGTACTTGTACGCCGAGCCGTAGCCCAGACCCTTCATCAACGCCGTGGGCGCGTTGCGCAGCTTGTTGGGAACGGGCAGCGGCCCCAGGTCCATGACGTCCTTGCGTGCACGGCTGTACGCCATCAACGACGAATTGCTCTTGGGCGCGCTGGCCAGATACGTCACCGCCTGGGACATCGGGAGCACACCCTCGGGCATTCCCATCAGCTCGAACGCGTGCAGCGCCGCCACCGCCACCTGCAGCGCCTGCGGGTCCGCATTGCCGATGTCCTCGCTGGCGAAGATCACCATGCGCCGGAGGATGAACCGCGGCTCCTCCCCGCCCTCCAACATGCGGACCATGTAGTAGACCGCGGCGTCGGGGTCCGTGCCGCGCATGCTTTTGATGAACGCGCTGACGACGTTGTAGTGCTCCTCGCCCGCCTTGTCGTAGAGCAGCACGCGGTGGCCCAACGCTTTCTCCGCCAGGGCCACGTCCAGCGTTCCGCCCTTCCCCACCAGCTCGCTCGCCACCTCCAACGCCGTCAGCGCGCGACGCGCATCGCCAAAGGATGCCTCGGCGATGGTGCGAAGAGCATTCTCGTCGACCGTGAGGCCCAACAGGCCCAGGCCGCGCTCGTTGTCCTGCAGGGCGCGCTGCATGAGCGACATCAGGTCGTCGGCGGTCAGCGGCTCCAGCACCAGCACGCGACAACGCGACAGCAACGCCGCGTTCACCTCGAAGCTGGGATTCTCCGTGGTGGCGCCCACCAGCGTGACCGTCCCCTTCTCGACGTGCGGCAACAGCGCGTCCTGCTGCGCCTTGTTGAAGCGGTGGATCTCGTCCAGGAACAGGATGGTGCGCTTGCGGTACATGGCGGCGCGCTCCTCCGCTCGCGCCACCACCTCACGGATGTCCTTCACGCCCATCGAGATGGCGCTGTGCAGCTCCACCTCGGCGTTGAGCTGGCTGGCCAGGCATCGCGCCAGCGTGGTCTTCCCCACGCCGGGCGGACCCCAGAGGATCATCGAGAACGGGTGACCGGACGCCACCGCGCGACGCAGAATCGACCCGTCCGCCAACAGCCGCGGCTGGCCCACGATCTCGTCCAAGGTCCGCGGGCGCATGCGCTCAGCCAGTGGTGCGAACCGCTGCTCCGCCTGCGCTGCGCTCTTGAAGAGGTCCATGGCCTGGGCATGCCCCGACATCGCCCCGGCGGCAAGTGGTCCCCGGTGACGATGTCAGCCCGGGCCAGAAGCGGTATTGCAGACGCCCGCGGCGTGACCCCGCCGGTTGCACACGGTTTCCTCTCCGACGGCGTTGAAACCCTGCGCTGACTCGGGTTGGTGGCGAGTTGGCCCCCCACCCGGCCGCCCTTGCTGATTTCACCGCTTTCACGTCGTGGGCGGCCGACCTCCCCTCGGTGGG
>JBFMGU010000368.1:0-8614 GCA_040752415.1 Myxococcota bacterium
GCCGGGTGACCGGGGTTTCCGGTTCAATCGCCGCCAGATATTCCGAGACACCCTCTCCAGGGCGCCGCTGCTTCCGCTCACCCGCTTCGTGACTCCCTGTGGGGATTCCCCGACACCGCTTGACTTCTGTATTCTGACTTCTGACTTCCTTCTGGGAAACCCCGACACCCATGAGCCCGCTCACTGCGGCGGTGCATCCGGCGCGCGCGCCAGGCTGGTGAAGCCCAACGCCACCAACGCGGTCCCGGCGGTGTTGATGACGTAGAACGCCAGTCGCGCGCTCTCGCCGGTCTGGGTGTGCGGGAAGCGCCAGTCCATCCAGTCAAAGGCGGAGAAGTCGATCCAGCCGTGCGCCTGGCCCCACGCCACCACCGTGGCCACCGCCGCGTGCACGAGCAGCAGCAACGTGCCCCACAGCCAATTGCGGTACACGCCCAGCTCCAGGACCGGCATCCCCGCCCAGATGCAGATGAGACCCGCCGCCTCGTACCCGCCCTGCGTCCACGTGGCCGTCCACGGCAGCACGAAGAACGACGCCACGTGCAACAGCATCCACGGCGTGAAGCCCTTGAAATAGAGCATCCCGCCCAGCGCCACCGCGTTGCAGATGAAATAGACCACCAGGTTGAAGGCCACGCGGTACGCGCCCAGCCACACGTGCAGCACCGTCCAGCCCACGGTGAGGAACAGGGTCAGCATCAGCATGAAACCGAGCAGCGCCTTGTTCTTCCGCTGGCTGTCGCCCTCCTGCGGCGTTCCCAGCACCACCGCGAGCACTCCCAGCACCACCGACGGAAAACCCGAAACGAACATGAAGATCCCCTGTGCCACCGACTGATTGGAGATTGGGCGCTTGCCTGGTAGCTAACGGGGGCGACATAAACACGAAAAACGTGCGGCTCCAAACACGCGGCTGCGTCATGCAGCGGGAGAGGCGATGCCAAACATCAAGGGGAACGCGCTGGGTGGGCTGAAGCGGTACGTCGAGGAAACGCACGGTGCCGCCGGGTTTGAGCGGTGGCTGGCGGACGTCCCCAAGCAGCACCAGGAGGCGGTGCGTGCCATCGTGTTGCCCGCGGCCTGGTACCCGGTGTTGACGTGGAACGTGGTGTTGCAGCGCTACGTGGATGTCTTTGGCGCCGGCAAGCCGGAGAGCTTCAAGCCGGTGGCGGAGTTCATTGCCGCCAATGATCTCACCAAGATCTTCAAGGTGCTGCTGACCCTGGCCTCGCCGTCCATGGTGCTGGGCCGCGTGGGCTTCCTGTGGGAGCGCTATTTTGACGTCGGGACGCTCTCCAGCGTGCAGCGCACCGCCAAGTCCTACGTGATCACGCTGGATGCACCCACGGGGCAGGCGGAAGGGCCGGACAAGATCATCTGCAGCGTGGGGGTGCCGCAGTGGTTGGTGCGCGCGCTGCAGATGACCGGCGCCAAGAGCGCCACGGCCAGCCACGTGCGCTGTCGCTTCAACGGCGCGCCGAAGTGCGAGACGGAGATGTCCTGGGTGGATTGAGCGCGCCCGTCGTGGCTCAGCGCTCCAACAGGAACGTGTGGTAGTCCAACGGGAACACCGAGTGCGTCTCCGACGAGAGCACGCGGAAGCCTCGTCGCAGCAGGCGCAGGTAGCCTTCCTCCGTGCGGATGAACTCGCCGCGGTCCATGCGCCGGAGCATGAGCCCCACCTTGTTCCACCGACGCCGGGGCCACGCCGCCTCCAGGAAGAACACCCGCCCGCCCGTCGGCAGCTTCCGCGCCAGAGAATCCAGCCCGCGTTCCAGCAGCGCATCATCCAGGTGATGCAGGATGCCCACGCCAAACGCCGCCCCAATGACGTCGGGAAGGCGGTCGATCTCCTCGAAGCCGCAGACCTCGAAGCGGCGCCCGTGTTTCTCCCGTGCCCAGGTCACGTACTGCGGAAGCACGTCAATGCCGAGGTAGCGGTCGCGGGGAAACAGCGGGCTGAAGTGTCCGGTGCCGCAGCCGATGTCCAGCACCATGCCCTGCGCTGGCAGCGTCACGTTCCGACGGACGCACTCCTCGATGTAACGGTTCTGTCGACGGAAGACGAGCAGGTTCAGCTGGTAGCCCAGCGTCTGGTCCACCACGGGTGAAACCAAGCGGGAACGCAGGAAAGCCACGCGCGTCAGTCCTTGTCGTGGTGGAAGAGCACGTCGGCGCCGCGCACCTCCACGCGGCCGCGCACGCGCGCGGGAACGCCGTATGCAATGGAGTACGGAGGGATGCTCTGGTTCACCAGGCTGTGCGCGCCGATGACGCTGTGGTGCCCCACGGTGACGCCGCGCGTGATGACCGTCTGCGGGCCCACGTACACGTTGTCCTCGATGACGGTGGGGTTGCGCTCCTCGGGTGCGGCGCCGCCGGTGAGCGCCTGCTTCACGGTGTCGTGCGAGTACACGTGCACGCCCGACGAGATCTGCACCCAGTCCCCCAGCGTGAGCCCGCCGCGCCCGTCGAGAACGGTGAAGGGGCCCACCCACACGTTCCGGCCCACCTTCACCTCACCCAGCACCAGGCTGGTGTTGTAGATGCTGGTCCCCTCGCCAAAGCCCAGGAACTGCGCCTGCTCCCAGCGGTCAAAGAGCTCGTCGCCAAGGGGGAGGGCGCGCTTCCACCGCTTCATGACGTCGGCGCGCAGGCTCTCGTGCAGCTCGCGCAGCGCGGCGTGTCCCGGGGTGCCCAGCTTCCAGTCGTCTTTGTAGGACATGGCTCACCCCGTGCTGCGCTCGTCCCGCGCGCCGTCCGTCGACGAGGAATCCGTGGTGCTCTCCACCAGGTACAGCGGCCGGCCCTTGGTCTCCTCCAGGACGCGCCACAGGTATTCACCCAGGAGGCCCATCATGAGCAGCTGCACGCCGCCCATCACCAGCACCACCACCATCAACGACGACCAGCCCTGGTTGGGCGTGCCGGAGAAGTAGTTGTAGATGACGAAGAGCGCGTAGATGAATCCCAGCGTGGCCACCACCACGCCGAGGTAGGAGATGGCGCGGATGGGCACGTAGGTGAACGACGTCACCGAGTCCAAGACCAGCTTGAAGCGCTTCTCCAGGCTCCAGCCGGAGCTGCCGTGCACGCGCGCCTGTTTCACGTAGGAGATGGTCTCCTGGCGGAATCCCATCCAGGTGATGAGCATGAAGATGCTGACGTTGCGCTCACCCAGCGCGCGGAAGGCCTCCAGCACCCGCCGGTCGACGAGGAAGAAGTCCGCTCCGCTGCTGGGCATCTCCTTCATCCCCACGAGGTGGCGCACCAGGAAGTAATAGAGCCGGGAAAATGTCAGCGTGCCCGTGCTCTCACCCAATCGCTGCGCGCGCACTGCCCAGACCACCTGCGCACCGTCCCGCCACTTCCGCAGCAGCTCCGGCAATGTCTCCGGCGGGTCCTGCAGGTCCGCCGCCATGATCACCGCGCACTGGCCCGACGCAGCGTGCAATCCACAGGTGATGGCGGCGTGCGAGCCGAAGTTGCGCGAGAAGCGGATGCCGCGCACGCGTCCGTGTTTCCGTGCCAGCTCCTGGATGACCTGGAAGGTGCCGTCCTGGGAGTGATCGTCGACGATGACCCACTCCCACTCCACGCCCTGGGCCTGCATCACCTCCTGCAGGCGCGCGTACAAGAGCGGGAGGTTGGCCGCCTCATTGAACGCGGGCGTGACGACGGAGAGCGTGGGTCGCGTACCGGAGAGGGGCGCGGAGGGGACCACCGTCAGCATCACGCCCCTCCTTCCAGCGCCCGACGCAGCGCCGCCACCACCACGTCCTGCTGCGCCTCGGTCATGTCATGGAACAGCGGGAGCGCCACGCCGTGGTCCTGGATGTGCTCGCTGTTGGGGAGCGGAGGATGGGGCAGGTTGGCGTAGGGCGCCTCGCGGTGCGCGTTCATGACGCCCCGCCGGGTGGAGACGCCCGCGTTGAGCATGCGTTGCATCACCGTCTTCTGGTCCGCGCCGTTGGGAAGCAGCACGCAGTAGGTCTGCCAGTTGCTCCGCGCCCACGCAGGCTCGTGCGGCAGGCGAAGCCCGGGAATGCCGGCGAGGCGCTCGTGGTAGCGCGCGGCCAGCTCGCGTCGACGGGAAATGAGGCCGGCGAGACGCGTGAGCTGCACTCGACCCACCGCGGCCTGGATGTCGGTCATGCGGTAGTTGAAGCCCAGCTCCGGGTACGACTCGAAGATCACCTGCGCCGACGAGTGTCGCACCGTGTCTGGCACGCTCATGCTGTGTTGACGCCAGCGTCGGAACTTCTGGTCCAGCGCGCCGTCGGACGTGGTGAGCATCCCGCCGTCGCCGGTGGTGAGCACCTTGCGCGGATGGAACGAGAAGCACACCACGTCACCCAGCGGCTTGCCCACGCGTTGCCACGCTCCGTCGACGACAAGCTCACTCCCCACCGCGCACGCCGCGTCCTCCACCACCGGCACGTTTCGCGCCCGCGCCACCTTGAGAAGCGCCGTCAGGTCCGCCGGCATGCCCAGCTGGTGCACGACGAGGATGGCCCGGGTGCGCGGCGTGATGGCCTCCGCCAGGAGCGCGGGGTCCAGGTTGAACGTGCCCAGCTCCACGTCGACAAAACGGGGATTCGCGCCGCAGTAGCGGATGGCGTTGGCGGTGGCGATGAACGAGTGGCTCACCGTGACGACGTCATCCCCGGGCCCCACGCCCACGCCGAGCAGCGCCAGGTGCAACGCGGTGGTGGCGCTGGAGACCGCGCACGCGTGCGCCGCTCCCACCGCGCTGGCGAACTCCTTCTCGAACGCCGCCACCTCGGGGCCTTGCGTGACCCATCCGGAGAGGATGACCCGTCGCGCGGCGTCGGCCTCCGCCTCTCCCAGGCACGGGCGTGCCACGGGGATGACGACGTCAGCCATGGCCCACCCAGTTGCGCACCACGTCGCGTTGCAGCAGCGTCTCCGGTGCCACGCCTGCATCCCGGTACCACGCGTGCAGTCGCGTGAGCCCGTCCTCGAGGGAGACGTTGGGTGCAAAGCCCAGCAGCCCGCGCGCCTGCGTGGTGTCGGCAATGAGACGCAGCACGTCGCCGGGACGCGGCTCGATGTGCTCGATGCGCGGCGCCACGCCAACGACGCGCGCGATGATCCGCGCCAGCTCCAGGATGGTGACTTCCTTGCCGGAGCCCAGGTTGATGGTCTTTCCCACGGCGCCTTCACTCATGCCCGCAGCCAGGATCCCCGACGCGGTGTCCGCCACGAACGTGAAGTCACGCGTCTGCGTCCCGTCGCCAAACACGATCATCGGCTGGCCGGCCATGCAGCGCAGCATGAACTTGGCAATGACCTCACCGCTGTCGCCCTCGTGATGACAGCGCGGACCGAAGGCGTTGAACGGGCGCAGCACCACGGTGGGGAAGCCGTAGGTGTGGAAGTACGCACGCGTGTAGCACTCCCCCGCGAGCTTGCTTCCGCCGTAGACGGTGAGCGGGAAGGGCGGGTGGTCCTCCGTCATGGGCGCGGTGCGCGCGGTGCCGTACACCTCGGAACTGGAGACGTAGACAAAACGTCCCACGCCGGACGAGCGCGCCGCGGCCAGCAGCTTCAACGTGGCGGTGGCGTTGACCTCGTGGTTCTCCTGCGGGGAGTGGATGGAGTGGCGCACGCCCAGCACCGCCAGGTGGAACACCACCTCGACGCCACGCATGAGTCGGTTCACCAGCGCTTCGTCGCGGATGTCGCCAACCACCAGCTCCACGTTGTCACGCGGGATGTCCTGCAGGTTCTCCCGGCGACCGTTCACCAGGTTGTCCAGCACGGTGACGCGCGCGCCACCCCACGCCAGCTGGTGCACCAGCTCCGAGCCGATGAAACCCGCACCACCCGTCACCAGCACGTGGCGTCCGCGCATGGTCTAGCGCTCCAGCTCCACCACGTTGCCGCGCTGCTGCAGGGAGCGCGAAGCAGCTTCCAGCATCCGCACCACGCGCAGGCCCGCGGCTCCGTCGGTGGTGGGGGTGCGCCCGGTGCGGATGCAATCCAGGAAGTGCGCGGTGGCGGTGCGCAGCGCTTCCGTGGTGGCCAGCTGCGGCGCCCACATGTCTCCGCTGCGGTACCCGATGCGACGCTGGTGCACGCTCTCCGGGTTGTCGTCGATGGTGATGCCCTTGTCGTAGACCTTGATCTTCTCGCTGGGCTCCAGCTCGTCGTAGACGATCATCTTGCGGCTGCCGCCAATCAGCGTGCGACGGACCTTCACCGGCGCCAGCCAGTTCACGTGCAGGTGCGCGATCATCTGCGTGGAGAAGAAGAGCGTCAGGTACGCCATGTCCACCATGCCGCGCGGCACGTGGGACAACCCCTGCGCCGAGATGGCCACCGGCTTGTCCGGGAAGATGTCCTCGATGATGGACAGGTCGTGCACCGCCAGGTCCCAGAGCACGTCCACGTCGGACTGGAACAGGCCCAGGTTGATGCGCACGGAGTCGTAGTAGTACGTCTCGCCCACGCTTCCGTCGGAGATGAGCTGCTTCAGCTTCTGCACCGCCGGCGTGTACACGAAGGTGTGGTCCACCATCAGCGTGAGCTTGCGCTGGGCCGCCTCCTCGACGAGCCGCGCCGCGTGTTCGGGGGTGGCCGCCAGGGGTTTCTCCACCAGCACGTGCTTGCCGGCGCGGAGGCACTGCATGGCCAGCTCGAAGTGCGTGGACACCGGCGTGGCAATGGCCACCGCGTCGACCTGCGGGTTCTCCCACACCTCGCGCTCGTCGCTGGTGGTGATCACGCCGGGGAGGCGCTGCTGGACCTGCGCGAGCCGTGCGGGATTCCGGTCCGCCACCGCCACGACGTGGAAGCCCGGCGTCTCGAGGAAGTTCCGGACGAGATTGGGTCCCCAGTACCCGTAGCCCAAGATGCCAATGCCAACCATCCGCAGCCCGGTGCGTCCTGGCCCATGCTCAAGCGCACATCAAGTGTGACGAGATGACTCGGGGATAGGCTGGCCTGGAAACCCTGTCAACGCGGCGTTTGCATCAGGACGGGCAACGCACCGCGCGGGTCCCCGTCGCACGCACGTCCACATACCCCGCAAAGCCCAGTCGCGTGGCCTCGCCGCACAACGTCTCCTCGGGAAGCCGGGGTGCGGCGCCCGCCTGGAACAGCTCCGGGGAATACGCGGGGTAGCCGTAGAAGGTGGCGCGCGAGCATTGCGGGGAAGGCAATCCGAACAGCGCCGGTCGACGAGCCAGCACCGGGATGAGGAAGGGCAGGGCGGAGCAGTCCGCGGGTGCGGTCCAGAACGCGCTCTCCTCCTTGGCAATGTAGACGGGCAGCTCGGCGGTGGCGCGGTCCTGGGCCAGCGACGAAAGCGCGCGGGTGTACGGCGTGATGGGCAGCTCCCGGGGGACGGACGCCACGTCGACCTCCACCTGCCACACGGAACGACGCAACAGCGGCGCGCCGTACAACAACAGGCCACCCACGCCCAGCGTCGTCAGTCCCCACGCGAGCAGCAGCGCGCTCCGCGCCCGTGGTGACTCCGGCATGCGGAATGCCACGTGACGCAGCGCGAGCATCACCGGGATGGCCAGGAACATGGACACGTTGGAGAAGTACAGCCCTTCCCCGGCGGGTGAGGCCACGTTCAGCGGGACGAAGCCCACCACGGTGACCGCAACCAGCATCAGCGCTGGGCGCGCGTGGCGCGACAACAGATCGGAGCCAGCCAGGTGCAGCGCGGCCAGCGCCAGCGCCGCGGCAATGACGAAGAAGTAGTGGACGACGAGGAACGCGAACAGCGCACCCTCTCCCTCGTACGGAACAAAGGCGTTGAGGAAGAACAGCGGCTCGAAGCGGTGCGGAATCCCCGGCGGCGTCGACCAGGCTGCCACCAGCGCGCCCGCCATCGTCATCACCGCCATGCGCCCCAGCGCCACGAGCCACCCGCGCACCGTCGTGCCGCGCGCCGCCAGCAGCTCGTGCAGCAGCGCCATGCCCAGTCCCAGCGCGCCCGTCGACACCTTGGTTCCGCACAGCGCCACCACGAACGCCACCTGCCACAGCAGCCCGCGCCACCCCGTGGTCAACGGGCCGAGCAGGAGGGACAGCAGCGCCAGCAGCAGGATGAGGCTCAGCAGGTAGGACTCGGAGATGAAGTACACGTTCCAGATGCCAAACGAGGAGAACGTGGTGCGTCCCAGGAATCCCGCGAAGCAGCACGCCACCAGGATCACCGAGAGCGCGAGCTCGCTTCCCCGTCGAGATGGCGCCAGCTCCTCACCCACCGCCACCAGCATGGCGAAGAGCATGGGAATGAACGTGATGAAGGTGGCGTGGCCGAACACCTCGGGGAGGGGCAGCTCCAGGACGCGCGCGATGGCGCTGTAAAGCACCAGGGTGAGCACGTGGTACGGGTAGGGCGCCGCGCCGTGCAGTCCGGTGGAGGGCACGCCCTGCTCGTCCAGCATCGTCGCCACCGCCATGAGGAACAGCGGGTCGCGCTGCATGACGCCGGTGAGCACCCGGTCCCGCGCGGCAAAGTCCACCATGGCCATCCCGGAGAACACGCTCAGCGCCAGCGCCACCACGCCCGCCAGCGCCACCACGACGGAGAGGACACCCAGGCGCGGAAATCCCGGCCCACCGCGCG
>JBFMGU010000369.1:0-8536 GCA_040752415.1 Myxococcota bacterium
GTGGGGGGCGGAGGAGGCGCGGGATCGTCGGGAATCAGCGGCGCGGGACGAACCACGACGGGCGCCGGCTCGGGTGTTGGCGCCTTCTTCTGCCACAGGATGGCACCGACAACGACGAGACCGGAAACCACCAGCAAAGGAAGCGGCGAGGTCCTGGGCTCCTCCTTCTCGGCGGAAAGGTCGCGGTACTGGAACCTGCGCGGCGCTCCCTCCGGCGGTGTTGGCCCCGACGTGGGACGGGCCACCACCAGCCACTCCGGCTCGTCGCTGTGCGCGCGCAGCGCTTCCGCCAACGCCTCCGGAGAGGGATGACGGTGCGTGGGCACCCGCGTCACCGCCTTGGCGAGCACGGAGCGGAATGACTGCGGCAGACCGGTGGCGGCTTCCACGGTGCGGACGTCGACGTCGTCGTGCGCACCGACCACCGCGTCCAGCGTGGTGTTGCCGCGCAGGTGCCGGCCGGTGACGAGGTGGTAGAGCAGCGCGCCCAGGCTGTAGACGTCGGAGCGCACGTCCGCGGGCTTGCCACCGAGGACCTCCGGTGCCTGGGTGCGCGTCGTCGTCGAGATGGGACCACCGCGCGCGGGGAGCAGCTCGCGCAGTCGAGCGTGACCGGAATCCAGCACCACCACGCGACCATTGCGCGCCAGCATCACGTTCTCGGGACGGATGTCGCCGTGGAGGATGCCCTCGTCGTGGCCGGCCTGGATGGCGGCGCAGACGGTACGCAACATGTCCGCGGCCAGCTTGGGTGGGAGCGCACCGTCCGACTGCACCAGCTGCGCCAGCGTGCGCCCCTCCACGTGCTCCCGGACCACGTACACCGCGGTCACACCCGCGCTGCGCTCCTCGTGGCCAACCTCCAGGATGCGCGCGACGTGGGGATGATCGAGCTTGCGCAACGTCTCCACGTCCGACTTGAAACGCGCCAACACGTCGTCGCGAGCGGGGCCTTTCGTCGTCAGCTCGATCACCTTGGCAACGCAGCGTTGCCCGGTGCGCGGGTTTGTCGCCGCAAACAGCTCACCCGAGCCGTCGTTGCCAAGGGATGCGCCGATCTCATGCTCGCCGAGCTTGGGGTGGGGAGGCATGGGTGGAGCATAGAGCACGGAACACGGGAGTGCGGTCCCTCGTGGTTCCTTGGTGCGTCCGTCGTGTGGTACCAACGCGGGTGTGAAGTCCCACGCCCAGAACCCCGCCGGTGGCGCCACGGAGTCCCCATCCGTGCGGGAGCTCGACGTTGCGCTCCCCGTCCGTCGCGTCACCGCCTACGAGGACCGCGCCGAGGTCCAGCGTGAGGGGCTCCTGGATCTCCCCGCCGGTCCCGTCACCGTCCGCGTCCGCGGCGTGAGCCCGCTCATCTCCGACGCACACGTGGTGGCCCAGCTGCATCCCCCCACCGGCCCCGACGGCGCCGCGGTGGGCACGGTGGATGACGTGCGGGTGGAGCGCACCTGGACCGAGGACACCGGGGAGCAGACCCGTCGCCTGGACGCGCTGAAGGCCGACGTGGAAGCCGCGGAGAACGACGTGCGCGCCGCCCAGCGCGACCTGGACCGCGCCAACGAGCGACGCAGCGCCGTGGTGCACATGTTCCAGCGCTACGTCCAGGCCGCGGCGCGCGGGATGTGGAGCCCGCAGGCGCAGTCGGCGGAGTGGATGAGCTCACTGCAGAAGCTGCAGGAGGAGCTGCACGCCGCGGATGCCAACGTCGACACGGTGCGCTCCGTGGTGCGTGAGAAGCAGCAGAAGCTGGAGCAGCTCAACGGGCTGGTGCGGGAGCGCGCGCAGGTCCGCCAGCGCATGGTTGCCGACGTGGTCATCCACATCTCCGGCGACGGCGGGAAGGCCCGGCTGGTGGTGAGCGCGCTGGAGCCGTGTGCATTGTGGCGTCCCGCGCACGAGGCGCACCTGCACAAGGATGGCACGGTGGAATGGACCACCTACGCCACGGTGTGGCAGCGCACCGGCGAGAGCTGGGACCAGGTGGAGCTGACCCTGTCCACCGCGCGCCCCAGCGCCGGCGCCACGTTGCCGACGCTGCGCGAGGACCTGCTGACCCAGAGACTCAAGGCGCCCGAGGAGCGCAAGCAGATCTTCGTCGAGCACCGGGAGGAGGTGGTGCCCCGCACCGACCTGCGCGGCGCCGCGCCCGGCGTGTACGACGGCGGCGTGCCCCGCTCCTTCCAGCCGCCCACGCGGGTCACCATCCCCGACGACGGAAGACCGCACCGCGTGGCGGTGGGCAGCTTCAAGACCGCGGCGCGCACCTCGCTGGTGGCCATGCCGGAGCTGGCAACGCACGTGTTCCTGCGCGCCTCCCTGCGCAACACCGCGGGCCATCCGCTCCTGGCCGGCCCCATCACGCTGCTCGTCGACGGTGCGCACGTGGGCGTGGGGGACCTGCCCTACGTGGGCGCCGGTGAGGAGCTCGACGTCTCCTTCGGCTCCGACGACCGCTTCGTGGTGATGCACGAGCGCAGGCGCGTGGAGGAGGAGCGACTGCTCCAGCGTGAGCGCGTCCACTTCGTGCAGGAGGTGGAGCTGACGTTGACGGGTGGCGGGCCGGAGACGGTGGAAGTGCTGTTGCGGCTGCCGGTCAGCGAGGTGAAGCAGCTCAAGGTGGTGCCCTCCCCCGCGCACTGCAGTGAAGGCACGCCCGCCCCCGACGAGCAGGGCCTGGTCAAGCTGCCGGTGCAGCTCAAGCCGCGCGAGCGTCGCAAGCTCACGTTGGGCTTCCACCTGGAGACCAGCGGCGAGGTCCACGTCCCCGACCCGTGGTGAGCCATGCAGCTCCGGGCCGCCGACTACATCGTGCTCATCGTCGCGGACCTGGACGTGGCGCTGCGTTTCTACGTCGACAGGCTGGGGCTTCCGCTCAAGCACCGCTCCGGCGGCTTTGCCCAGCTGGACACCGGCACCACGCGCCTGGCGCTGTACACGCGGGAGGCCATGGCGGACACGCTGGGCCGTCCGCTGCGCGCCCCCGACCCCGCCGCGCCGGCCTTCGAGCTGGGCTTCAAGGTCCCCGACGTCGACGCGGCGTTTGCGGAGCTGGTGGGAAAAGGCGTCACCCCGGTCATGCCGCCCACCGACCGCCCCTGGGGGCAGCGCACCGCCTACGTGCAGGACCCCGACGGAAACCTGGTGGAGCTGGTCACCCAACAGGCCCGCCCCGGCGCGGTGGCAGGGTGATTTCCGGTGTGGAAGACTGCGCCGCCCTGGGATGGACCGGGGAATTGGGGTGATGCATGAAGACCCGTCTCGTCGTGACACCGTGGGTGATGGCGCTTGCCATCGTCGGGGCGTGCGGACCGAGTGACAGCGGGAGCGGCCGCAACCGTGGCGCCAGCACGTCGAGCGGCGGGTTCGGCGCAGGCGTGGGTAACGGCGCGGGGTCGGGTTCCGGCTCCAGCGGCGACTTCGGGTCGGGGTCCACCAGCACCGGCGGGCTGCCGGGCAGCTCGTCGGGGAGCACCAGCTCCGGTGGCTTCACCTCCTCCACCTCCGGCGGGTTCTCCACCTCCACTTCCGCCAGCACCTCCAGCACCAGCAGCACGTCCAGCACCAGCTTCGCAACCAGCACCAGCACGTCGTCCAGCGGGAACATCCCCACGCTGTGGCACTGCGGGGACGGCCTCTACACCGACGGCTGGTGTGATTGCGGCTGCGGCGCTCCCGACCCCGACTGCGGCGGCCAGGGCTGCTACCCCGCCAACTGCTACGTGGCCAGCTGTGACTACTGCCACGACTCCCTCGGCAGCTACGCGACGTGTGAGGCGGGGTCGACGTCCACGTCGTCGTCGAGCAGCAGCACCGGTGGCGTGCCCGGCACGTGGTACTGCCAGACCAGCTACTACAGCGACGGAGACTGCGACTGCGGATGCGGCGCGGCCGACCCGGCGTGCAACGGGCAGGGCTGCTCCTCCGCCAACTGCAACGCCGCCGCCTGCGACTACTGCTACGACGCTGTCAACGGCCTGCAGACGTGCACGGGCGGTTCCTCCTCGTCGTCGACGTCGGGCGGGACCGAGGGTGGCGTGGGCTCCCCGTGCTTCAGCTACCTGGAGTGCAACGGGGGGAGCTGCCTGGACGCCGGTGGCGACGGATGGCCCGACGGCTATTGCTCCGACCTCGGCTGCGACAACTGCGGCTCCGGCGCGCACTGCGGCAAGAACTATTGGGGCGTGAACTACTGCTACAAGGACTGCACCAGCGACTTTGACTGCCGCTCCGGCTACTCCTGCTACGACTACGACTACGACGGCGTCAGCGAGTGCGCGCCCTACGGCAGCGGCAGCTCCCCCATTGGCGGACCGTGCGTCACCGCCATGGACTGCGCGGGCGGGGAGCACGCGGTGTGCCTGACCGGCTCCGACGGCTACCAGGACGGCTTCTGCACCGACGAGTGCGCGAACTCCACCTCCGCGTGCGGGAGTGGAACCCACTGCCACGTCACCAGCTTCCCCGGGTACAAGCTGTACTGCAGCGTGGACTGCTTCTCGTCGAACGACTGTCGCAGCGGCTACGTGTGTCGCGACCGCGACGGCAGCGGCAACACCGAGTGTGAAGTGCCCTGAGGCCACGCAGCGGGACACAACCCTGGAGTGCGGTGCGGCGACGTGCAGGCGTGACGAGCGGTCGAGCACCGCCCTGGATCGAATCACGCTGCTCGACGGATTGGCACGCTGTCGTCGGTGCGGACGGATCCAGGGCGGTGCTTCACGTCGGGCGCGTCTGCACGCGGTCGCACCGCACTCCAGGGTTGTGTCCCGCTCACCGCTTCGTGATCGCGCTACTCGTCGACGATCTCGAGGATCTCGCCCACGCCGCGTTGCGCGCGCCCTTCGTGCAGGTTGAAGGTCCTCCCCACCTGCACTTCCTTCCACAACTCCGGGTTCAGCGGCTCCAGTCGCGCGGTGCCCTCGTCGCCAGGGCCCAGGCCGCTGCGTCCGTCGAGGATGACGTGCGCGTCGTGGAACACCGGCATGCCGCGCCAGGTGGCACCAATGTCACAGTGGAACAGGTGCTTGCGCCCAATGGGCGTCTGTCGACCGCCATCCTCCGTGCGGAGCAACCGGATGCGCACGCGGAAGTAGCGGTGGGCCATGTCAGCCGCGCGGCGCCATCTTCTCCGCCACCTTCTGCAGCGGATAACCGGTGCGCTGCGCGGAGGCCACCGCGAGGTTCATCTTGTCTTCCCCGGACATCATCGGGTCGGAGCGCAGCACCGCGTCGGGGCGCTCCTCAATGCGCCTGAGCAGCTCCTGGTACACCGTGATGATCAGGTTCAGGATGAACGCGCAGTCCTGGTCCATCTTGGCGTACTGCGGGTCCGCCAGCGCCACGCCCTTCTGCTCCATGACGTGCGCCCGACGACAAATCTCCCGCACCAACCCCCGCCAGCGCTCGTCCCCGTCGCCCCGCTGGATGAGCTTGCGGACCTCCTGCTCGTTGAGGCCATGCGCCGCCATGTCCGCCACGGTGAGGTAGACCAGTCCGGTCTCACCCACGCGCATGTCCTCGGCCACGTCGCGGAGGATGTGCGCCAGGTACGCGAACAGGCCGAGCTCGCGGCCACAGGTCTCGAAGTCAAAGTCGCGCACCAGGTACTGTCCCGACGACGCGTCGCGCACCGCGGTGAGCAGGTAGACGTAGATCACCGTCGGCGCCACGGTGGCGCCCTCGCCGTAGGAGAGGAACTCCGGGAAGTCCTGGAAGCGCGGGTGGTCCACGTCAAAGCGCATGGCGTCAATGAAGTTCAGCCACACCTTGATGGGCACCGGGAAGGTCTTGGCCGCCGCGCTGAGCCCCACGTCGATGGGGTCCGTCGACGGACGGTCGTCATACGCGTCCCGGATGCGCTGCTCCCAGCGGTCCAGCTCCGTCTTCAACCGGGCCTTCCCCGCGTCGTCCAGGCGCGACTTGTCCGGCACGTTGTCGATGAAGTCGTCGACGAGACGCATCACCGCGTACATGGCGATGAACGCGTCATACCGCGCGCGGTCCTCGAAGAACTGGCTGGTGATGTAGAGGTTGCTGCGGTCCTTGGCGGCCACGACCTCACACGCCTCCAGCGCCTGGCCCAGCTGCGCGGCGGTCACGTTCTTGGGAAGCAGGAGCGTGCTCACGCGTGCACCTCGGTGTTCTTGGCGGCGGGAAGGCCGGGGGGATTGCCCTTGGGAGACGGACCACGCGTCATGAGCGCGCGGATGAGCTGCGGCCCGGTCAGCATGGTGTGACGCGGCACCGCGTGGCCCAACAGCGCCAGGAACGCCCAGCGCATGCCGGGGTGCGCGCCGCAGAACCTGGTGGCCATGCGCATCAGCGAGGCCTTGGCGTGCAGACGCTGCAGCCGGTAGCCCAGCTCCGCCTCCCCCAGGAACCGCTCGCGACAACGCTGGTCATAGGGCATGAGCGCCTGCGCGCTGACGTCGCCACGCTGGAGCGCCTCCGAGATGACCTGTCCGGCAATGCTCCCGGCCATGAGCGCGTGGTGGATGCCGTGACCGGTGAAGGGGTCCACCATGGCGCCCGCATCCCCGACGAGAACATGCCCATTCCCGACGATGGGCCGCCCCTCGCTGGACCCCGGCAGGCTCCATCCCTTGAGCGTGCCCACGTTGATGCCCTTGAGGCGCTCGGCAAACAGCGGCACCTGCTCGCGCAGCTCCTCGAACATCTGGCGCGGGTTCTTGCCCAGCCGCTCCACGTCGGCCTTGATGATGCCCACGCCGATGTTCGCCTCGTCTGGGCCCACGGGGAGGATCCAGGCGCAACCGGGCAGGGAGCGCTCGGTGGTGAAGATCTCCAGGTACGGCTCGGGCAGCTTGAGGCCGGTGACGTACGCGCGCGCGGCCAGGCAGAGGTGCTCGGGTTTCTGCGTGAACACGCCCAGGGAGCGCGCCACCGCGCTGGAGGCCCCGTCCGCGCCCACCACCAGGCTGGCGTCGAGCTGGACGTTGGTTCCGTCGGGCTTGCGCGCGTTGACGCCCACCACGCGACCCGCGCCGTCCTGGATGACGCTGCCCACCTCCCAGCCTTCGCGCACTTCCGCGCCCGCGTCCTTGGCGCGCTGCAGGAGCCAGTGGTCCAGCACGCTGCGCTTGACGATCCACCAGTCCGTGAGCACGCCGCGGGTGTCGCGGAAGACGCCGGAGACCTCGGCTCCGTTGGTGGTGACGTAGCGGCTGCCGGTGCACGGGTAGCCGCGCGCACGCAGGTCCTCTCCGTCCAGTCCCAGCTCGGCAATGGCGGCCTGCGCCTCGGGGAGGACCACGTCGCCGCAGACCTTGTCACGGGGGAAGACCGCACGGTCCAGCAGGACCACGTCCACGCCGCGTCGACGCAAGGAGACCGCGGTGGCGCTGCCGCCCGGTCCACCGCCTGCAATCACCACCGGTGCCGCACCCATCAGACCACCGCAACGCCGGAAGCCCCGCGGGCATCCGCCGTGAAACGCGTTTGGAGCGGCGCAGGGAAATGGAGAGAGGGCCGGGTGTCAAGGGGTTGCGCCAGAGCTTGCGGCGCGCGGCGGGCCTCCCTGCTATGGCCCTCCCGCCATGGATCGACTGCTTGCCCGACTGGAACGCCGTTTTGGTGACCTGCACATCCCCAACCTGACCCTGTGGCTGGTGGGCATCCAGGCGCTTGCGCTGGTGCTGGAGCTGGCCAAGCCGGGGTCGTTGGACCGCATGGTGCTGGACCCCGCGCGCGTGCTGCAGGGCGAATACTGGCGGCTGTTCACCTACGTGTTCCTCCCGCCCTCGACGTCACTGCTGTGGGCGATCTTGGGCCTGATGGTGCTGCACTCCATTGGCACCGCGCTGGAGGGACGGTGGGGCGGGTTCAAGTACCAGTTCTTCTGGCTGTTGGGCATGGTGTTGACGTCGAGCGCGGCCATGCTGCTGGGCGTGAGCGCCACGAACTTCTACCTCACCATGAGCCTGTTCCTGGCGTTCGCCACGTTGTGGCCGGACTACGAGTTCCTGCTCATCGTGGTGCCGGTGAAGGCCAAGTGGCTGGCGCTGTTGGACGCGGCGCTGCTGGCCTACATCGCGTATCGCGCGCCCGGAATGGCGATGCTGATGCCAGTGGTGGCGGTGGCGAACTACCTGCTGTTCTTCGCCGGTGACCTCGTGGACCTGCTGCGCGGCCGCGCGCGTCAGGCAGCACGACAGGCCACGGTGAAACCGCAATGGCAGGCGGCGCAGGCGCCCATGGCACGTCGTCAGTGCAAGGTGTGTGGCGTCACCGACGAGGACCCGCGCGCCGAGTTCCGCATCTGCACGTGTGAGAAGTGCGGCGGGAAGCCGACGGAGTTGTGCCTCACGCACATCGGGAACCACTGATGGCGGGGGAAGTGCCCTGCCGTGCCGTGCCCCTGCCCGTGCCCCTGCCCGGCTTGTAGGTTGCGTCAGCGCAAAGGTTGACGACGGGGACCCCTTTCGGACGACGGCTTGTAGGTTGCGTCAGCGCAAAGGTTGACGACGGGGAACCCTTTCGGACGACGGCGCCCTCAAGCCGGGCAGGGGCA
>JBFMGU010000037.1:0-55085 GCA_040752415.1 Myxococcota bacterium
GAGGGGGAGCGGGAGGGGGAAGGCCACCGCCTGGTCCTTGCGCCACGCCGCAAACTCCTCGACGGTGCGCGCCAACCACAAGGAGGCCGGGATGAAGACCTACGTGGGCGGTTGCCACTGCGGCGCGGTGCGCTTCCGCGTCAGCACCGACTCGTTGGAGGCGCTGGACTGCAACTGCAGCATCTGCACCAAGAAGGGCTTCCTGCACCTCATTGTCCCCAGGGAGCGGTTCACGCTGCTGCAGGGGGCGGAGTTCCTCACCACGTACACGTTCAACACGCACGTGGCCAAGCACACCTTCTGCCGGGTCTGCGGCATCCATCCCTTCTACACGCCGCGCTCCCACCCCGACGGCGTCGACGTCAACGTGCGCGCCCTGGACGGCAACGTGGTGGGTGATTTCAAGGTGGTGCCCTTCGACGGGAAGAACTGGGAGGAGAACGTGGAGCGGATCCGGTAGTCACGCCGCGGCGTGGAACGCGTGGCCACCCAGCACGCGCACGCCCACGTTCTCCCCCGCGCGCGCGGGCGAGGGAGCGCGCACCCGCACCGCGCCCGCCTCCGTCTCCACGTCCAGGAGCCATCCCTCGCCCACGCAGGCGCTCACCAGCACCCTGCCGGGCACCGCGCCCTCCACGCCGGCGCTCTCCACCCGCAGGTCCTCGGGGCGCACGCACAACGCGCAGGCCTCGCCGGGAGCGCCGGTCTCCGCCAGCCGCGGTCGCACCGCCACGCCACCCACCTTCACCTGCTCGCCGTCGTAGCTGGCGCGGAGCACGTGGGTGTCGCCCAGGAAGCGCGCCACCAGGAGCGTGCGTGGTGCGCGGTAGACCTCCTCGGGCGGACCCAGCTGGGCAATCCGGCCCGCGTCCATCACCGCCACGTGCGTGCCCAGGGAGAGCGCTTCCGCCTGGTCATGCGTGACGTGCAGCAGCGTGATGTGGAAACGCTCGCACAGCGCGGCAATCTCGGAGCGGAGCAGGTCGCGCAGCTTGGCGTCCAGGTTGCTGAGCGGCTCGTCGGTGAGCAGCACCTGCGGCCGACCCACCAGCGCCCGCGCCAACGCCACGCGCTGCTGCTGCCCGCCGCTGAGCGCGTGCGGCGCGCGGTCCCCCAGCGACTCCAGGTGCACCAGCGCAAGCGCCTCCCGCACGCGGGTGCGCAGCTCTCCGTCGGGAACGCGGGCGCGACGCAGCGGGTAGGCCACGTTCTCGAACACGCTGAGATGCGGCCACAGCGCGTAGGACTGGAACACCATGCCCAGCCCGCGCTCCTCCGGCGGGACGTGCACGCGCTCCCGCGGCGCGCTCACCACGCGGTCGTCCAGCAGGAGGCGGCCCTCGTCGGGGCTCTCCAGGCCGGCCACCATGCGCAACGTGGTGGTCTTGCCGCACCCGGAGGCGCCCAGCAGCACGCAGCGCGCGCCGGCGGGGATGTGGAGGTCAATGCCCCGCACCACGTGGACGTTGCCGTAACGCTTGTGGATGGCTTGCAGCGTGACCGAGGCCACCGCGCGTCATTCCTCGTCGAAGAGCGCGTCGATGGAGTCCTTGAGGGACTTCTGCGGCGCGGGGGCGCCGGGACGTGCACCGGGCGCCGCCGACGGAGCCGCCCCGGGAGCCCCACCCACCCACGCCTGGGGTCCGGGCGCGGCAGGTGCGGCCGGGGCGCCACCAAGGAGCTGACCCTGCACCACCAGGGGAAGGTCGTCCTCGGGCGGGGTCGGCGGGGCGGGCGGCGGGGCGGCCGGGCCACCCAGGCCCATGGTGTCGAACAGGTCATCCACGCTGACCCGCGCGCCGGGAGGGGCAGCCATGGGCGGCGCGGCCTGCACGGGGGGCGGGGGCGGGGCCATGCCGGGTTGCGCGCCGGGCACGTCCAGCAGCACCGCTCCCACCAGCGGGGGAATGTCGTCCTCGGGCGGCTGCTGCGGCTGGGGTGCACCGCCATCCTGCCCGGCGAACGGTGAGGACTGCGCGTAGTACTTGTCCGAGTGCACCATCAGCATCTCGGCGCCGGTGGCCAGCTCGATGGGGTCATCCGGACTGCCCCCCAGCTCGATGCCCTCCTGCGGCGCGGGGGCTCCCGGCGGAGCGCCAAAAGGCATCCCGCCCGGGACCATCCCGCCACCAAAAGGCGAGCCCGCGGGGGCTCCCAGCGGCGGTGTGCCAAAGGCCGGGCCCCCCGAGAACGGGTCGCCGCCCTGCAGCCCAGGCGGAGGCCCGAATGGATCCACGCCGCCGGTCACCGAGGGGTCGCGCACCATGGGATCCGCGGCCATGAGCGGCTGCTTCACCTCGGTGGTCAGCGCGGGAGCGCCCAGGCCACCCACCATGGCCGCGCCCACCCCCACCTCCAGGCCTGGCCCGGTGCTCTCCTCGCTGAGGAGCCCGCCGCCCTGCCCGAACAATGCGTCGCGGGAGCCGGAGTCGACCTCCACGCTGCGCTCGTAGGCAAAGGGGTCGGGCGGGGGGACGTAGGGTGCGCTGACCGGCGGCGGCGTGGCGTCCAGCGCCGGGGCCCCGAACGGCGGCACCGGGGTGGCCGGTGGGGAGGCCAGCGTTCCGCCCGGCGGGGAGCTCGCGAACGGCGGCGGCGGGAGCGTGCCCGCGGCGGCGCCGAAGGGCGGCGGCGGGAGGGTGCCCGCGGGGCCACCAAAGGGCGTGGCGGCCAGGGCCGCGGCGCTGGGCGCGCCAAACGGCGACGACGCGGGCGGCGTCACCGGGGGGAGCGTCTGCGTGGGCTTCCCCAGGCTCATGGGGATGCTGTCTTCCAACGGATCCACCGGCGGCGCGGATTGCGCGGGCGGATCCTCCAGCAGCTCGGCCAGGGACTCCGCGTTGGGATCCCCGCCCAGCGAGGCGTCGAAGTCCGGGTCGTAGGAGGCCTCCACGCGAGAGGGCGCGGGAGGTGCCAGCTCCGGGGGTGGACCGGCGGGCGGCGCTTCCACCGGAAGCATCGGCTCGGCGGGCGCGGCGATGGGCGGCACGGAGGGTTCGTCCTCCAGGCTCGCGACCTCTCCCGTGCCCACGTCGTCAAACAGGGCCTGCGCGGGGAGCGCGGCGGGCTGTCCCCAGGCATCAAACAGCGGATCGCGGTCCGCGCCCGGTTGGCCGGGCGGTGCCGTCACCGCGGAGGGAACCTCGACGGGCGCCGCCGGGGCGGGAGGAGCGTCCACCGCCGGAACAGGTGCCTCCGCGGCGGGCGCGGCCAGGTCCCACGCCGGCATCTCCGGGGCGCCGACGTCGGCCACGGGCACCTCCCCGGTGGGCTGTGGGGCCTCCATGATGAGGCTCACCGGCTCGGCGTCGAACCAGTCCGGCGTGCCCAGGGCGCGCGGCGCGGGGGGCGTGGGCGGAACGGCGGGCGCTTCCGCCGGGGGCACGGGCTCGGCGGGGAATTCGTCGAACAGGCCCGCCTCTGCCAGGCCACTGGGCGCGGGTGCGGGCGCCAGCCCCGCCAACGGATCCGCGGGGACCGGTGCGGCGGGTTGGGGCGCTGCAGCCGCATCCCACGACGGAGCTGGCGCCTCCCCCGGCACGGGCGTGGCCGGTACGTTGTCCCAACCGCCCATGGGGTCCGCGGGGACGGGCGCGGCGGCCGGGAGTGCGCCGGTCTCGCCGGGAACGGGGGTCACGGGGACGGTGTCCCAGCCCGCCAGCGGATTGGCCGGCTCGGCCGCGGCCGCTCCCTCCACCGCCACGGGCGCCTCCAGCCCGGCGAGCGGATCCACAGGAGCAGGCGGCGCATCCAGCCCGGCGAGTGGATCCATGGGGGCCGCTTCGGGCGCATCCAGGCCGGCCAGCGGGTCGGTTGGCGCTTCCAGGCCCGCGAGCGGATCCACCGGCGCCGCCACGGGGTCCACCAGTCCGGCCAGGGGGTCGCTGGGGGCGTCCAGCCCCGCGAGCGGATCCGCCGGTGCCGCGGCTGCGTCCAGTGCCGCCAGCGGGTCGATGGGGGCTTCGGGCGGTGCGTCGAAACCGGCGGGGGCCGCGACCGGGTCATCCAGGCCGGCGAGCGGGTCCGCGGGCGCGTCGAAACCGGCGAGCGCGTCGGCGGGCGCAGCGACGGGCGCGTCGAGGCCGGCGAGGGGGTCGGCGGGTGCGTCGAGGCCCGCGAGCGGGTCCGCGGGTGCGTCGAGACCGGCCAGCGGGTCGGCCGGCGCGGCGACGGGCGGGTCGAGACCGGCGAGCGGGTCGACAGGCGCGGCAAGCTCGGTGGAAGCGCCGGGCGCCGCAGCGACGGGAGCGGGCTCCAGGCCGGCGAGCGGCTCGGCGGGAGCGGTTTCCTCCAGGCCAGCGAGCGGATCGGCAGGTGCTTCGACGGGCGCGGGCCCGGTCTCCTCCGACGGGATCTCCCAGCCCGGGGGGCCGTCCAGCATGGCGGAGGCGGCGTCCCATCCCGCCAGCGGGTCGGCGGGCGCCCCGGGCGCGGCGGCCGTTTCCAACGGGGCGGGCGCGCCTGGCAGCGCGTCGAATCCCGGCGTATCCGTCGCTGGTACCTCGGCCGGCGCGGGCGTCTCCGTCGCCACCGGCGCGCTTGCCGACGCGTCCCAGCCCTCCAGCCCCGCCGGCGCCGACGCCGCGGGAGCCTCCAGGCCGGCCAGGGGGTCGTCGGGCACCACGTCGGTGGGACTGGATTCCAGCCCGGCCAGCGGGTCCGCAGCGGCGGACGGCGCGGGCATCGGCGGAAGGGAGTGCTCCAGCGCCTCCGCGCCCAGCGCCGCCAGCGGGTCTTCCGGCGTCACCGCCGCGCCCGACGTGGCCAGCGCGCCATCCAGCGCGTCCGGGGGCGTGGGGGTGAAGGGCGGCTCCTCGAACTCCACCGTGGCGGCGGGCGCGGGCTCCGGGGGCGCCTCCATTCCCGCGGGCGTGGTGTCCACCCCCAAGGACTCCAGCTCCTGTCGCAGCGCCTGCAGCTCCGCCAGCGCGTCCTCACCCACGTTGTCCAGGCGGATGCGCATGGCGTGGGGCGCGCGCGCGCCCTCCACCACCTCGCCGTCCAGGCCCACGCGGCTGCCCGCGGGCTTGCTCAGGAACTCCAGGAAGATGCGCGTGCCCGCAGGCAGGGGCCGGTGGGTCCACAGCTCCAGGCTGGTGTCATCCACCCACGCCAGCTCGTCCTCGCGAGCACTCTGCAGGGACTCGTGCCACACACGGGGACGGCTGCGCGGAGCGGAGGATTGCACCATGAATGCCCTGGCGATTCCGGAAACGCCTTTCAGGTCCCGGAGCCAGGCGTCCAACAGGGCGCCCGGACCGCCGCGGAAGTCGTGCTGTTCATGCCATGCTCCTGCGGCCCACCCGAGAGAACCACCCCCCTATAGCAGTGGCCAGGAAATGGCCGCAAACATCTCCGCTGCGTAGGAATCCCCGCATGAGCCCCGTCCAAGCGCCCAAATGTCCGAAGTGCGGCGGCCCGGCCACGCCCAAGACGCCGTACTCCCCCTTCTGCTCCAAGCGCTGCCAGCTCGCCGACCTCGACGTGTGGCTGAAGGAGGGCTACCGCGTCCCGGCGGCGCCGTCGCTGGAGGAGGAGGAAGGCGACCCCCAGCCCAACATGAACGGCCCGCTGGAGGAAAGCTGAAGCTCCAAGGCGTGGCCTTCTGCTAGAGTGCCCGGCGTGAACCGCACCGCACTCGTCGCTCTCACGCTCCTGTCCACGGCCGCGCTTGCCGCCACCACGCCGCGCGCCCGTCCCACGCTGCAACGCGCCGCCACCCAGGTGGGGCTGGTGTTTGACGTCGGCGGTCGGGGGGACCGCGGTTTCAAGGACGCCGCCGACCAGGGCCTGATGCGCGCCGCCTCCGAGCTGGGCGTCAAGGCCACCGTGGTGGAGCCCCGCACCGACGCCGTGGGCGCCCTGCGCAGGATCGTGGCCGAGAAGCCGGCGCTCGCGGTGGGCGTGGGATTCACCTTCTCCGAGCCCATGCACGCACTGGCCCGCGAGTTCCCCGGGCAGTCGCTGGTGTGCGTGGACTACGCGCCGGTGGACGGACAGGCCATGCCGCCGGGGCTGCTGGGCATCCGCTTCAAGGAGCAGGAGGGCAGCTTCCTCGTCGGGGCGCTGGCCGCGCTGGTGAGCAAGGGGAACAAGCTGGGCTTCGTGGGCGGCATGGACGTGCCGGTGATCCGTCGCTTCCAGGCGGGCTTCCTGGCCGGCGCGCGTCACGTCCGTCCCGACGTGGAGGTGAAGACCGTCTACGTGGCCAAGGGCCCGGAGGGATTTGCCAGCCCGGGGCTGGGCAAGTCGCAGGCGTTGGCGCTGTATGACCAGGGGGTGGAGATCATCTTCCACGCCTCGGGGGCCACGGGGCTGGGTGTGTTCGAGGCGGCCAAGGAGCGCGGCAAGCTGGTGATTGGCGTGGATGCCGACCAGTGGTCCGCCGCGCCCGGTCACGTGCTCACCAGCATGGTCAAGCGCGTGGACACCGCCGTCTACGACGCCATCAAGCGCGTGCAGGACGGCACTTTCAAGGGCGGGGTGGTGGACCTGGACCTGAAGAGCGGCGGCGTGGACTACGTGTACAACGAGAACAACCGGAAGCTCATCCCCGACGACGTGCGCGCCCGCGTGGAAGCGCTGCGCGGCGAGATCGTGGCGGGGAAGATCGTGGTGCCGGCGCAGTGATCACTGGCGCTGTGCGAAGTAGCCCGCCACCTCGTCGGCCAGCGCTTCCGACACCGGGACCAGGATCTCGTTGGCCAGCTCCTTGCGGGCTGCGTCGCTGAGCGGGCCGGTCTTCCCGGCGGCGGCGCCCACGCGCGTGGCGAAGCGCAGCTGGTGGCCGGGCAGCTCCTGCACCGTGGCGGTGACCACCACCTCCAGCACCGTCTCCGCGCCCTCCTTCTTCTCCGCCACCTTCTGCACGTTGAACTGGACCAGGTAGCCGGCGCCGTCGGGGTCACCCAGCTGCAACGCCTTGGAGCGGCCCAGCTGCGCGCGCGCCTTCTCGCCGAGGAGAGCGTCCAGCCCGGCAATTCCCACGCCGCTCTTGTCCACCGCCTGCACCTGCACCACGGGCGGACCCCGCATCCCCGGCGTGGCGTTCTTCAGTGCGGCCGCGGCTTCCCGGGCCCGCGCGGCCACCAGGGGGCTCGCGTCCTTGCTGGCTTCCTCCAGCGCCGGAATGGCCTCGGGGTTGCCCATGGCCTCCAGCGCCTCGCACGCGGCCCAGCGCACCGTGGCGTCCTTGTCCTTCAACGCCGCCAGCACCGCCTGGAACGCCTCCGGCTCCTTGCTGCGCGAGAGCAGCGCCAGCGCGTCAATGCGCGCCTGGAACGTGCCGCTCTTCAGCGCGCTCAGCGCCTTCTTCTGGTTCTTGTCCGCCGCATGCGCGCTCCCCGCCAACGCCAGGCAGAGCGCACCGGTCATCACTCGTCCACGCCAACGCCCACGCATGGTGGTCCTCTTAGCACAGCGTCCGCCGGATTCCGCCTCACTCATCCACGACATCCGAGCGCTCCGTCAGGAACAACGCCGTCACCGCGCCCAGGGCGCCCGCCGCGTAGGGCAGTCCCGCCGTGGCCAGCAGGGTGAAGGCCACCACGCGCTGCAGGGCGTAGATCGCCTCGAAGGTGTCGGGCGCCAGCGCGACGGTGGGGCCCAACACGGCGTCGCTGGGCCAGAGGCGGAAGCAGGGAATCACCACCGCGCAATAACAGGCCGGCGCGCCCAGCGCGGCAAAGCCCCCCAGCGCCGCCAGCACCGCCGCCGCGCGGTGGCCCGCTCCCGGTCGCGCCGCCTCGCGCACCTCCAGCTCGTCGCGACAGCACCCCTGCGCGGACACCGGCACCCGGCCACGGTCCTGCGCGTCGACGAGGGCAAGCGCCAGCGCACCGGCTCCCGCGGCGTGCGCCGCCACCAACAGCGGCAGGGGCAGCAGCAGGGCCGTCACCGCCATCAGCCACGGGTAGGGGACCCTGCCCTGGTCATCCATGCGCGACCTGGGAGGCACCACGCTGGGCGCCACCACGTCGTCCCACTCCCGGCTCACGATCTGCGGCGTCACCGTGGTGTACAGGGTCTGCGTGCTGCCGAAGACCCCCGCCCACAGGATGAACGTCATCCCGCCCGCGAGCAGAAGCCCGCCCTCGGCCAACGCCAGCAGCTGCGACTCGCGGTTGTGCCTGATGATGACGTCGGTCCACAGCGCGGCCACGTCACGCTCGGGGTCCCGCGCGGCGGCCTCCTTGAGCAGCTGCAGTCCTCGCTCGTCGGTGCCCAACCGCTCACGGGCCTTGGGATCCGCCAGGGAGAGCGAGCTGCCCGCCGAGAGATGACGCGCCACCGGCTCCACCGACTGCAGCAGTCCGTCGAGGGAGCGCGCGCGCACCGCGGACCGTCGTCGTGCCTGCGCGCCGCGGCGTTCCACCAGCGTGCATTGCAGGGACCACAAACCCTCCACCTGCCCCAGCTGGGACACCACCGCCAGCTCGGCGCCCAGCGCGTCGCCCACCTCCGCCACGCAGTTGGTGGCGTCGCAGCCGGCCAGCTCCGAGCGTGCTTCTGCGCTGAGGAGCGCCGCCAGCTCCGTGCGGCCCAGCACCTCCATCCCGGAATGTCGCGCCATGGCCGAGGTGAGGGAGCGCTCCAGCCCGCGCGCCACCGTGACGGTCTCGTCGTTGGCCGGGCCCACCACCTGCACGGGCAGCACCAGCAGCCGTGCGCGCTGCGACGTGGGCGCGGCGGCCCCCTCCGGCGCGGCCTGCGCGGAAATCCAGCCCGTGAGCACCAGCCAAGCCAGCATGTTGCCCTCAGTCCGACGCCACCACGCCGGGCGAGGGCCACCACAGCAACAGCGCCCCCACCACGGGCTGGATGAGCACCACCAGGAGGAATCCCGCCGTCACCCCGAGCCAGCCCGCGTTCTGGGCGAGGGACGCGGTGGCAGGGTAGGTGCCGCTGTTGCCCACGTCGGGGACGTAGAACGCCACCCACGGCGACACCGCCACCACGGCGAGCGAGAGAGCGATGGCCAGCCCCAGCGCGCCAAAGAGCGCGGGTCCCGTGGCCATGATGGCAATGGCGGTGGCGCGCGAGACCGCGTTGTGGCTCTCCGCGTCGGCGAGCGCGGCATCATCCCGGCAGCAACCCGCGCGCTTCACCTCCACATGGCCCAGGTTCATGGCGTCGACGACGGTAAGCGCCAGGCCCATGACGCCGAGCCACACCGCGAGCGGAATGGCCACCACGCCGCCGAACACGAGCCAGAAGCCACCCGACGACGAGATGTAGTTCTGCACCGCGCCGCCCACCGCCACGAGCATCAACGCCCCTGCCACCACCGTCGCCGACGAGATGAACAACGCCGCTTCCGCCAGGGCGAGCCCGCCGCGCTCGAGGTTGCGACGCAACAGGAACGCGTTGAGCGCCTGGTCCACGGTGTCGTCGGGGTGGGCCTGGCGGTAGGCGCGGAACTCCTTGAAGTCGCGCGGGCTCTGGAAGCCCAGTCGCTGCTGTGCTCCGGGGGTGTCCAGGAGCGCGGTGGGTTCCTTGCCGGTCACGGCGTGCGCCAGGTCGCGACTCTGGGTGAGCAACATGCGGAACGTCTCCCCGGAGACCGCGGCGCGATGCAGGATGCTCATCCCATCACGGTCCACGACGGAGGCTGCCCAGGTGAGCCGTCTTCCCTCGCTCACCACGGAGCTCACCACGGCCAGGCGTGCGCCCAGGGCGCCCATGATCTCCGCCACGCATTCCTGGCTGCAGCCCATGGCCTGGATGTCCGCCTCGTGGGCCAGCAGCGCGCGCACCTCCTCGGTGCTGATGACGCTGAACGAGCCCACGTCCCCCAGCGCCGAGGTCAACGCCGTGGTGAGCAGCAGCGAAACCTCCGCGGCCGAGGCCGATCCCCCGTCCACCTGCACCGGCAGCACCACGGCGGAAGGTTGCCCGTCGACGGAATCTGCTTGCGCCCCCACGTCGGAAGCAAGCAGGCCGAGCAGCATGACGGAAGTCCACCCCATGCCCGGCGCGATTAGTCCGGGGCCCGGCGACCGCGCAATCACACGCGCCGCGTTTGACCTTGCATTGCAGGACCGGCTACCGACCCGCGCACGCTTCGGGGGGCGTCCATGCGCGCGTTCGTCGTCACGGTGTGGCTCCTGGCGCTCGGGGACGTCGCCCGCGCTGACGAGCCGCCGGCACAACCTGACGCGCCGTTGGGACCGGAGGCGCCCCCCGCGCCCGACGTCACTCCCGCGGTACCGCCATCCGAACCCACGTCACCTCCCGCCACCACGTCGGAACCGCCCGCCCCGGCGGCCCCCGCACCGACGAACACACCGGTCCAACCGGAGCGCATCTCGTCGGACCCGTCCCCCGCTCCCACCGTGGCGGTGCTGGCGGGCGTGGCGGGTGGGCTGGTGATGGGGGCGGCGTTGCTGCCGGCGGCTCCGTGCCTGTGGTGTGCACCGGCGGGCGTTCTCTCCGTGGGAGCGGGCAGCGCGGGCGGTGCATTGGCGGCCAGGCGGATCCTGCAGCACCGGGCGGGTCGGACCGTTTCCGTGGCGCGGGCGTTGCTCGTGGGCCTGGTTCCCACGCTGGGCTGCGCGGCGATTGCGGGCCTCTACCAGTCGGCGTCGTTGGCACTGGTGGCGTTCAGCCTGTTGGCATTCCAGATCCTCAGCCCGGTGCAGCTCGTCGTGTACCTGGTGCTGTGGCACCTGCCGCGCTCGGAGAATGCGTTCTGGCACGCGGCCATGGCGCTGCTGGCGTTGAGCGCGGTTCCGGTGTTGCTGGCGCCGCTGGTGTCCGGCGCGGGATGGGCCTGGGTGGCGTCCAGTGACGTCGCCACGGAGCTGGTGGAAGACCCGGCGGGAGCATCCCCATGAGAACGCGCGCGTACGTGGGAGCGCTGCTGCTCCTCCTGGGGTGCTCGGAGTGGCGCGGCGTGGTCAGTGACACGGAGGCCACGTTGCTGGGCATGTGGGGACCGACGCCCGACGACGTCTGGGCCGTGGGTCAGGAGCTGGGGCCGTTGGCCATCGGGCAGGTCGGGCGGTTCGTGCACTGGGATGGCCGCAGCTGGACGCAGATGGACCAGGTGGACCGGCCGTTGAACACCATCCACGGCACCGCGCACGACGACATCTGGGCCGGCGGCGCGGGCAAGCTGCTGCTGCACTTCGACGGGAGCACGTGGCAGCCGGTGTCCCTGCCCGACGAGCTTCCACCGCTGGACATCAAGGCCATCCGCGCGCTGGCGCGGGACAACGTCTGGATTGGCGTCGAGCAGCCGCAGGTCAGCACCGAGGGGCGCGAGAACTTCCGGGGTCCCAGCCTGCTGCACTGGGACGGCGCCAGCTGGACGTCCACCACGCTGCGCGACGAGGAAGACGACGTCACCGGCGCCTCGAGCCTGGCATTCGTCTCTCCCAGCGACGGCTGGGCGGGCGGGGTGGGCGCGCTGTTCCGTTGGGATGGCACCACGTGGAATCGCCTCGAGCCGGTGGCGTACTGGGTGGCGCTCTGGGCGGTGTCGTCGACGGACGTGTGGGCTGCGTCCTTCAGCGGTGAGCTCGCGCATTTTGACGGGAGCGGTTGGTCCTCCACGCTGGCGCCCACCTCGCGCGAGCTGAAGGCGTTGTGGGGTGCGTCCTCGGACGAGATCTGGGCGGTGGGTGACACCGGCACGCTGCTGCGCTGGGACGGGTCGAGCTGGGAGCGGACCCCGAGCGGAACGAACGCCAACCTGGGCGCCATCCACGGCTTCAGCGCCGACGACGTCTGGATCGGCGGCCAGTACGGCGTCATCCGGCATCATCCCTGACCACGCCCAAGACGGAACCACTGGTCGCCGCCACCCTCCGGGCGCTATGTCGCCGCCGTGCTTTCCGCCCGTGAACTCAAGCTCTCCTTTGACGACCGCATCCTCTTCAGCGGGCTGACGCTCGGCGTGGACGCCGGGGAACGCGTGGCCATCGTGGGCCACAATGGCGTGGGCAAGAGCACGTTGCTGCGCATCCTCGCCGGCCAGCAGAAGGCGGAGGAGGGGCGCGTGGATCGTCGGGTGGGCGCGCGCGTGGGGGTGTTGGCGCAGGAGCCGCAACTGGACCCCGAGCTCACCGCGCACCAGGCCGCCGGGCAGGGCATTGCCGAGCTGAAGGACACGCTGGCCGCGTACGAGGAGATTGGCGCGCGCCTGCAGCGGGGTGAGGGCGATGCCCACCAGCTCGTCGACAAACAGGCGGAGCTGGCCGCGCGTATTGAGCGGCTGGGCGGTTTTGACGCCGAGCACCGCGTGGACGCCGTCCTCACCCGCCTGGGCGTCCCGGATCCGCAGGCGCGCGTGGGAAATCTCTCCGGCGGCGGTCGACGACGTGTGGCGCTGGCAGCGCTGATGGTGGCCCGCCCGGAGATCCTGCTGCTGGACGAGCCCACCAATCACCTGGACCAGTCCTCCATCGGCTGGCTGCAGGAGGAGCTGCGCAACTACCCGGGCGCGGTGGCGTTCATCACGCACGACCGCGCATTCCTCGACGCGGTGGCCACGCGCGTGGTCGAGCTGGCGGATGGGCGCATCTACGTGCACGGCCCCACCTACGCCGACTACCTGGAAGGTCGCCTGGAGCGGATGGAGCTGCAGCAGCGCACCGCGCACCGTCGGGAACGCATCCTGGCGCGGGAGCTGGCCTGGCTGCGCGCCGGCACCCCCGCCCGCACCACCAAGCAACAGGCGCGCATCAAGCGGGCGCAGGAGATGCTGGCCGAGGCGCCACCCGACGGACCGCGCATCGTCACCGCGCGCAAGCAGTCCGCCGGTCGACTGGCGAAGACCATCCTGGAGCTGCGCAACGTCTCGCTCGGTTACGGCGACCGCGTGGTGCTCAGGAACCTCTCGCTCATCATGGTGGAGGGCCAGCGCATTGGCGTGGTGGGGCCCAACGGCGCCGGCAAGACCACGCTGCTCAAGGCGGTGCTGGGCGAGGTGAAGCCGCTGTCCGGGGAGATCGTCGTCGGGGAGCACACCACGCTGGCGTACTTTGACCAGCACCGCGAGTCCCTGGATGACGAGCTCAGCGTGCGCGACGCGGTGACGCGGGAGACGCACGTGGACGTGGGCGGACGGCGCGTGCACGTGCACGGCTACCTCGACGGTTACTTGTTCCGCTCCGACGATCTCGTGCGCAAGGTGCGCTCGCTCTCCGGTGGTGAGCGCAACCGTCTCTTGCTTGCGCGGCTGATGCTGAAGGGCGCCAACACGCTCTTGATGGACGAGCCCACCAACGACCTGGACCACGACACGCTGGGCGTCCTGGAGGACGTGCTGCTGGAACACCAGGGCTGCGCGCTCATCAGCAGCCACGACGCGCGTTTCCTGGACCGCGTGGCCACGGACATCCTGGCCATTGGCCCCGACGGAACCTGTGAGCTCTTCCCCGGCAACCACGAGATGTACCTGCGGTTGAAGGCGCAACGTGAAGCACGTGAGGCTCCCGCGCCGTCCAAGCCCGCGCCCGCTCCGACGGTGAAGCCGGATCCCAAGCCCGCCGCTCCGTCGGGGAAACGCAAGCTCAGCTTCAACGAGCAGCGCGAGCTGGAAGGCATGGAAGCGGCCATCATGACCGCCGAGGAGCAGGTCTCCGCGTTGCAGCAGGAGCTCAACGACCCGGACTTCTACCGGAAGAATGCGTCGCAGGCGGCGCAGAAGTCGGCGGAGCTGGAATCGGCGCAGGCGGAGGTGGCGCGGCTGTACGCGCGTTGGGAGGAGCTCAGCGCCGTGAAGGAAGGTCGCGCGGTTTGACCTGACGCTGAAGGATTGTTACCGCTGCATCACATCATCAGGAGTCGTCGATGACCCGCATGGTCAATTGCGCCAAGTTGCAGAGGGAGCTTCCGGGGATTGCCAAGGACCCCTTCGGCAATGAGCTGGGCAAGCGCATCTACGAGAACATCAGCCAGGAAGCGTGGAACATGTGGCTGGAGCACCAGAAGATGCTGCTCAACGAGTACCGGCTGAACCTCGCCGACAAGAAGGCGCGCCAGTTCCTGGCCGAGCAGTGCGAGAAGTACTTCTTTGGCGAAGGCGCCGCGCTCCCGCCCGACTACAAGGCCCCGCCCAAGAAGGGCTGACCCCGTGATGCGCGCCGACGGTGACGTGCTGCTGGTGTCCTGCTACGCGCTGGGCCATCAGCCGCTCTCGCTGGCGGGCGCGCAGGGCGCGTTGCGGGCCGCGGGATTCCGTCCCCGACTGCTGGACACCTCGCGCACGCGGCTGCGTCCCGCCGACCTGGCCGCACCGCGGCTGATTGCCATCTCCGTCCCCATGCACACCGCGCTGCGGCTGGGCGCGGAGGTGGCGCAGACCGCCCGCGCGCTGGGCAGCACCGCCGTCATTGTCTGCTTTGGCCTCTACGCGCCGCTCAATGAAGCGCACCTGAGGGGCTGCGGCGTCGACGTGGTGCTGGGGCCCGAGAACGTGGACGAGCTGGTCCTGCTGGCGCGTCTCCTCGACGAGAAGAGCAGAGACGAAGCGCTGCGGGAATTCGAGGCGGTGCGGCACAAGGAGCTGCGCCCACGTCGACCGGGGTTGGAGATCCTGGACCGCCAGGGCCTGCCGCCCCTCACGGACTACGTGCAGCTCCGCCACGGCGGGAGGCTGGTTACGGTGGGCTACGCGGAGGGCACGCGCGGCTGCAAGCACGTGTGTCGACACTGTCCCATCACGCCGGTGTACCAGGGACGCTTCTTCGCGCTGGACCGCGCCACCGTCCTGGACGACATCTCCCGCCAGGTGGCCGCCGGCGCCGGTCACATCACCTTCGGCGACCCGGACTTCCTCAACGGCCCCACCCACGCGCTGCGCCTGGTCCGCGAGCTCCACACGCGCCATCCCGACGTCACCTGGGACGCGACGATCAAGGTCGAGCACATCCTCAAGCACCGCGAGCTGTTCACGGAGCTGAAGTCGCTGGGCTGCCTGTTCGTGGTCTCGGCGGTGGAGTCGTTGAGCCCGGTGGTGCTGGACAAGCTGCACAAGCGCCACGGCCCCGACGACATCCGCGTGGCGTTGCAGGTGGTCCGTGACGCGGGCATCACGCTGCGGCCCACGTTCGTGGCGTTCACGCCGTGGACGGGCGCCGCGGACTACCTGGAGATGGCGCGCTTCATCCTCGACGAGGATCTGCTGGACGCGGTGGACCCGGTGCAGCTGGCGGTGCGTCTGCTCATTCCGCCGCGCAGCGCGCTGCTGGAGGTCTGCCAGGGTGAGCCGTGGCTGGGCCCTCTGCACCAGCCGAGCCTCAGCCACATCTGGACGCACCCCGACCCGCGCATGGACGCGTTGGCGCAGGAGCTGGCCGACCTGGCCGCGGAAGCGGCGGGGCAGGGCGAGGACTCCGTGGCGACGATGTTGCGGATGCTGGAGGTGGCGCAGCAGCGGTTGGGCGTGGCGCTCAAGATGCCGCCGCAGCGACCGCACCGGATTGCGCCGGGACTCACGGAGAACTGGTTCTGTTGAGCGGAACCCACGGAGGGCCAGTTGGCTCTCGTGACCAGCGGGACGCACGCCTGAGGAATTCCGGGGCCGCGGCGGCTTGTCCCGCTCCCGGCCCGGGGTGTTACTCCTGCGCGCATGACGGATGATGACAACGTCTTCCGGGATGCCGACACCGCGGCGCGTGCCGAGATTGCCGCGTCCCAGGAGAACCGGGACCAACCTGTCTCCCTGGCCAGGCAGCTCACGCGGCTGCACCAGCGCGGCGACCTGTGGCCCGCGCTGAAGCTGGCCATGGAGAAAGTGAATACTTCCGACGAGAGCATTGCCGCGGGCACCTACCTGCAGCGGAACCGCGACGCGCTCCTGCAGGCCTGCGAGTGGCGCCTGGGCGGCTTCACCAACACGCCGCGGGTGCGCATCAGCAAGGAGGAGATGGCCCGCCACAAGCTGGACCACCGCAGCGCCTACCTGCTGTTCATGATCGACGGGCAGCACACCTACGAGGACCTGCTGCAGATTGCCGGCGTGCCCGAGCTGGAGGGCGCCTACACGTTCGCGTGGCTGCACGAGGCGGGCATCATCGAGAACGCGTGAGGCTCAGGCCACGGGCAGCTTGCCGTGGATGTTGAAGCGCAGGCGCCGGTGTCCTTCCCGCAGCGCCTCCTCGACGAGCGCCGGGGCCTCCCCGCGGGCGAACATGAAGCCCAGGTAGCTCGCGCCCTCCGGCAGCGGCACCAGCTCCTCGCCCTCGCGCACGGTGATGGCAACCTCGGTGACGCCGGAGACGCGCAACGCCTCCGCCACGCCGTCCACGCCGTGGAAGATGCCCGCGCGCGGAATGGGCAGCATCATCACGCCCACCGCCGCAACCTCGCGCGGGGGCGCCTGGTACGCGCGACCGAGCGCCGCCTCCAACACCACCTCATCCAGGCTGCGCCCCGTTCCAAACCGCAACATCCGACTGCACAACCCACCAATGCTGCGCGCCGCCGCCTCGATGACGACGGGACGGCCGCCGTGTCGTGCGTCCAGGCGCAGCTCCGCGTGCACCGGTCCGTGGGTGAGCCCCATGGCCCGCGCCGCCTGCGCCACCGCCGCCACCGTCTCCAGCTGCACGGGCGCGGGGTGACGCGACGGCGTGATGTACAGCGTCTCCTCGAAGAAGGGCCCATCCAGCGGGTCCGGCTTGTCAAAGAACGCCAGCACCTGCAGCTCTCCGTCGTGGAGCAGGCCCTCCACCGCCACCTCCACGCCGGGAATGAACTCCTCCACCACGATCTTGGCGCGGTCCGGGTCGCGCGAGCGTTTGAGATCCGGGTCCGCGAGGATGCGCGTCAGGCGCTCCAGGCAGGCGTGCAGCGACGGGGCGTCGTCGGCGCGCATCACGCCGCGGCTTCCGGAGAGCAACGCCGGCTTCACCACCACCGGCCATCCCAGCTCCCGCGCGACGACATCCGCGATGACCTCCGCCGCCACCCCGACGTCCCGGGGCAGCGCAAAGCTCCGCGCCCGCGGCGTGGCCACGTTCCCGGCGGTGAGGCAGGTGCGCAGCAGCGCCTTGTTGCGGGCAATGGCGGCGGCCTCGGGCGGGTTGGTGCGCAGGCCCAGGCGCGCGCTGAGTCGGGCGGCCAGGGCGCTGGTCTGGTCGCACGTCCCCACAATGGCTGCAAAGCCTGCCGCCGCGTGCGCCTTCTCCACGTGCGTGAAGCACCGCGCTTCATCCTCCAGCGGCAGCGTCAGGTCCTCGTCCTGCCAGCCCTTGGACAGGCGGTGGCAGCGGTCGCTGCCCACGGTGAGGCGCACGCCCAGCTTGTCCGCGGCGGCCTGGATGTCGTCCAGCCGGTAGGTGCGCTTCTGCGTCAGCAAGAGCACGCGCGTGGCCATGGCGCTCCTCCCGCGTCCGTCATGACGCCCAAGCACCGCCCGCGCAATCACAGCTCCACCGGCAGGAGCACGCGCGCCTCCAATGCCGCCTCCGGTCGCGGCGTGGGAAGCACCAGCCCCACGGTGTGCACGTCAAAGCCCAGGGGACTGACGGAGATGCCCAGCTCCAAGGGCAGCGGCGGCAGCCGCACCGTGGCGCCGAAGGGCGTGCGCAGGCCCAGGCCCACGGGCAGGTTCCGCTGCCAGCTCTTGCGCTGCTCCAGCAGCAGGGAGCGGCTGTCAAAGAAGCTCACGCGGCCGCCCACGCCGATCCACAGGTCGAGGTTGAGGTCGTGGCGGATGAACTCCAGTGTCCAGTAGGAGAAGCGGTAGTCCACCGCCGCGGCCACGCCGCCAAACAGGACGTCATACGCCACGCTGCCCACCACGCTGTGACGGTCCCAGCGCGCGCCCAGCTGCAGGCCAAAGGGGTGCCCCAGCTGCAGCCCGAACGAGAAAGGTGCGCGCTTGCGTCGAGGCGCGGCGGAAACCGGCGCACTGTCCGTGCTCCGCGTCACGCCGGCGCTGGTGTTCGGGGTCACGTCGGGCGGAGCGGGGGCGGCCTGCGCCAGCTGTCCCGTCCGGTACAGTAGCCCTGTGCGGGTTGCCGACGATCCCTGCCGACTCCACGCCTCCACCGGGGCAAGGATGGCGAGGAGCAGGCCCACGCAGGCCACACGGACAGGGAACCAGGACATGGCGGCGGACATTACGCGCACCACCCTGCCCCAGGCACGCGTCCTCGGGTGTCCACGGAAAACGTGGCGCTTTGGTTGCCCCAGGGAAGGGCCCTGCCTATGTTGGCAGCCGTGCCTTGAGGAAGCCTCTCCTGGGACGGGAGCGGTCAATCAGGTACCGAACCCTTGAACGGCCCCGTCCAACCACGCCGCCGGAAGGTCAACAATGTCCTCGAAGAAGAAAGATCCCAAGACCGAGCTCAAGGCCACCGACCTCCCCGGTGAGCTGCCCATCCTCCCCCTGAGGAACAGCGTGTTCTTCCCGGGCGCGGTGATGCCGTTGACCATCGGGCGCGCCAAGACCATCCGGCTCATCGAGGAAGTCACGCGCGAGAACAGCCTGCTGGGCATTGTCACCCAGAAGGCGCCGGAGATTGATGACCCCACCGCCGACGACATGTACCGCGTGGGCACCGCGGCGCGGATCATCAAGCTGGCCCGCACCGGCAAGGATGGCTTCAACATCGTGGTGCAGGGCATTGCCCGCTTCCGCGTGGACGGCTTCAACCAGGACGAGCCGTTCTTCGTGTCGCGCATCACGCCGCTGATGGACCAGGGCGTGGGCGACGTGGAGGCCGAGGCCCTGGCGCTGACGCTCAAGAGCACCGCGCGCGAGGTCATTGACCTGCTGCCCGAGATCCCGGTGATGGCCAAGCAGCTGCTGGAGTCCATCAGCGAGCCCGGGCACCTGGCGGACATCATCACCGCCAACATCGACGCCACCATCGAGGAGAAGCAGGAGGTCCTGGAGGCCGTCCACCTGCGCGACCGCCTCAAGAAGGTGCTGGAGCTCATCAGCCGTCAGCTGGAGGTGCTCAAGCTCAGCAACAAGATCAACACCCAGGTGAAGGGTGAGATGAGCAAGACGCAGCGCGAGTACTACCTGCGTCAGCAGCTCAAGGCGATCAAGGAGGAGCTGGGCGAGCGCGACGAGGACGAGAACGGCCTGGAGGAGCTGGAGAAGCGCCTCAAGAAGGCCGGCCTGCGCGAGGAGGCGGAGAAGGCCGCGCAGAAGGAGCTGCGGCGCATGCGCAACATGCAGCCCAGCCAGGCGGAGTACACCGTTGCGCGCACCTACCTGGAGTGGCTGGCCGACCTGCCGTGGTCCAAGAGCTCCGAGGACAACCTGGACCTGGACAACGCCAAGAACCGGCTGGATGCGGACCACTATGATCTCGAGAAGATCAAGAAGCGCATCATCGAGTACCTGGCCGTCCGCAAGCTGAAGAACGACATGAAGGGCCCCATCCTGTGCCTGGTGGGCCCGCCTGGCGTGGGCAAGACCTCGCTGGGGCGGTCCGTGGCGGAGAGCCTGGGCCGCAAGTTCGTGCGCATCAGCCTGGGCGGCGTGCGCGACGAGGCGGAGATTCGTGGGCACCGTCGCACGTACATTGGCGCGCTGCCCGGCCGCATCATCCAGGGCCTCAAGAAGGCGGGCACCAACAACCCCGTCTTCGTGCTGGACGAGATTGACAAGCTGGGCCACGACTTCCGTGGTGACCCGGCCGCGGCGCTGCTGGAGGTGCTGGACCCCGAGCAGAACAACACCTTCAGCGACCACTACCTGGACGTGCCGTTCGATCTGAGCCGCGTGCTGTTCATTGCCACGGCCAACCAGATGGAGCCGGTGCCGCCGCCGCTGCGGGACCGCATGGAGGTGCTGGAGCTCCCGGGCTACACGCACGAGGAGAAGCAGCAGATTGCGCGTCGTCACCTCATTCCCAAGCAGCTCAAGGAGCACGGGATCGAGGAGAAGCACCTGGAGCTCACCGAGCCGGCGCTCTCCAAGATCATCATGGGCTACACGCGGGAAGCGGGCGTGCGCAACCTGGAGCGTGAGATTGCCAGCGTGTGCCGTTGGGCCGCGGTGAAGGTGGCCAAGGGCCAGACGGAGAAGCGCACGGTGGACCTGGCGGACATCCACGAGATCCTGGGCGTGGAGAAGCACTACAACGAGGTGGCCGAGCGCACCGAGGTGCCGGGTGTGGCCACGGGCCTGGTGTGGACGCCGGTGGGTGGAGACATCATCTTCATCGAGGCCACGCGCATGGGCGGGAAGGGCAGCCTCTCGCTCACCGGTCAGCTGGGTGACGTCATGAAGGAGTCCGCGCAGGCCGCGCTCTCCTACCTGCGCACCCGCGCCCCGGAGCTGGGCCTGAGCAAGACGCCCGACGAGCACTTCCTGGAGAAGAGCGACATCCACCTGCACTTCCCGGCGGGCGGTATCCCCAAGGACGGCCCCAGCGCGGGCGTCACCATCTGCACCGCGTTGGTGTCGCTGCTCACGGGCCGGCGCGTCCGCTCCGACGTGGCCATGACCGGCGAGATCACCCTCCGCGGCCTGGTGCTGCCGGTGGGTGGCATCAAGGAGAAGGTCCTGGCGGCGCACCGCGCGGGCATCAAGACCATCATCCTGCCGGCGCGCAACGAGAAGGACACGCAGGACATCCCGGAGCAGGTCCGCAAGGAGCTCCACTTCGTCTACGTCAAGCGCGTGGACGAGGTGCTGGCCAACGCGCTGGAAGGCGGCCACCCCACCCGCAGCGACATCAACGTGGTGGGCCAGCCGCAGGCGCACGCCTGAGCTGCTGAGTCACAACGCAGTCAACCCGACAGGCGGGATGGGCACCAGGCTCGTCCCGCCTGTTGTGTTTTCCGTCGGAATTCACGCGGTGGGCTTCAACCGCGCCAGCCACAGCATCCCCGCGAACGCCACGGCAAAGGCCAGGAACAGCGACGGCACGCTGCCCGCCCACGGAAACCACGTCGTCAGGGCGAGCACCAGCAGCGCGAGCGCGGTGGTGGCGTGCGTGTGCATCCGCCAGAGCAGCACCAGCGGGACCAGCAGCAGCACCGCGTAGTGGTCCAGCGTCTGCGGGTAGAGGAGCAGCGCCAGGCTGGTCACCAGGGCGAGCGCGAGGGTGTCGTCGTCGTCGTGGGGGGGCTGGCGCAGGCGCCACGCGGTCAGACCCAGCAGGGACAGCGCGCACAGCAGGAACACCGGACTGAGCACCGGCCGCCCGCCTTCCCCGACGAGACCCGCGCGCGCCAACACCGCCAGCAGCGACTGGTTGACGGTCATCCGGTACATCTCGTCGGGGACCGCGCCCGCGCCGCGCTGCAGGTAGCCCAGCATCACGTCCGGCCCAAACGCCATCAACGCCAGCAGGGTCATCACCAGGAACGTCCCCAGCAGGCCGGCCAGCAGCTCCTTCCGACGACGCAGCAGCGGCTCCAGCACCACCAGCAGCAGGATGGGCTTCACCAGGATGCCCAGACAGAGCCACACGCCGCCCAGCGCGCGTTCCCGGTGGCGCCAGCCCAGCAGCAAGAGCAGCAGCACCAGGAAGTTGCTCTGCCCGACGAAGAACGTGGTCAACGTGGGAGGGAGCGCCAGCGTCAACGCCGCAACGGCCAACAGTCCCCGTGCCCCCGTGCCCGGCGCGAGGTGACGCCACAACAGAGCCGCCGACCCGACGAGCGCGCCGCATTGCACCACGTACCAGGCGGTGTAGGCGCGGCGGATGTCGTCGAACCAGCCGAGGGGAAGGAAGAGCAGCATGGACTGCGGCGGGTTCCAGAAGCGGCCCTGCGAGAGGAAACGCGGACTGGCCTTGAAGGCGGCGGCCACCTCGCGCGCGGCGTCGGGGTCGTAGAAGTCCACGCCGTGCGCGGCGAGCCGGGCATGGATCCAGAACACCGGGAAGTCCCACTCCGGAACCTGCACCACGTTGCTGGCCATGACGCGCCACAGTGTGTGGCCGTGCGCGCCCAGGAGTGCCACCGACGTCGCCACGGTGAGGGCGGAGGGGAGGGTTGTCGTCGGGGCGGGGGGCAGGAGGAACAGGAGCGCCAGCAGCAACGCGCTCAGCCAGGCGGGCGCGCCAGAGGCCACCAACGCGCCGGCCAGGAGTGCGCCGGACGTTGCGGCCACGACGAGTGACGACGGTGGAGAAGCGCGCGCGGTGGTCACCCGTCCGTCCCGGGGCACGGCCGACAGTGGCCCGCGGCTCCCCTCGGCGGAATGCACTGCCAGCCGTCGGGCCGGGCGGTCAAGCCGGTAGGGTCCACCGTCCCGACGTCAGGTGCCTTGACGCGCGGTGTGCGACCTGCCCCAATTGCCACCCATGAGCACCGTGAAGGCACCGGGCGGCGGAGCGCCGCAGACCGCGGCAGACCAGTTGCGCATGGCGCGCGCCAACGTGCGGCAGGAAGTGTTGCGCCAGGCCCGCGTGGGGAAGCCCACGGGCGCCCCGACGACGGGAGAGGGCACCGCGCCGGCGTCCGCCGAGCAGAAGTCGGACCCCAAGGCACCGGCGCGCGCCAAGTCCTCCTCCAGCAGCTCCCCGACGAGCACCACCTCCCGGACGTCCAGCCGCAGCCAGGGCACCAGCGCTCCCAACGTCAAGACCCAGCAGGCCAAGGCCAAGCAGGAGGCCACCGAGGCCAGCGCGGTGAAGGTGCACGAGGCCGCGGAGGTGGAATCCGGCGCCTCCGACGCGTTCACCGGCGACACCAGCAACCTCCACGACATGAAGCGCATGATCGGCGCCGACGAGGGTGGGGCCGCGCCCACGGTGCCGCATGACGTGTTCGACCCGAGCCTGTCCCCGACGGAGGTGGAGCAGCTCGGCAACATCCGCGCCGCGGTGCACATGGTGCGGCTCATGGACCACTGGGCGCGCGCCGGTGTCACCAAGGAGCAGGTGCTTTCCGACGCCTCGCAGATGCTGCTGGGCTTCTCCCGCCCGGAGGCGGCGCGCTCGGTGCTCAAGGAGCTGGAGCGGGCGCCCATCAAGACCGTGTACCCGTTGGAGCTGCAGCTCAGCCTGCTGGACCAGGTGCCCGGCTTCTTCCCCAACGTGAGCCGTGGCCACGTGGTGGACAACAAGGAGCGGCTGGAGAAGGGCGACCGCGTGCTGGCCGGCCATGATTGTCGGGTGCACGTGCCCTCGCGCGCCAAGGTGAAGTCGTTTGCGCTGCTGACGCCCGGGGAGCCCGGCTACGAGTTCGAGCCGCTCAAGCCCGGCGTGTTCCGCCTGCTCGTCGACACGCCCGGGGAATGGACCTTTGCGCTGCGCGCCGAGCTGGCGGGACAGGCCACCATTGACACCTTCACCGTGAAGGTGCGCGACCCGAATGCGGGTGTGCCGGCGCACCTCGTCGAGCCGAGCCTGGACGGCGAGCCCGAGGGCGGGTGGACCAAGCTGTCGGACTGACACCCTCTCCCGCCCACCCGCAAACGTCCCCTCGGTGATGATGACACGGCGTGAGCGGCGGTGAGGCTTTCGCGCACGTTCCTGGCCGAGCTGGGGCCCCGGCGATCCCAGCCAGAGGAGGCCGCCATCGAGGCTGACAGTGAGATGGCGCGGGGTTTGACGCTCGACACGGGGCTCATCGCTCATTGCGCTGGAACGACGAACGACAGGATTCGCGGATGCACCCGACTTTGAGTCTGACGTTGCTGATGACTCTGCGGCGGCACGCCACCCGGTGCTGCGCCAAGTTCCGACGCTCAGGGGCAGCCAGCACGGTTGCGCTCGATTACGCCGACGCCCGCCAGCCGCGGACCCAGACGCTCCCTGAAAGCCGTAGCGGCGCAAGTAGGTAGTTTCTCGTTGCCGGAAATGGTCAGGTCTCCGTCCACCCTCGTGATGGCCGCGAGACCGGTCAGAGCCGTCAAATTCGGATTGTCGATGATCGCCAGGTTCCCTGACACACTGGTTGGTTCGGACAGGAGGACGGTGGCCAGGGCGCTGTTGGAAGCGATCGCTAGTGCCCCCAGCGTGCGGACTTTGGGCAAGTCAACGGCCCTCAAGGCACGATTGCTGTAGAAGCCGAGGTTTGCTTCAACCGAGGTCAGTTTTGGGAGCGCCACCTCGGTGACGGCGCAAGAGCGAATTGTGATCCCCCCGGTACCAACGCTGCGCAGGTTTGGGAGGAGGACCCGTCGTAAGGAAGCATTGTCGTCCACCATCAGCTTCTCGCTTACGCCGTCGAGGGAATCCAATTGGAGCAGTGTCAGCGCATGGTTGCGCTCCACATTGATGCTATTGGCACTTGCCAGCGCGGGTACCGCGAGAACCGTCAGCCCGTTCTTGTCAATCTGAATAACGCCGCCCACGGACCTGACCGCCTTCAACAAGACAGTTGCGAGCGCCGGGTTGGCCTCGATGGACAAGCCTGCTTTCACGACACCCAAACTCGGAACTTCAAGTGTGGGGAGAGCGACGTTGTCCGTGGCAGTAAGACTGTTGACGGTGGCCAGCGCCTCTAGGCTGACCTTGATAAGTGCCTTGTTGTTGCGGATTCGCAATTCGCCCCCGACGGAGCGGAGCTGTGGCAGCAGGAGATCGGCCAATGCCGGATTCCCATCGACATTCACGCCGCCCACGACGGTCGTTAGGGCCGGCAAATCAATCCTTTTCAGCACCGAATTGCCGGTAATCGCAACCAAATCGCCGACGCTGGCAAGCAGGGGTAAGTTTAACTCGGCGATGGCGGTACTCTCATGAATTCGAAGGGTTCCTCCGACGGCCTTCAACCCAGATAGCCCCATGATGTTGGACAGACCAGGGGCATGAACCGTCAGATTCCCCGTTACCGTGAAACACGGGTTTCTTCCGAGGGCTGCTACGTCATCTGAGTTGCGCACCTCGACGCTGCCCTCTTTCACAACGCACGCACCAACGTTGTCCGCGCCGGGTTTGGGTTCCTCGTCAGATTCAGAAGGCCGCAACGGTACCTCAGGCCCCACGTCCTGCGGCCCTTCCAATGGGGCCGGGCACGGAGTCGTAATTACCTGCTCCTCCGACGTCACTGTGAGCCACGGCCCCGTATTGCCCTGGTAGCACATCGCCCTTTGAAACTTGCCGTCCTCGTCGAGGTAAACGCGCCATCCAACGGGCCTTTTCCCGCGATACCGACCCCGGAACTGGACATTTCCACCTGGGTAGTAGCCAACAAGTTCGGTCTCGCCGTTTGTAGTGGGGAGCTGTTCGAGCGCCTTCTGACCGGAGTCGTACCAGGAGATTGAGGGCCCGGATGCGGTCTGCGTCCGTGGATCGACACATGTCCACGATCGGATGCGTTCAAAGCGTTCCGTCTGTGCAAACGACTCCCAGACGGTTTGGCCCGGCGGGCAGTTCCGCGCGCCCCAAGTTGATCGGTCTTGGGATGCGATGTGAGGAGGTGAACTGGGTGAGTGGGCGACGTCCTCACGTCTCATCGTCGAGCCAAAGAGCACCGCGACAATAACAAGAACACCGGTGGCGAGCAGCCACCCCCGTCCTCGGCGCTGGTGCGGTTGTTCGGCTGAACTATTGCCAGCGGCATGTGCCCGCGCCGGAGCCGTCGTCGCTATCGGGGCAGTCTGCCGCGGGAGCGACGGACTACGCGGAGGCACGGGCCATCCATCGCCAATGAGCGCGACGGCGAACGCGGCGGCTGTTGCGCAGGCATGTTGCTTCCATTCGTCACGCTGGACTGTCTGGGGTGCGGCCGAGACTCCAGCAAACCAATTGCGTACCCTGACGTTCCAAGGAACATGTCTGGGCACATCTGAGACGCCGCGGACCATGATGAAGCCAATCGCGGTTCCTGATGACGTTACACTCTCGATCGCCGCCGCGGCACCGGCACCCTCCATCTCGACAGCCCGCAGTTTGGGCCAGGCCCTCAGGACGCGCGCAAAGAACGCGTCAGTAATGTCATCGACAACCTTGTCCCCAGACGCGACGGGCCCGGTCACTGCCTTTGTCGAAGGCGCGTTTCGGAGAAACGGCCCCGCCATTTCACGCCAGCGCGCGTCAGACAGAAGTCGCTGCGCTGCGCTCAGCAGGGCTTGGTCGACACGGTAGGTGAAATCAGGCCGCGGCTTGAATCCGCGCTCGTCAATCTTTCCGTATTCGTAACCCCAAATGGTGTCGGAAATGACGACGTCCGCAAGGCTGAGTCCCGCACCAAGGCCTCCACCGCAACCAACGAGCATTACGTATCGGGGCCTCCACCGCCTTGCTGTCTCGATTACTGCGAGTGCGCCGGAGGTGTTTCCAGGACGGCCCGCGAGGGCGAGGACGACGGAGTAGGCACTGCCCCCGTCCTTCGTGGTCACAATGCCGACCTCCCAGGCGTAGGGGTTTGGGCTCGTCGCGGCGCCAGGCGCGTGGGTCGGTTTTTCAAGAAGCTGCTCAACCGCCCGGTACTCTTCAGGAAGAACGGTGACGATAGCCACATCGACGCCATCGCGCATGACATCCTGGTATGGCGGTGGCATTTCAAATGCGCGCGCCGTCCCGACATCCGCGGCGGGCTGGCTAACTCGAGCGGCGGATTGTTCACCGCCCGCGTCAGTCGAGAACGCCATACCAGCTTCTGTGACAAAACCGCTCACGTCTCCGCGGCTCTGATGACGCGTAAGCCTGACGAGGCCATGCTCCTCCAACACATGCAGATCGGTCCTGTCGATCGCCACATTCGTGGCCCCATCCGCGAGGACCACTGCCGTCCCGCTGAATGACGACGTGGTCATGAACTCCTTGTGTTTACCCTTGGGGACTTGCAGCTGGGCGCGGGCCAGCGCGGTCAGGAGCGCCAATTGGTCTGGAGAAATCCGTCCTGAGCTGATTGACGGTTGTGGGGATTGCTCTGGTCGCTGAGGCGGATCCCAGCCGTGGAAGGACTCAAGCGCCTCGTCGAGACTGCTGACGTGGAGCACATCGACAGCAAGCTGCACACTCGTCACGAACCCGGGACCGGCGGCCCCATCTACCCCAGGAAAGAACCGGTGAAGATCGTTCAGCACGGTGAGCGCCACCGACGTCCGCAGCTCGGGCAACGAAGCCCTACGGGCAATCTCGGTGACCGCCCAGAGCTTGTTGAGGTCGTCGATGCGACAGGTTCCTAATGGGCCCGACCTTCCGCCAAGTAGGCGCCCGCAGTCCGCCACCACCATCCTCGCAGTGTCATGCCCACCGTCCGCGAGCACGAGCACGCCGCCAAGCGTGAGCCTTAGGCCGTTGTTGGCCTCAACGTAGGTCGGGATCGAGCTGTTCAGCGCGTCGTAGGCGGGTTTGTCCAGCTCGTTGAGGAATTCGTGGTGTGGCACCCTGCCGCCCGTCGCCATTGTTCGTTCCAAGACCGTGGCGAGCATGGCTCGCGCGAGCGGAGGTAAGGGCTGGGCTGGACGTTTGGGCGGCATGGCGGCTTACACCTACAGAACGCGTAGGTGGTTAGTCCAAGCGACGTCACACGCGCAATTGATGGCGTAATGAGGTGGTTGGGTGGACGGCCATGGACGGCGTCGCAGAGGGCACGCGAATCAGGTGATGACCGTTGGCGGTGGGAGGAGGTCAGGATCGCCTACGCCACGACCGTGCAGGTACTGCGGCACACCGTCGCCACCGACAGGTGCCCGCCCTGAGGCAGCGCCGGAGCGGCGCGGGTGACATCTCGGGGACCCGGCCGCCCTCAGCCCCCTCTGGGGCCTGCGCGCGTTCAGCCGGGAACGAGCTCGCCGTCCACCGGCATGGTCGTGCCGCCGTCCACGGGCTCGGCGTTGGCGTCGTTGACGGGCGGGAGCAGCACGTCCTCGGGGAGCGGACCCTCCTGCTCGCGCTTGCGCGCCTCCACGCGTGCCTGCGCCACCGCCTGGTCAAACAACCCCAGGAGCTCGCTGCACCGGTCAATCGCCTCCTTGTCTTCCAAGACGTGCGCGCCCTCCAACTCGCCCTGCGCCGTGACGTCCACAAGGCGAATGGCCTCCACCGCGTCCGCATAGCGCTGCTTCAGATCCGCGCGCGCCACGCCGACGTCGTTCAGCTCATGCATAGCCTTGGTGCCGGCCGCATCCAGCGCCTCCGCCATGCCTGCGGCGAGGTCCAGAGCGGCGGGCTTGGCTCCCAGATCCAGGAAACGCTGACGGTTGGCGCTGAGACCATCGCGGTACGTCACCACGAAGTCCCGGTACTCCTTGGGCGTGCGCGGCGTGCCGGCGCCGTATCCCGCGGCCCGCAATAGCACCTTGCGAACTTCAGGGCGTTTCTCGCGCTTGGCCACATTCTCGAGGTGACGGCGTGAATGCGTGAACTTCCCACGGATGGCGTTCTGCTCAGCCACAGCAAGCGACGCCTCGGACTCCTCCTTGATGAGCCGCGAGAAGGCGCCGCGGTAGGCCGCAGTGGCGGTGTCGTACTTGGTCTTCCAGTCGGCCCCCTCGGTGGCCGTCATCGTGTCGTGGATGGCCGCACCCTGGGTCTTGAGCGCTTCGCCCACGAAATGCGCCAGGTAGTAGAGGTCCAGGTAGCTGATCTTCGAAAGCTCCATGAGGCTCCCCGCTGTGGCCGCTGGCTTGAGCGTCAGCGGTGGCCGGCGGTGTAGTCACCGCGAGGTGTGGTGGCAACCGCGAGCGTTGGGACAAGTGACGGATGCCGCCAGTGCAGCGCTCCGAGCAGCTCCCGGCACCCTGTGAGCGCGCTCGCGGCGAGGCGCGGGCCGGCGCCGGGGCCCTGTCGTGTAGGTGGCGGGCGCATACAGGCGACGACCCGGTGCCCCGCAAGCGCCCGCCGGGACTCTGCCGGACTGGATTCAGTGGTCGGATGTGGGTGCGCCGGGGGCCTGCAGGGGGCTCGCGGGCGCCTGCGGTCGCCCGCCGGCGGCCCGGGGGTCGGCGCGCGGCGGTGTGCGGGCGGGTGCCGGGCCATGAGACACAGGCTCCTGCTCCGCCAAGGGCTTTGTGCGCTGCGGGTGGTGGGTGGTGGTGGGGCACCATCGGAGCCCCAGGATCAGCCACATGATATCCAGCCGGACTCGACCAGCGCGGTGGCCTCGCGCTAGACCGGCGACCGATGTTTAGGACGTTGCTTCGCCCCAGTTCAGTTTTGCGGAAACAGTACATCGCGGTGGCGCTCGTGTTGGGTTGTGCCCCGGCCCCGGACGCCTGTGCCCCTCCTCCGGCGCCTTCACCAACGACGGACCCTGGTGGAAGGTCATGCAACAGCGATGGTTGGTGCTGGCGCCACCCGCTACCGCATGGGAACGAGTACCTCGGTGCCAGTTCCGCAGGGGATGGCCACGGATTTCTCGTCGGAAGGGCTGGGGCCTTCATGGAGTGGCGGGGCACCGAGCTCAATTCGCTGACGGACCTGTCGGGCGTCGACCTCCATGCGGTCTTTGCCTTCAGCGCAGACGACGTGTGGGCTGTCGGAGACCGCGGCACGGTGCTCCACTATGACGGCAACGCCGTGACTCAGACGCCAGCGCCGGCGACAGCGGATCTTCGCGCCGTATGGAGCCCATATCGAGGCAACGTGTGGGTTGGGGGCAATGGTGTTCTGGCGTCGTGGGATGGCAGCGAGTGGAGACGTTTCCAGACGTCTCACAACATCCTCGCCATGGGCGGGCGATCCGAGGCGGACGTCTGGGCGCTGAGCGAGACCGCGGTGGTCAGGTTCAACGGAACGGAATGGTCTTCCGTCAAGAACGTCGTGGGGGCCAAGGACATGTGGGTTGCTCCGCAGGACGACGTCTACGTTCTCGTGGACGGATGGACCCACCACTGGAAGGACAATCGCTGGCGGACGTTCGCGAACGGCGAGGCGCCGCTGCTGGAACGACTGAGCGGGAACACAGCGGGAGAAATCCGGGGCACCGAGAGCGGCGCGGTCTTCCGGCTGGCGGGCGAATCCTGGGTGAGGATCACGGAACGGAACGCAGAGCCCCTCCTGCGCGACCTGGTGACGCTCTGGGTCGATGACCGGGGACCGACGTACATTGCGGGGCGCGCTGGCACTCTCGCGAGGGTGGCGGATGGGAACCATGAGATTCTCGCGGGTCCATCCCGGATGGAGCACCTCTACGCGGTTTCAGGCAGTGCGCCCGACGACGTGTGGATGGCCGGTCGCAATGGTGTGATTCTGCACTGGGACGGGACCGCTGTTTCCGTTCACGCTGAAGGCCGAAACGGCGGAACTGCGTATTACGACGCTTGGATGGTGGGGCGTGACGATGGCTGGCTCGTGGGTGAGCGAGGAACTGCGCTCCACTGGAATGGTCACGGTTGGCTGACGACGGAAACGGGTACTGGCGTCAACCTCTTTGGGGTGTGGGCCGCAGATGCCAACCACGTCTGGGCGGTTGGCGATGGCAGGGGCAGTTGGCCGGGGTACGGCGTCATCCGGTTCTGGGATGGCCAACGCTGGCACCGGGAAATGGACGGTGTTTCTGGCTTTGTGGGTGTGTCCGGAACGTCTGGTGACGACGTGTGGGCATGCACGGTCGACGGTGTTGTCTATCGGCGGCAGGGCGGCGAGTGGCAGGAATTGCCGGAGCGGCATGGTATTGCCACAGCAATTTGGGCCCGCAGCCCCGACGACGTGTGGCTCGCCGGACAGTCGCTGGAGCGGTGGAATGGTATCGAATGGCAGCCGATAGACATTCCCGAGTTGGCAGACGAGCGGGCGCAGCTACTCACTGGCGCCGCGTCGAATGGTGTCTGGGCAGTGACGCCGACGGGAACGGCTTTTCACCATGACGGCGCGAGTTGGCGAAGGCTCAGCCTACCCGCTCGCACTCGAATGTGGGACTTGTCGTCTCCTGCGGCCGGCGGTGTTTGGGGCGTGGGGGAAGACGGGGCGGTATTGTGGCGAGACGTGGAGACCAAGTGACGGCGCTCCGGGGGCGCAAGGTTGCAGCGCGCCCACGAGGAAGGAGCCGTGGTGGACGACGAGCCCGGTGTCACGCGTGACCGCATCTGCGCCATGGCCCGCGCCGTCGGCGCACGGTTCTCCCAACCCGTCCAGCTATTCCAGCTACCTCCACCCCTTCACGGCTTCATCAAGCGCTTCACCCGGATCCAACCTATCCAGCCCCGCTCGGATGCGCTGCAACGAAAACACTCCCGGAGCATCGTGACAGAACCGGTCCAACCGCTCCGAGTGTGCAAGCCAGTCTGCAGGCTTGTCGAATGCCTGGAGCGCGACGTGATCGGCCCCAAGGGATAGAACCTTGCCAACGGCGCCGAGCGATTCGGTGCCGAGCTCGGCAGCCGCCAGTCGCGGCCTGGAGACCACCGTCAACCAATAGACGCCAGGTAGGTATTTGGATGCATCTCGTCCAACCCAGTAAGAGATGTGTCTCCCAACCAGGCTCCGTTCGTAGCGGTTGCGGTGATGGTACTCCTCCGTCTCACAAGCGAACCCGAACACGAGTCCGGTTTTCGAAAAGACCCCAAGCAGCGACATGGGGTCATCAGGCTTGAGCTTGCCGCGGCGAGGGTCGCCAAACAGCAGGTCCAAGCCTCCACGGAACGGAACAAAGTCGTACTTCCACCGCCTGGCAAAAAGGGCGTGGCCTTGGGGATTCCTGGAACAGTATTCGCGGTAACTGCCCCACTCGTCCAGAGACCATCGCTTTCCGCGTTCCGCTGAAGCGTATTCCAACGGCGCCAATCCGCCCTGCATCTTTGCCATGGCTCGGACGGTCTCAAGAGCCATACCCTGCGGTAGATATGCACACACCATCATCGGCGTGGCCCCAAGTCGTCGCGGCGCTCAATCTTGTCGAACAACCGCTGTGCGGTATTCGAGACCTCGGTGTTCGTCCCGGTGACCAGTACACTCTCCCGGCCGGAGTCCTTGGCCGCCTGTGTTTCAACACGGACCTGTTTGGTGGCTGTGACCTTCTTTGTGTCTTTTACCTCGACAATCTGTTTTGAGTCCATGCCGTCGGGGACGGCGTTACCCTCACTGGTTGAGACCTTCTCCTTGTTCTTGGCCATCCCCTTGTCGGCAAGCACGCGGGACTCTGACTTGCGTCCCCGTTCGGTTGCCTCCTTGAACGCCTTGCTCGCATCCGCCGTCTTGTCCGCCGTCCTCGTGGCATCCACAATCTCATCGGACTTGCTAACTACACTCTTGACCTCGTCACCGTGCTTCGCCGTAAATCGCAAGATTTTCGATGTTCCAGCGGGAACGCCCGGCACGACCATCGCGCCCGCGTCCAGGACAAGGTCCTGTTCGCCCTCTTCCACAAGCTGCTGGTTGTTCGTGTACGACCCGTATGCAATCTTTGCGACGTCGTATACGACGTTGAGAGCATCCCAGACGGTTTCAGCGGCGCGGCCACTGCGGTCCGTGTTCCCAATCGGGTTCAGGTTCGCGTACTGGTACGCATTGAGCCCAATGGGTCCTTGGGTCAGCCACTCCGGCTCCGGCGACAACCACCGCTTCAGCGCAGGGTCGTAAACCCGCACACCGTAAGTGTAGTACCCGAAGACAGGGTCCCGCTCCTCCCCCACGTAGGCGTGGTCAGGAACCGCGGCGCCGACCTTCCGAATGACACCCCACCCGTCGTAGTCAACGGCCTCCACGCTCTGGGGCACAGCCTGCATGTCGGTTTCCGCGACAACGCTGCCGCGGATGTCGCTCATCACAAACCCGCTCTTCACGCCGCCGACCATGGACCCATCGGTCAGCGACACGGACTCCTCTATCGCCACCGTTCCGTTCACCGGCATGCGCCAGGTGAATACGCCGCCGGAATCGTCGGGCTTGATCTCACCGAGCTCCAAGAACGGAATCATCCGCGTGAGTGTCCCGATGGAGTTCACAGACCGACGAAGGACTCGACTCCCGTCAACATCGCACCAGTGCTTGGTGCTACTCGTTGTGCGGCTGATTTCCCTGAGGCAATTGCTGGCGTCCCACGTGTAATTGGTGGTGGAAACCCCGACCACGCTCTGGTCAACACGTCCTGCGGCGTCGTAATACAAGTCCCGTGGCGTGAATTGTCCCAGGGGGTTTTCAGGCTTGGCCGGCTCGATCCTGGTCACCGCGTGAGCCAGCGTCGGATCGTTGTATTCGTAAGACTCCCATTGACTCGAGCCGGTCGTACTCCCGTTAAGAATGTCCCCGCCGAGGGTGTACGTGAAGTTGTCGATGGTCGACCCATCGGGCGACTGGATAAGACGATCACGCCCATCGTATTTGTACGTCTTCGAAATGAGGTTTCTGGTTCCTCCCGCGCCTGGGAAGTAACCATCCCTCAATTCGTCGAGAATGTTCCCGTTCTTGTCGCGATTCTTGTAGTCAAGCTTGATGAGCGACACGCGATTGGCGACGTAGTCGATGGTCGCCAGCTCCTGGGTTTGGGCGTGATACGTCCAAGTTGCTGTCAGTCCGCCAGATGCAAACGCCGCGGAAGTCATGTGGTTTGCCGCGTCGTAGGTGAATCCGTCGGCAAAACCCGGTGCGGTCGGGTTGTCGTTGTTGTACACACGCTTCAACTGTCCGCGGTCGTTGTACTCGTACCGATAGTCCCCCAAGCTGAGTGGCGGTGGGGTTCCGCTCGGCGTTTCGATCCGCGCAGCCGTCAGCCTTCCCTGGACGTCATAGGTGAGTGAAGCGTCGAACTGGGATCGCGTTACCGTCGGCGTGGTCCAGTTGCTGGAGCCCACCAGAGTTACCGAGTTGATGAACCCGCGCGGGTCGTAGTTGTAGGACCAGGTGCCAGCCCCGTTCGTTGCCCTCGTGCGACGACCCTTGCCGTAACTGGCCGAAGAGGAGTCATAGCTCAGCGTTTGGATTTCGGTTCCAAGCGGCGAGCTCACTGTGCGCCGATATGGACGGCCCAGTTCGTCAACGGACAGCGTGACCTCTTCACCGACCGGATTGCGCTGATAGGTCATGGTGTCATCAGCGTCCCAGCACTGAGTCATCAGATTGCCCCGCACGGAGCGGTCGTGGCCAAGCGTGAAACGGTACATTCGTCCCGCGTTGTCGAACTGAACCTCCCTGATGGCTCCGTCCGGATCCACGAGCTGAACGGGTTGGCCCATGGAGTCTCGCAAGATGGTAGTCGTCGCATCTCCCTCGGTCGCCGTGCCGTACGTGGTGATGCGCGTCGTCTGTCCCTGCCAATCCACCTGCGTGTGCGTAGAGAACGTGGTTTCCGATGGAACCGCCAATGCGTTTCCCCTCGGGTTCACCATGATGGTGAGGCGGGGCTCATAGCGGTACGTCGTCAGACGTCCGGCAGCGGTGCCATCCGGCGTCCTCACCGACCGCTCCCGGCCGAGTACATCAAAGGCCTTCTCAATTCGCGGAGCGCTGCCGGACAACGGCACAAACTCCGGCAGGTACGTGTAGGCCTCATTGCCAAACGCGTCCCGTTTGAGTGCCTTGACCCGGGCCCGCCCTGCGGGGTCGTTTGGCCCGTATGACTGCTCGTAGACCTCGACTACACGGCCCTCGCCGTCGAGGTATGTCTCCCGTTGAACAGCGGTTGTTATCGCTGAGTTCGAGGACGTGGTCGCGAGAAGGTCAGTGACACGTGCAGGATAGGTATCGACGTACGTTGATTCTGACTTGCGGCGCCCGAGCGCGTCGTACTCACGCAACACACGGCCAAATGGGTCCAGCGAGCTCTCGGTGCGCTGCCCGTTCGTGTCGATGCTGACGACGACGTTGCCGTTGCGCGGGTCGTACTGGGCATCGCTGGACAACGTGATCGTCGATTTGATGACACCGTCCAGATAGTTGCTGACGGTCACGCTCCCGTTGGAACGATAGAGCTGATTCGAGTCATACCGGAGCACAAACCTGGCGCGCCCATTGTGCGCTCGGAACTCGGTGGGATGTCCCCAGGAATCGTAGAGCGCGTACTGGTTGGCGTCGTCGGCGTCGTGACCTCGTGCGACACATTCCGATGCGCCGATTCCCACCCGACGCATCTCCAAGGGCCTGCCAACAGAGTCGAATTTGGCCACGCTTCGCCGCATGAGAGCATCCGTCGTGCGGTTCCCGGAGATGTCATAGGAGGTCCCGAAAACGGCTTCCTCCAGAACGAGGCCCATAACCCACGTGCTTCCGAGCAAGCTCTTGAATGTGCGCTTCGTGCGTTTGCGGGCGTAGGTGTCGATGGTTCCTGTCGGAGCATCCCCTTCCAGGACCTCCGAGGCGTACCCATAGTCATCGAGATCCGAGTACGTGGTCAGCTTCCGAGCCAACTTCGTTCCCAATGAGTCCTCGGACAGAGACGACGACAATCGGATTCGGGCAACGTCTTGCCTGGTTGCATACGCAGCGACGGAGTAGGAATCGGTCTGAACGGACTTCCATCCATCCGGGGAGGTAACGGTTGTCGCCTTGACCACGCCGCGCAGCGGATAGGGCACCAACGTGCCCATATAGGCGGTCTGATAGAACTCCTGCGAGATCGTCAGGGGCTCTGTCGATTGGATGCCGTTCTGCGCATTATAGAAGCTGGCAGTGACCGTCTTGAACCCAACGTTCTCGTTGGCCTGCGCATCCTTGACATAGTCTTTGTAGGTGAACCTGATGACTTCCTGATCGTAGCAGAGCTGTTCACTTCCCGTGCAACTGGCGCTAGCGGGTCCGGCTCTTCTACGCACCTCTGACACCACCATCAGGCCAGCCGGCGCCAGCTTGCTATCAACAATCCCAGCAAGCTTCGCATCGCGGGAACCCGCAGCAACGTAGGCGACCTCGGTTTCAGCGCCGCCGCTGTGAACCTCCTTGGTCAAAAGGTCTGGGACCGTATTGAGGTTGCGATACCAAAAGGCCTGCTTGTAGCAGACGTTGGTGTTCGGTTCTTGCTTGTACCCCGCGTCGCAACTCTCGGTCGGCTTCTTGACGTAATAGGCACCAGGGACGACGAAATCTTGCAGGCCGTCTCCATCCATATCCGCAAACCTACCCTCATCGGGCAGAACATAGTTGTAGTATTGTTGGTTGCTATGGAGAGAGGTGGCCGCTGCAAGCCCCAAGCGCGGCCCCGCCGAGTCCTGCGCGGGCAGCGCGCGCAGGTCGTCCAAGAGACTCGCCTGCGCCACAAATTTGTCGCCAACGTTGACGTAGCTCTCTGACTTCACCGGTCGGTTCGGATCGGCGATCCAGCCCACGATGATAGCGACATCGGGGCGACCATCAGCGTTCAAGTCGGTGAAGGCACCCAATTGCATGGGAGCGTGGATGAATGCGTTGTTTGTGTCGACGATCTTTTCAGGATCGTCAATCACACACTTGTATTCCACTGTTCTCTTGAGGAAGAAGGCCAATGGAGTGCCCGCGGCGGCCCAACCAGCTGCGCTTGCGAGGTTGGGAGCAGCAAATCGATAGCCTCGATTCAGGTAGACTGAGTGGCCCTCGTTCCCGTACCTCCGGTAGCCGTCGCATCCCCAAGGAGTACTGCCGGGTGGAAGACCAGGCGGGTTTGCTGCGATGAGGTCTGGCAGTGAGTCGCCGTTGAGGTCCATGAAGAACGCGTTGTAACTCGGGCCATATTCGTACGTCGCTCCCTCGGGAGTCTCCCAGCCATACGAGAACCGCGTGCCAGGCCTCACCAAGAGGTCGCGCAGTGATTTCGTAAAATCACTAATAGCCTCTGGGTTCGCCGACCACTGCGACGCGTACTGAGCCAGGTATTCATGCTCATCGAGTTTCCACTGCGCATTCCCCTGCCCCAGGTAGGCGCGTGGCATGAACTGAAACCTCGGCGCGAGGCCAGTGCCAATCTCGCGGTCCTGAACCTTCAGGAGGACGATGTCCGCCTTCCCGTCAGCGTTGACGTCAACAATGGGAGCATTGAAGTCTCGCTGAGCGAGGATCTGGTACTCGCTGGGGTCATCCCACGGACGCTCCTTCGGAGCCACCACAGCGCGTACCGCATGCTTCACGACGCCATCGGGCCATCCAGGGAGCAGCGCCGTGGGAATGTGCTCAGGTTGCGCAGCGGCCCGGTTGTAGTCACCCGAGACACGGTAGGACGTGGGCTGGACCTGAGGTTGGGTAACCTGGCCGGGTCCTGAATAGAGTTCCGAGTAGGGATCGAAGGAGCCATTGACGCGGAACGACGGGATGCCTTCGCTGAAGTGTTTCCCCGCGCATCCCGCAAGAAGCGCCATGCAGAGCTCGGTGAGTGCTGCTCCCGACAAGCTCTCCTTGGGAATTGTCGGAACTTCGGGCGGATTCGAAGGATTGATTCCCAGCTTCTGCAACACCAACGCGAGAGGAACAGCGACGAGGTCCGTCTCCATCTTGGGAATGCAGTCGTGCGCCTGGATGATAGGCAGGCCTTGACTTGAGAGCGGCGTGTAGGTCTGCCAGCCGGCGGGATCCCACTCTGCGAAGAGGCTGACCACTGACTGCTCCGTCATGTTGCAGTAGCTGGAGTCGCACATCGTGAAATCGACGTGTGCATACAGATCCAGCTTGGCTTTGCAGGATGGGTCCGCTTGGCAGGTGGAGATGAAACCGCTGACTCCAAACGCGCCGCACTGTTCATAGAAGCTGTTCGAATAGCAGGGCTCGTCGCGACGGGGCGGAAGGAAATCCGTGCCAATGTCCGTGTGGTAGAAAATGGCGTCCGCAAGTCCATCGCCGTCGATGTCGGACAGGTCAGAGTAGACGGGCGGAACCTCATACACTTGCGTTGCAGACTCAGCGAAGAATCCCTGCGTTGAATAGTCGTTCGTGGTCCACTTGTTTGCTTCACCTCCACTCACGAGACCATTTTGGAGCCACGACTTGGTCATCGTGACGCCGACACCTGGCAGCGCATAGTCTTGCAGAAAGGTGGAGGCGGGGCTCGCCAGCCCAGCGGGGTGATACACCATGTCGGTAAGGCCGTCGCCGTTGATGTCCAGGAACCGCGTGCCTGCGCGGGTGTTCGGGGGAGTAACCAAGTCCTGCATCGTGAGGTGTTCGCTCCCTCCGCGCTCCATCTGGCTATACGCGTACGGGGGCAACTCCTTCGAAGTTGGGTCGAACTTGATTGGCTGAACTGCGCCGCTCTTCAGATTGTTTTGGTAGGAGAAGGTCCAAGACCGCGACTGGGCGCCCGTCCCGTATGCTGTCTGGGTGACGTTGACCAACCATTCCCTACTGGTTTCCGCGCTTTTCTCCTGGGTAAGCGAATACTTCCAGTAGACGAGCTTCCCTGCACAGGCGGTGTCGCCGCTGAGCCCGTAGCTGAACGTAGGCTCATACGTGGGTGCCGGCCCTTGGGGACCGCAAACCTTCACATCGAGAATGCGGTTGGCATACTGCACGTGTCCGTTCAGGTAATCCGTCGGCGCGTTGGTGACCTTTGTCCGAGAAACGACCAGCGAGAAGATATGCGCGGTACCACCGTTGCGGTTGCCGCCCCACTCGACCTTTTGCAGCATTGGGGCGTCTTGCAGGGTGGTTTTGTCAGCCCGGTTCTCGCCACTTGCCTCGGTGAAGTATGTGTATTCAACGGTGTTGCCGTTGACGTCAACCTCACGAGCCAGGTGCCACGCAAACGTTCCAAGCTCGTTGACAACAGTGGCGCCGAACGTCGTGTCGATCTTCCCGTAGTAGCGCTTTACTCCATTGGTTGCGTGCTCGACCCAGTAATTGCCCGTTGGATCGAATTCGAATCGGACAGGAGTCATCTCCCGAACCGGCGCATAGAAGATCTGCGACCCGGTGATTGACGTGGGGACCTGAATGGACGGTCCTTGCCACAGCAACATCTCACCTGCTGGCCCGACGAATGTCGCCTTGTCGGAGTCGTAGACGAGAGCGCCATTGGTAAGCCGCTTCAACGGCGGATGTCCCTTTGAGGTCGAGTAGCTGATTGAAGGCGGGGCAAAAGACCAGCCAGCGCCCGTGAATGCTTGGCGCCTGAAGTTGCCGCTGTCGTAGGAGAGGGCCAAAGAGGGCGTCATTCCAAGGCGGCCGGGTGGAACGGCAATTGGAATGGAGGTCTGGTAGCTTCCTGACGCTGAGACGGGAGACTTACGAGTCTTGATCGCCGTCTTCTGGTTTGATTCCGTTGCGCTGGAACCAGTGGAAACCGTCACGTCCGTGAAATTGAACGTGTTTTGCGGTTGAGCCGTCTCCGTCGCCGCGCGGACCGGCATGACGAGGACCGGCTGGAGAGCGAAAAGAGTTGCGAGTGCGGACGCGAGTTGACGCGAGGACGCTGGGACTGACCTGCCCATGTGGATCTCCGTGTGAAGCGGCGACCAGGATTCTGCTTCCGGCCACACGAGCAGCATGCTTACCGCTTGCACGGGCCAGCCATCAAGGACTTCTTTGGGGATAGGGAAACCCTGGATCGCGCCAGGACGCGTCTCCTAATCGATAGTCAGATTGGGCGCACGGTATGCGCAGTGCCCAAAGACGCAGCGACGCAACTGCGCAGATCTTCGCAAGAACCGGGTGCGTGGCACCCCTTCGCCTGAGTGTCAACGCAACTTAGGTTGCGGTGGCCACGGGCCGTGTCTTGCCGCTCACGAGTCGCTCACCGCGTTGGATTGCGGGGTGGTCGGCGCGAGTCCCTTGGTCGCCCCATCCTTGGGGCGCCCCAATGGGTTTCCGGCACTCCTGCTCCCTGCCCAGACCGTTCGCTCTCGTCCTTGGTGCGCACGTTGGTAGACCTGCATGGCCGAGATCACTCGCCAGACGGGAGGCTCGGCATGGGCTGCGCGAAACTCCTTGAGGGCTGCTCACGGAACCGATCTGGAGTTGTGCGCGGATGTGGCCTTCGTTCCCCTTCGCCACTCACCTGACTGGGTGTCGTACCCCAGCCGTACCCCCCTCCGCTCGAGGGGCCCATGACCATCTAGCCTGGCTCTAAGCCTAGCTAGCTGTACACCTCGGATGACAACGACATGATGCGGCTGCGAGCCCGCTTCCCCGGGGTCCGTGTGCTTTTGCGTCGGCGCGTAGACGGCCCGCTCATGAACCTGGCGGCGCGCTCGGCGGGCCCAGGCGCACCACCACCGGCGCGGTGGGATCCATGATGCGCTCCCAGTGCGGGCTGTCCAGCACCAGCCAGCTCTCCACCACGTTGGGCCGCACCTCCACGTAGAGCGCGGGGTCCAGCGTCTCCCCGCTGGCGGGCAGGCTCACCTCCGCCACCGTGTTCTCCGCCACCCCCAGCTTGCGCGCCACGCCCACCGGCAGCACGAGGCGCACGCCGGCGCGGAAGACTCCGTCGGGGATCACCAGTGCGCCCTTGGGACCGCTCAGCGCCACGCCCGCGCCCTCCCCGTGACCGCGCGCCGGCGCGTTGCGGATGTCCAGCGTGGTCAGCGCGCTCTGCGGCAGGTGGATGCGCGTCACGGGCGAGGGTGAGGCGCACACCCGCACCTTCACTTCGCGTCGGGGGCCCGCGGAGAGCGTCACCCGCTCCAGGTGCAGCGGCTCCCCCAGCAGGCCCGGGCTGGCCACGGTGAGTCGGTGCCCCGCGCCAAACAGCTGCTCCAGGTGGGCCTGGCTGAGCACCACCCGCGGCGCGGCGCGCATGGCGCGGACGGTGAGCGTGCGCGCGGAGCCGTAGGCGCGCCGCGGCGCCGACGAGACCTCCGCGTCCCGTCGGGCGTCCAGCACCGCCTCACGCATCTCCTCCGCCGTGCGCGTCATGGGATGAACGTGCTCTTCTGGGCCAGCTCAAAACAAGCTGCCACCTCGGCGGGGGTCAGGATGCCGGCGTCCATCAGCAGCGTGGACTCCTGCGCCAGGTTGGTGTCCAGCAGGTAGGGACCGTCGGTGTTGATGGTGAAGGGCACCCGGTTCTGCTTGAACACCTTGACGATGTGCCCGAACTCACTGAGGTCCTTCACCGCCTTGGTGTGCAGGTTGGAGGTGGGGCAGAGCTCCAGCACCACGCCGCTGTCGCGCACCATCTCCAGCGCCTCCTGGTTGTACGCGGCGCGGATGCCGTGCCCGATGCGGTTGGGCTTGAGATGGCGCAGCACCGCGATCACGCCCTCTCCCGAGGTGTGCGGCGTCTCACCGGTGTGCACCGTGGTCTTCAGCCCGGCCGCGCGCGCCTTGGCAAACAGGCCCTCGTACAGGCCCGCGTCGCGCACGCGCAGCTCCACGTTCATGCTCTCCGGCCCGGCCAGGTCAATGCCCACCACGCCGCGGTCCCGGTACTTGATGGCCTTGTTGACGATGATCTCGTTGAGCTCGATGGAGAACTCGCGCGCCAGGCAGAACACCAGGGCGCAGCGGGTGCCGTATTCCAGGCACGCGTCGTCCATGCCGTGGATGGCGGCCTGGATGATGTGGTCCAGGTCCCGCTCTCCGCCCAGGTTGCGCTTCATGGGGTTGAAACGCAGCTCCATCGTCGTCACGCGGGAGGAGCGGTACTCCTTGCCAATGATCTCGTAGACGCTGCGGTGGATGGCGGAGGGGGAGGACTGAATCTTCTCCGTCCACTCGTGCATGATCTTCAGGTAGTCATCCAGGTTGTGCACCCGGTCGGCGCGGACGGTGATCATGTCCACGAATGACCAGTAGTCACGCACCGGGAGCTTGAAGCCCTGTTGGTGGGCAATGCTGAAGAGGATGTGGGGCGCCACGGCGCCGCCCACGTGGATGTGCAGGTCGGTCAGCTCCTGCGGCAGGCGAGGGTCCCAGCGAGGGGTCACGGACATGTCGCGTGTTTAGCGCCAAGCGGTCCCGGAGGCGAGACGTCTTGAGGCAACCCTCGTCCGGCGGCCGTGTTTCTTGACAGGGCGTGCGGTGGCCGTGACGCTTCCCCACATTGTGCTCAGCGCCATCCGCCCCGGCGTGGTCCTGATTGTGGACGACGAGGCCTTCAGCCGAAGGCTGCTTGCCGACGCCATGGCTGCCGACGGCCACCTGGTGCGCACCGCCGACACCGGCGAGGACGCGCTGGCGGTGCTGGAGACGGAGCCGGTGGACGTGGTGCTGGTGGACCTGGTGATGCCGGGCATGGGCGGCATGCGGCTCATCGAGCGCGCCCGGCAACGCGACCCGCACCTGGAGCTGGTGGTGTGCACCTCCGTCAAGGACGTGGACACCGCGGTGACCGCCATGCGCGCGGGCGCCTCCGACTACCTGGTCAAGCCCATCAGCCCCGGCGCGCTGCGCCTGGCGGTGGCGCGCAGCCTGGAGCGTCGTCGACTGCTGGGCGAGAACCAGCGTCTCCGACGTGACCTGGAGCTGGTGCGCGCAAGCCACCGCCTGCTCAGCACCATGGATGAGCGGCGCGTCTGCGAGATGGCGCTGGAGGACCTGCTGCGGCTCACCGGCGGCTTTGCCGGGGCCCTGGGGCGGCCGGGCGCGGTGATGGCCTGCCGCGAGCTCTCCGACGCCCACGCGGCCCTGGCGCTGGCGCTGGCCTCACGCCAGGCGGAGTCCTCACCGGTGGAGGACGTGGGGCAGCTGGAGGAGGAGCTGATTGCGCTGGGCCCGGCGCTGGTGGTGTGGCTGGGCAGCGGCGCGGACGCGGTGCGGGGTCTCATTGCCCGTCGCTGCGGGCAGGCTCCGTTGGAGGCGGGTGAGCTGGAGGCCGCGCAGTTCCTGATGCGCCACGCGCAGACCGCGCTGGAGAACCTGCAGCGCTACACCGCGGCGGCGGAGGCGGCGCGACGCGACAGCCTCACCGGATTGTTCAACGCGGCGGTGCTGGAGGAGGCGCTGGTGCAGGAGGTGATGCGCGGCAAGGAAACCGGCCAGCCGTGCGCGCTCCTGTTCCTGGACCTGGATGACTTCAAGCGCATCAACGACGCGCACGGCCACCTCATGGGCAGCAAGCTGCTGGTGGAGCTGGCGGGGGTGCTGCGTCGCGCGGTGCGTGAGGGGGACATCATCTCCCGCTGGGGTGGCGACGAGTACGCGGTGGTGCTCCTGGACGCCGAGGACGCGGATGCGCGCGTGGTGGCCGAGCGCGTGCGCGGCATCATCGAGAACCACCATTTCCTGCTGCGCGAGGGCCTGCGCGTGAAGGTCACCGTCAGCATGGGGGTGGCGCTCTTCCCCCGCGACGGAACCACCGCGCGCGACCTGCTGGCCAAGGCCGACGCGGACATGTACCGCGCCAAGACCAAGGGCAAGAACGCGGTGGTCTGCACCGGCTGATTCCTCGTCGTCATTCCGCGGGTGGCGCGCCGTGGAACAGGTCACCCACCACCACGTCCACGCCCTCCGGCGGTGTCTGGTACGCCGTGACGTGCAGCTCCAGGCAACGTCCCGCCACCTCCGCGCCGTCGAGACGCACACGCTTGCGCACATCAAAGGACCAATCTCCGGCGAGGGTGCCGGGCGCGTGCGGCGGGCAGGCGTTGTGGACGGAGAGGGTGACGTCGCTGACCTGCTGCAGGTCCGGCTCGAACCAGAGGAGCGCGGCGGTCCATTGCGCCACGTCGCGGTCCTCGGGTCCTTCGTCGCCCACGGGCCAGATGTGCGTCTCTCCCTGGTGGATGGTGAACGCGCGCCAGCCCCAGCCCCACGGCGCGGGCAGGTCCCAGTCCGCGGGCGCGCGCACGTTCACGCGGCCAAATCCCGACGAGCGCGAGATGCCCGCGCGCAGCGGCGTGGTGTCGCCCGGCTCGCCGTTCCAGGCGTCGGCGGTAAGCAGCAGGTTCAGCATGACGAGGCGCGCGTCGTCGGCGGGCCAGCCCTGCTCCGCCATGGCCTGCTTGAGCAACAGCGCCGCGCCGCTGACCGCGGGCGCCGCGAACGACGTCCCCTCGATGCGGCCATCCTCGTTGTACGTGCCGGGCGCGAGGTGGAAGTTGTGTCGCCACACGCCGGGCGCGGCCAGTCCCACGCCGGACAGCTCCAGCGCATGTCCGCTGAGCGCGCGCGCCTGCATCCCGCCCAGCGACGAGAACGGCCAGCGACCCAGCTCCTGGTAGGGGAGCCAGTCCACCCAGCTGTCCATGGCGGTGACGGAGAGCACCTCGGTGCGGAACGCGGGCCAGGTCAGCTTGCACGCGGGGTCGTTGTACCCGGAGTTGCCGGCGGACTTGACGACGAGGATCCCCGCCTCCAGCGCGCGCGTGAGTGCGGTGTTGACGCCGCCGCAGTCGTAGGTGGGGTCGCAGCGCGCGGAGTCCTCGCCAAAGGAGAAGTTCGCCACGTCGACGCCGAAGAACACCATGTGCTCCAGCGCGCTGGTGATGTCGTCGCAGGTGTCAATGGCGTAGTAGAAGAGCTCCGCCTCCGGGGCCTGGCCGCTGCGCTGCACCTGGTCGACGGTGCGCGTGCCGGGATAGCCGGGGTCCTGGCCCTCCTCGATGCTGCCGAGCGCCAGCCAGGCCACCTTGGTGCCGTGGGTGTCGTTGCTGGCGTCCTCGTTGGTGGGACGGCACGCGCCGGTGCGACAGTCCAGCACGGACACGATGCGCGAATCCGCGTCGACCTCGTCACGCCAGCCGTAGAAGTCGCGGCCCAGCCAGTTCTGCCCGGTGCCGTTGTATTCCACCACGCCCAGTCGCGTGCGGCCGCCGTTGGCCCCACCCGACTTTCCGTCGACACCCGCGCCCACCAGACGCCCCGTGCCCGTCTTGCGTCGCGCCTCCGCTCCGTCGAACTGCTCGCTGCGCAGGCTGCCCACCGTGCTCACCTCCGCCACCAGCGGCCAGCGCGCCAGCGTGGCGACGTCACCCGCGCGCACCGTGGCGGAAACCTGCGGCACCAGCTGATGCACCACCACGTCCGTGGCGCCCAGCGCCTCCACCTGCGTGCGCAGGGCCTTCAGCGCCGGCGTCACGCCAACCGCGTCCGCCAGCGTCGAGCGCAGGAGCAGGGGCGCGGTCCACCATTTCTCGCCGACGTTGTCGGGGAGGCGCAGCGTCACACGCAACGGCGCGCGTGGGTCCATGGCAGCGGCGTGGGCGAGCGTGCGGGAGGTCAACGTTGGAGCGCGGTCGACGAGGGGGCCGGGTGCCGTGGGACGGGATGGCGACGTTTCTCGCACCACGCGGTGCACCACGGGCGTGGCGGGTGCGCCGGTGTGCGAGAGGCGGTCCGCCAGGACCGGCACGGTGGCGACGGGAGATGACATGGGCTGACAGGCCGCGGCCGAGAAGGCACACAGCCACACAAGCCGTGGGTGCATCACGCGCTCCGTGGGGAGGCCGCGTCACCGTCGAGGACAGGGTGCGATGACGTGGTGATGCCGTTGTAACGGCCGACCTGTTCCACCCGCCGGAGCGCGTGACGTGGCGAGGTTGATCCGGGCTTTTTGACAGCCGCGTGCGGGACGCGCACCATCACGGCCATGGCGTTCATCAAGGCCGTGCTGATTGTGGCGTTGCTGGGCGGTCTCGGCGTCCTCATCATGGACCGCGACGAGATCTTCCTGCTGCAGCATTACGAAGGACGTGTGGTGCACGCGTACCAGGACACCGCGGGATTCACCGACGGGAGACAGGACCAGCGCTACATGGTGCAGGTGGAAACCCCCGACGGCACCCGCACCTTCGAGGTGCCCATGCGCTACTTCCGTGAGCTGCAGCCCGGCGCCTCCGTCAAGAAGTCCTTCCTCAGCACCAAGCTGGTCATCTCGCGCTGAGCGCGCCCATGCCGGACTACTGGACCATCCTGGGGCTCATGCTCCCCGTGTACGGCATCATTGCCGTCGGCGTGATCACCCGTCGGGTGGGGATCCTGGCCGCGGAGGCCGAGCAGAGCCTCACGCGCGTCCTCATCAACGTGCTGTTCCCGTGCCTGGCGCTGGACAAGATCGTCGGCAATGCCGCGCTGCGGGACCCGCGCAACGTGGTCATTCCGCCGGCGGTGGGCTTCCTCACGGTGTGCCTGGGTTATCTCGTGGGCAACCTGGTGGGCCGCGTGGCGCTGCGTGGCAGCGACGTGACGCGGCGGACCTTCGCGTTCACGTCGGGGACGTACAACTACGGCTATGTGCCGCTGCCGCTGGCCATGTCGCTCTTTGGCGACGCCACGGTGGGCGTGCTCTTCGTGCACAACGTGGGCGTGGAGCTGGCGCTGTGGACCGTGGGCCTCATCACGCTCACCGGGGGAACGCGACAGCTGGGGTGGCGAGCGCTGGTCAGCGCACCGTTGGTGTCCATCGTCGTCGGACTGGTGCTCAACGCCGTGGAGGCGCGACCGCACGTGCCGCACTTCGTGTGGACGCTGCTGGGCATGCTGGGCGCGTGTGCCATTCCGTTGGCGCTGATGCTCATTGGCGCGGTGGCGCACGACCACGTGGGGCAGGCGCGTGGCGACGGAGCGCGCGTGCGCGTGCCAGTGGCGGCGGTGGTGGTGCGGCTGCTCATCCTCCCGGCGCTCTTCCTGTTGGGTGCGCGTTTCCTGCTGCGCGGTCACCACGAGCTCACCCGCGTGGTGGCGCTCCAGGCGGCCATGCCCGCGGCGATGTTCCCCGTGGTGATGACCCGTCACTATGGTGGCGACGTGGGAACGGCGTTGCGTGTGGTGTTGTGGACCTCCCTGCTGAGCCTGGTCACCGCACCGTGGTGGATCGACGCGGGCCTGTCGCTGCTGCGTTGACACGCGCACCTTCCAACCGTAGCCAGACGTCATGACGACGCTCTCTCTTGTCCAGCCCGAGGGATGGAAGCCGCCCAGGGGCTACGCCAACGGTGTTGTTGGTGAAGGTCGAATCCTGTTCGTGGGTGGCCAGATTGGCTGGGATGGCCAGGAGACCTTCCACACCGACGTGCTGCACGAGCAGTGGGCGCAGGCGTTGGACAACGTGCTGGCGGTGGTGCGCGCCGCGGGCGGCGGGCCGGAGCACATTGCGCGCATGACGGTCTACGTCGTGGACAAGCGGGAGTACGCGGCGCAGCGCAAGGAGATTGGCGCGGCGTGGAAGGCGCGCATGGGGCGGCACTATCCGGCCATGGCGCTCGTTGAGGTGAAGAGCCTGCTGGAGGACCGTGCACGGGTGGAGATCGAGGCTACCGCGGTGCTGCCGACGACGCGGTGAGCTCGCGGCGCAGGCCGGGCATGGGATACGCGCCTTGACAGCGCGAAGGGCCAACGTTCCAATTTCCGGTCAGAGGCGAGTAACGACCATGGTTTCGCGTCCTCACGGTCCCCCCGAAAGCGCTTCGCGTTCCGATGCACCAACCCGTCTCTGGACGTGCGACGAATATCGCCGTCTGGCGGAGTTGGGGATTCTGGACCCGGAGGAACGGGTGGAGCTGTTGGAGGGAGAAATCGTCATGTTGGCGGCGCAGCGGCCTCCCCACAGCACCTCAGTGCGCCTCGTCGAGGAAGCCTTGCGCAAGGCCTTTGGCGCGGGCTGGGACGTGCGGTCGCTGTTGCCTCTGACCCTGGGCAAGCGGTCGGAGCCGGAGGCGGACGTTGCCGTCGTGAGAGGCTCCATCCGGGACTACGCGCAGGCGCACCCAACCACTGCGGCGTTGGTGGTCGAGGTGTCCGATACGACGTTGCGGTTGGACCGTAGCCGGAAGTGGAGCATCTACGCCAAGGGCGCCATCCCGGAATACTGGATCGTGAACCTGGTGGACCGTGTCGTCGAGGTTCACCGCGATCCGGGGCCACTCAAGGGCGCACAGTACGGCGCGGGCTACACCACGCGACACATCGCGGGTGAGGACGGGACCGTCTCGCCGCTCGCCGCGCCTGAGTCCGCCATCGCGGTGAAAGACCTGCTGCCGTAGACCCGCCGACGAATCAGAACGGAATGTCCTCCTCCCACCATGGGTCTTGCTGGTCGCCCTCGAGGTGGGTGGTTGGGTCAACGTCCACCTGCTCCTCCATGAACCGGATGTCCTCCTCTTCCCACGCTGCGTCAGCCTCATGGTCTGCCGCGCTCAGCGCGCGTTCCTCGTCCTGACGACGCTTGATCTCCTCGGCGTACGCGCGCACGCGCGGGTCGGGGTGGACGAGGTAGCGCTCGAACACATGGCGGACGCGTCGGCGGACGAACACGCCGTCATGCAGCAGCTGTTCGATGTTGCGGACGTGTTGCCGGTACGCGAGCTCCTCGGCGCCCAGCTTCGAGCAGTCCTTGCACACGTGACGACGATGCCCGCCGCCCGAGAAGCGCTCATTGGCCCTCATCCTGCCGCAAACCCAGCAGAAGTGTCCGTGGCGCTTCTTCTTCCCCATCAAGCTGCTCCTGCCCGGTTGCTGTGTCCGCCGGGATGACGTGGAATCCAACAGCGTTCCGCCCCGGAAGATCAAGCCCCGCAGCGTTTCCTCCGGGCTGGGGAGCAACCGGGTGCTCGCGCTGAACGGGTTCGGATCTGCAACGTCTCCGTGACGTCACGGCAGCACCGCTTCCGCGCGACGCGGCTCAGGCGACGGCAAGGCTGGATGACATGTGGGGTCACGAATAGCTCCGAGATGGTGGCATGCGCATCGCGCATCCACGACTGCCCGGAAGGTGTGACGTCGTCAATGTGACGCACCGGAGATGTGCCCATGCGCTCCTGCATCCCTGCCCACCCTCTCGTGTCGGCGTTCCTCCTCACGGGGGCAATGTCATGGTCATCATGCTCCGGCGCGGGTGCCGACACCCCGGACTGTGGAGATGGTGCACGCAACGGCGCGGAAACCGACGTGGACTGCGGTGGCACGGATTGTCCGCCGTGCAGCGAAGGCAAGCAGTGCGTCTCCGACACCGACTGCGCGAACGGCGAATGCGTGGGCAACAAGTGCGCGCCCGCGGCCTGCACGGATGCCACCGAGAGCGGCCAGGAGACCGACGTCGACTGTGGTGGCCCGGACTGCGAGCGCTGCGCCGACGGACGCACGTGCGAGGTGAACACCGACTGCGTGAGCGGGCTGTGCAACGGCGGGAAATGTCGCGCCACCACGTGCCAGGACGAGCAGCTGAACGAGGAAGAGACGGACGTGGACTGCGGTGGCCCCATCTGCGGAGCCTGCCTGCCCGGCGATACCTGCGAGCTGCCTTCCGACTGCGCCAGCGGCGTGTGCTTCGAGGGAACCTGCTTCCGTCCCACGTGCACGGACGCGGTCCGCAATGCCGACGAGTCCGACGTGGATTGCGGCGGCAAGACCTGCGGCGGCTGCGTGCTGGGCGAGCTGTGTCGTGATGGCGAGGATTGTCTCAGCGGCAACTGCCAAGGCGGTACGTGTGGACCCCCGCGCTGCGACGACAACATCAACAACGGGCATGAGACCGACGTGGATTGCGGCGGGCCGTTGTGCGGCGGATGCTCCACTGGTGAGCACTGCATCCTGGGCCGGGATTGCCTGAGCCACGTCTGCGCCGCGGGCCTGTGCCGGGCGCCCACCTGCTCCGACCGCGTCCGCAACGCGGAAGAGACCGGCGTGGATTGCGGCGGCCCTACGTGCGCACGCTGTCCCAACGGCCAGCAGTGCACCGTCAACACCGACTGCACCAGCAACCTGTGCTCCGAGGGCGTGTGCGTGGCGTCGGCGTGCGTGAACGGGACCAAGGACGTGGGTGAGACCGACGTGGACTGCGGCGGGCCGGATTGTCGCGACTGCGTCGTGGGGAAACGGTGCCTGGTGGGAGCGGACTGCGCCAGCGCGGTGTGCGCGGGTGGCGCGTGCCGGGCGCCCTCGTGCAGTGACACCGTCAAGAACGGCAGCGAGACCGGCGTGGATTGTGGCGGACCCACGTGCCCGGACTGCGCCGATGGGCAGCAGTGTCTGGTGGGAGCGGACTGCGCCAGCCGGGTGTGTTCCGGCAACGTGTGTCGTCCCGCCACCTGCGCCGACAACATCCGGAACGGGAGCGAGACCGACGTGGATTGCGGCGGCGCGGCCTGTGATGACTGCGCCACCGGTCACGCATGTGTGGCGGATCCGGACTGTGCCAGTGGTGTCTGCGTGCAGCTGTTGTGCCGTGCGCCCACGTGCCGCGACGGCGTCATGAATGGCGACGAGACGGACCTGGATTGCGGCGGGCCGGACTGTGGCGACTGCGCCGACGGAAGGCGCTGCGAGATCGACACCGACTGCGACAGCGACGTGTGCACCTCCAACGTGTGCCAGGCGCCGACCTGCGACGACAACGAGGAGAACGGGTCGGAAACCGACGAGGACTGCGGTGGGCCGGTCTGCGACGAGTGCGAAGTGGGCGAGTCGTGCGAGGTGGACAATGACTGCGAGAGCGACATCTGCCGCAACGACATCTGCCGTAGCTCCGACTGCAACGACAACGTCCGCAATGGCCGTGAGACCGACGTGGACTGCGGTGGACCGCGCTGCGATGACTGCGGGCTGGGTGACCGGTGCCGGCGCGACCGCGACTGCGACAGCGACTTCTGCGACGACGGGATCTGCCGCCGGAATCCGTGCGCGGACAACCGCGAGAACGGCCGCGAGACCGACGTGGATTGCGGCGGGCCCGACTGCGACGAGTGCGACGCCGGCGAGTCGTGCGAGGTGGACTCCGACTGCGAGAGCGACATCTGCACCGGCGGCATCTGCCGCAGGCACTCCTGCTTTGACAACCGCCGCAACGGCGACGAGACCGACGTGGACTGTGGTGGCGAGGACTGCGACGAGTGCAACACCGGAGAGTTCTGCGAGGAGGACGAGGACTGCGAGAGCCGCAACTGCCGGGATGACGTGTGCCGCGCATCGTCGTGCAACGACGACACCCGCAACGGTGACGAGACGGACGTGGATTGCGGCGGCCCGGATTGTCGCGATTGTCGCGCGGGCAAGCGGTGCGACGTGGACGACGACTGCCTCAGCGATGTGTGCACCGGTGGCACCTGCCGGGCGTCCAGCTGCACCGATGACGTCCGCAACGGCCGCGAGTCCGACGTGGATTGCGGCGGCTCATGCCCGGATTGCGCCGACGGTCGACGCTGCGACACGGACTCTGACTGCGTCAGCGACCGTTGCGTGGGTGGCATCTGCCAGGGCTACTCCTGCTCGGACCGCGTCGAGAACGGGCGCGAGACCGACGTGGATTGTGGCGGTCCGGATTGTGGCGACTGTCCCGCCGGCGCGGCGTGCCTGACCAACGGTGACTGCAGCAACAACTCGTGCGTGGGCGGTGTGTGTCGTACCGCGGGTTGTTCCGACGGCACCAGGAACGGCGGCGAGACGGACGTGGATTGCGGCGGTGAGCTGTGCAACCCGTGTGACGACGGCCGGGCGTGTGCCGACAACGACGACTGCGACAGCGCTTGGTGCGTGGGCAACGTGTGCCAGGTCCCCGAGCCCTCGTGCACGGACGGCATCCAGAACGGGAACGAGACGGACGTGGACTGCGGTGGTCCGGATTGCGGCGACTGCGTCAACGGGCAGGCTTGCCGCGCCAACGAGGACTGTCGCAGCGGCCTGTGCGCGGGCAACGTGTGTGAGGCCGAGCCCACCTGCAATGACGACGTGCGCAATGGCAGCGAAACAGACACGGACTGCGGTGGTCCGGCCTGCGGGCCCTGTGACGACGGAGATTCGTGCCAGGCCAACACGGACTGCGTGAGCGCGAGCTGCGTGGCCAACGTGTGCGTGCCGCCTGCGGCAACCTGCTCCGACGGCATCCGCAACGGCAACGAGACCGACGTGGATTGCGGCGGTCCGGATTGCACCGACTGCGCCGACGGTCGGGCGTGTCAGGCCAACGAGGACTGCGCCGGCGGGTCGTGCGTGGGGAACGTGTGCCAGGCGCCCGCGCCCTCCTGTCTGGACGGCGTGCGGAACGGCGCGGAGACCGACGTCGACTGCGGTGGCCCCGACTGCGACCCCTGCGCCGATGGCCTGGCGTGCCAGACGAACACCGACTGCGCGGGCGGGTCGTGCGTCGGGGGCATCTGTCAGCCCGTGGTCTCCTCGTGCACCGATGGCGTGCAGAACGGCAGTGAGACCGACGTGGACTGCGGCGGGTCCGAGTGTCCGGGTTGTGGCGCGGGTCAGGCCTGCCTGACGGGTCGCGATTGTGCCGACGGACGCTGCCGCTCGAACGTGTGCGTGAGCGAGCCCACCTGCGACGTGGACGGAATCCAGAATGGCTTCGAGACCGACGTGGATTGTGGCGGGCCCGTGTGTGGTGACTGTGCGGATGGCCAGATGTGCGAGTCGGACGATGACTGCGTGAGCGCGTGGTGTTCCAACGGCATCTGCACCTCCACGACGTGCGACGACGGCGTGCTCAACGGGAACGAGACCGACGTGGACTGCGGTGGCGGCACGTGTGAGCCCTGCGACGAGGGTCGGCGCTGCGAGGTGCCCTCGGACTGCATCTACGGTCGCTGCGAGATGGGAACTGTGTGTCGACGCCAGGTGGCGTGCGTGGCCAACGGCATGCGGGATGGCACGGAAACCGACGTGGATTGTGGCGGTGGCTGCGCGCCCTGCATCGGCGGGAGCAACTGTGAGGATGACAGTGACTGCGCGAGCGGGTCGTGCGCCAACAACCTGTGCGAATCCGAGCTCACCTGCGCCGACCTGGTGCAGAACGGCGACGAGACGGACGTGGATTGCGGTGGATCCTGTCCGCAGTGCCCGGATGGCGCCGCGTGCCGGGTTGACCAGGATTGCGCGAACATGTCCTGCCTGGAGAACACCTGCCAGTTCCCGACGGCGAGCTGCACGGATGCCATCCAGAATGGCAGTGAGACCGACGTGGACTGTGGCGGGCCCGACTGTCCGCGGTGCGCTGTGGGCAGCGCGTGCGTGAGTCCTTTGGACTGCGTGACCGAGCTTTGTCAGGACGGTACCTGCCAGGAGCCGCCCCCGACTCCGTCGTGCACGGATGGCCTGCGCAACGGCAACGAGACGGACGTGGACTGCGGTGGACCGGAGTGCACCCCGTGCGCGGACGGCCAGCTCTGCAACGTCGCCACGGATTGTGTCACCAACAACTGCCTCGAGGGTGTGTGTCAGCTGCCTCCTCCCACGCCCACCTGCGATGACGGCGTGCCGAATGGCAGCGAGACCAACGTGGACTGCGGTGGGCCCGACTGTCCGCGGTGCGCCGTGGGCAGCGCGTGCGTGAGTCCTTTGGACTGCGTGACCGAGCTTTGTCAGGACGGGACCTGCCAGGAGCCGCCCCCGACTCCGTCGTGCACGGATGGTCTGCGCAACGGCAACGAGACCGACGTCGACTGCGGTGGGCCCGAGTGCACCCCGTGCGCGGACGGCCAGCTCTGCAACGTCGCCACGGATTGCGTCACCAACAACTGCCTCGAAGGCGTGTGCCAGCTGCCTCCTCCCACGCCCACCTGCGATGACGGCGTAGGCAACGGCGGTGAGACCGACGTGGATTGTGGCGGTCCGGAGTGCGCTCCCTGCGCGGACGGGTATGCGTGTCTGGAGAACCGCGACTGCATGGGCGGCGCATGCATGGCCAACGTGTGCACCACCGCTCCCACGTGCAATGACGGCGTGACGAATGGCAGTGAGACGGACATCGACTGCGGCGGCGTGGAATGTCCACCATGCGCGGACGGACAGGCGTGCGACAGCGGGCCCGATTGCATGGGTGGCAACTGTGTCGAGGGCCTGTGCTCGTCCAGCAGCTGCATCGACGGAACACTCAACGGCGGGGAGTCCGACGTGGATTGCGGCGGTCCAGACTGCGGTCCGTGCGCCGACGGACAGGCGTGCGCGGACAATCCGGACTGCGCCGGCGGGAGCTGCATCGGCGGCGTGTGCCAATCCATCTCGTGCAATGACGGCATCCGCAACGGGCAGGAGTCCGACGTGGATTGTGGTGGCCGAGACTGCGGGCCCTGTGGAGAGGGCCAGGCGTGCAATGGTGACCCGGACTGCGCGGTGGGGTCCTGCGTCGAGGGCTATTGCGTGACCGCGAGCTGCTCCGACGGATTACGCAACGGCTTGGAGACCGACGTGGATTGCGGCGGTCCCGACTGCAGCGCGTGCGCCGACGGACAGTCCTGTCGGGACAACGGCGATTGCGCCAGCGGCGCCTGCGTCGACGGCCTGTGCGAGACCACGCCCCCACCCCCACCCGGGCCCACGTGCTCCGACGGAGAGCAGAACGGCAGCGAGACGGGCGTGGATTGCGGCGGTCCGGAGTGTCCACCATGTGAGGAGGAACCGCCGGAGCCCGAGTGCGAGCGAAACAGCGACTGCCCGGATGGCCGATGCGTCGACGGCCGCTGCGAGTCGCCGGAGCGGTGACCAGTTCAGTCTGGCATGGGCCCCACGCGCTCCGTCCACTCGGCAATCTCGTCGAGGGAATGCATGCGTCCCCGGTCAATGCCGGGACAGCCCTGACCCGCCAGCAGCCAGTGCATCCGCGTTTCCAGCATCTCCGGGAAGAATGGCCACGCGCGACACTGCACCGGCTTCACCTCCTGGATGCTGCACGCGTTCCCGACGAGGAAAGGGCAGGGATCGCCGTTGCGGATGTGCATGCGGTCCGCCTTGGGGCTGGGGATGTAGCGCGCGCGGAAGATCGCCTCGTCGAGCTTGAGGTACGCGGCAATGCGGGCCACCTCGCCGGGGGCGAAATGCACGTCGCCAGGACCGTGACAGCAGTGGGTGCAGCGCGTGCACTCGAAGCGCAATCCGCCCGCTTCCTCCACCCACACCGGGAGTCGTGACGTCACCACCGGATGAACCTCCCCAGGCCCAGCTCCTCGAGCTCCGGGCGCGCCACGCGCAAGAGCACGGCGTCACGGATGCGCTGGTTGTAGGCCTCCACCACCGCTTCCACCAGGCTCTTCTCCCGGGCACGCGCCTCCGCGGAGCGGTCCTGCACCCGGGACCGACAGCTCCCCGCGTAGAACACCCGCGCGCGCAACACGTCGAGCGAGTAGGGAAACCGCGCGCAGGACAACGGCCACGACGGAAACGCGCCGCACCGGTTGTCCTCGGTCAGCAGGGTGCAGCTCCGCGTTCCGTCCTGCCGCAGGATGGGGAGCATGCGCCACGCCTCGCCGTGGACCATGTCATGCAGCGCGGGGTTCTTCTCGATCTCCGACGGGGAGAACGTGGGCTTCTCCTGCGTGACGTGGTCCTGCAGGCCGGCGTCCACCAGCGCCGCCACGTCGAGCAGGCGCAGCAGCACCACGCGCGTGGGACCCGTGCAGCAGACCTCGGTGCAGCCCTCGCAGTCGGGCAGCAGGCCCACGGGCATGTCCAGCCGAAGCTCGCGCGCGTCCAGCTCCCGCAGGTCATAGTGACGACGGAGATAGAGCCAGTCCGCCCAGTAGCGTGGCCGCATCAGCCGGCGACGAACGGCGGGCGTCCAGAGGTCGCGCAGCGCGCGCTCCACGGGGCCGGGGCGGGTGGGGAGTGGTCGCGGCT
>JBFMGU010000370.1:0-8406 GCA_040752415.1 Myxococcota bacterium
GCTTGGCGGCCGGCTTCTTGGCCGCGGACGGGCGCGCCTTGCTCACCGACGACTTCGTCGGGCTGGCCTTGCCGCCGCGCGCCGCGCTGCCCTTGGCCACCTTGAGCATGGCCGGAGTCTTCACGCGGACCTGTTTCTTCTGAGCACTGGTCTTCTTCATGCGCCCCTCTGCCTGACCCTGGCACCCCCCAAAGGTAGCGCCTTGGTCGCTTGAAGCGGCCGTTACCAGGCCAACGGCGAGCCCCTCAAGCTTTCCCGACCCACTCCCCCGGGCCAGTGCGCAGCGCGTCAGACGGCCTGGAAATCGCGTTGCACCTGTCCATTGCCACTAGGGGGCGTTGGCTACCGCCGTCAATACGCTGGTGAGGTGACCGTAGGAGGTGATGGCCTGGACCTGGACGGGCAGGCGACGGTCGTCGTCGGTGAGCCAGATCTCCGCGCGGACGCTGGCGGGCTTGCCGCCCCGGGTGAAGGTGGCCAGGAGCAGGACGGTCCGGTGGGGCTGGCCCAGGAACTCCAGGGTGCGACGCCCCGCCACCTTGACCTTGCCCTCGTACATGATGCCCTTGGAGAAGATGGGGAAGGTGTGCAGCTCCCCGTCGGCCAGGCGTTGCCCGCGCAGCAGCATCAGCACGGTGAAGGGGTCCAGCGCCCCCCGCGGCGCCGGTGTGGTGGTCACCTCCGGATCCGTGCCCGGCACCATGAGCCGCATGTGGACGTTGTCGGGGTGGTAGGTCTCCTCGCGGTAGCGACGTCGACCGTTCTCATACTCCCACACCCGCATGGACAGCGTGCGCCGGGCGTCCACGTCCATCACCGCCTGCAACGTGTCCCGCACGCGCCACAGGTAGCTGATCAGCTCGGTGGTCTCCACGCTGCCGGTGATCGTGGCCTTCTGCCCCGAGGTGCATCCCCCCTCGATCTCGACGGTGCCGTACGCGCCGGTGAGCTGCAGCAGCTGGAACTCCAGGCTCCACCGCTCGCCGGTGCCGCAGCGCGGGGGTGCGGTGAGGGTGTTGGCCAGGGGGGCGTTCGCCTCGGCCGTGGAGAGGAGCGCGGACAGGAACGCCACCGCGGGGCCCAGGCGCTTCAACGCTTGCGCGCCACCCCACGCACCGAGCCGGGAGCCGGCGGCGGCCGGGGCGCGCCCTTGGGGATGGGCTTTCCGCGCGGCATGGTGCCGGGGAAGCGCGTGCGCGCGTAGCGACTGAGCAGCACGATCCCGAAAGCGCTGGCGGTGAAGAGGCGGTCCACCGCCACCAGGGCCAGGGGGCAGAGCAGGAGCAGGGCCGCGCCCGTCGACAACCACGCCAGAGGTCCCTTTCTGGTTCCCCACAGGATGAAACCCACGCACGCCGTGGCGGGCACCCCCAGGGCCACGAACGTCAGGATCTGCTTATCGGCGGAAAGGATCTGCTGCCAGTGCGCGCGGACCACCTCCGCAAAGATGAGCACCGTGCCGCCGGCCAGCACCAGCACGCCCGCCGCCGCCGCGTCCTTGGCCAGCATGGCCAGCCGGTGGAACTGCCGGATGTGCAGGTCCACGAACGCCTCCAGCGCCGTGTTGAGGATCTCCGCGAACCACACCACCGCCGCGCAGAAGATCAGCGCCGCGCGCGTGGCCAGATCCAGCTCCAGCGCCATGCCCACCAGCAGCACCATGAAGGCGCTGACCACGTGGATCTTCATGTTGCGCTGCGTGGCAATGGTGCGCGCCAACCCGGCAAACGCCGCCGCAAAGCTGGCCGTGAAGCTGCGCCAGAACGGTCGCGGGATGGCGTCCAGCGTCTCGTCCTGCAGGTCGACCTCGTCGGCCAGCAGGTTCTCGGCGGGGGGAAGCTCCGCGCCCCTCTCCTCCTCGGGAGCGGGCGCCGCCTCCTCGCCGTTGCCGGACACCCCCTCGCTCACGGTCGACGCTCCAACACCAGCGGCCGGTCCAGGTCCCCGCCGGTGAGGCGGATGCGTTTGCCGTCGTAGGTGACCACGTAGGTGATGGACACGCCGGTGCTGGACTCCACCGTGAGCAGGTTGCCCTTGAGACGGAAGCGCCCGCTCATCGGGCCAAAGCGCATCGCCCCGCCCTCGCTGAGCACCATCTCGTGCGCGTCGCCGCCCTCCACCACCACCCAGCGCCCCACCAGGAGCTGCTGGGTCACCTTCAACGCCCTCCGTGCCTTGGCCTGGGCCTCCTCGCTGTCGCCGGGCTCGGCGGTGGCCGCGCTCTGCTCCACCCGGCGGAAGCTCATGGGCTCGGTGAGGTTGTCGTTGTGCAGCGTCAGGACCTCGTCGCTGGCCAGGTACTTGTAGGTCTCCTTGCCCAGCGCGTCCTGCAGCACCAGCCGCACGCCGTCCACGCGGTACAGGCCCGCGCGCTGCCCCATGGTGAACTGCTGGTCCGGGGAGAGCACCAGTTCCGCGCCGGCGGCTCCGCCCACCATGCGCCAGCGCCCCACCACCGGCTCATACAGCTTCCGCCCGACGAGGGGACGGTAGCTGCGCAGGATGGACTCCAGGTCGCGCTGGAACTCCGGGTAGTGCCCTTCCGCCGTCTCGAAGTGGATGTAGTGCGCGTGGCCAAAGCTGAGCAGCACGTGGTCCACGCTGAAGCGCTTGATCTGGTCATCCCCGTTCAGCGTCACCGTGTGCGTCCGACGCAGCGCACGCAGCTCCCCCACGCGCGCCTCCAGCTCACCCAGCCGCTCGTAGCCCAGCTCGCGCTCGAAGGAGCGGCCGCGCGCGTCCATCACGGAGACGTGGTTGTCCTCCTTGCCCAGCGCCGCCACGCGCACCGCCACAATCGCCGGCACCGCCCCGCTCTTGCGACGGAACACCATGCCCTCGGTGTCCCCCGGCTGCGGCGCCAGCTCCCAGCCCGGCGGCAGGTCCAGCCGGAAGCGGTCCCGGGAGTCGGTGAACGCGCGACCATCCGCCCGCGCCCCCGTCGCCACGCCCAGCGCCAGCAGCCCCGCCAGCCACGCCGCCGCGCGCGCCATCACAGCACCTGCGCCAGGAAGCTCTGGCCCACCGGCAGCTTCTCCTGCAGGCCAAATCCCTCGCGCAGCGTCTCGCCCAGGTCGGCAAAACTGCCGCGCACGCCCAGGTCGCTGCCCTCCTTGCGTGAGGGAGCAAAGCAGATGAGCGGCGCGTACTCGCGGGTGTGGTCGCTGCCGGGGAAGGTGGGGTCGTTGCCGTGGTCGGCGGTGATCATGAGCAGGTCACCCTCGCGCAGCGCTTCCAGGATGCGCGGGAGGCCCTTGTCAAAATCCAGCAGCGCCTGGTGATAGCCCTTCGGGTCACGACGGTGCCCGTACATCATGTCGAAGTCGACGAGGTTGGTGAAGATGAGCCCGTCCTCGCGGGTCTTGAGCAGCTCCACGGTGCGGTTGATGCCATCGGCGTTGCCCTCGGTGTGCACCTTCTCGGTGATGCCGCGGTCCGCGTAGATGTCCGGGATCTTGCCCACGCCCACCACCGGCAGCCCCGCGGCCTTGAGGTGGTCCAGCACGGTGGGCTGGCTGGGGACCAGGCTGTAGTCGTGGCGGTTGTAGGTGCGCGTGTACTTGCCCTTCTGCCCCACGAACGGCCGCGCAATCACCCGCGCCACGTTGTGCTCGTCCAGGATCTTCCGCGCCTTGCGACACCAGTCATAGAGCTTCTCCAGCGGCACCACCGACTCGTGCGCGGCCACCTGGAACACGCTGTCCGCCGAGGTGTAGACAATCGGCTTGCCCGTGCGCTCGTGCTCCTCGCCCAGCTCGGTGATGATCTCCGTGCCGCTGGCCGGCTTGTTGCCCAGCACACCGGACACGCCAATCTCCGCGCACCAGCGGTCCAGGATCTCGGGGGGGAAGCCCTTGGGGTAGTAGCTGAAGGGCCGCGGCACCACGTAGCCGGCCATCTCCCAGTGCCCGGTGGTGGTGTCCTTGCCGTCGGCGCGCTCGCTCATCTTGCCGTAGCTGCCGCGCGGGTGCGCCACGCGTTGCACGCCCGCCAGCGGCGTGGGGCGCGTCACGTTCCCCAGTCCCAGCCCCTCCAGGGTGGGGACGTGCAGGCCGCCCATGGCCTGGGCAATGTGGCCCAGCGTGTCCGCGCCGGTGTCGCCGTAGCGCGGCGCGTCCGGCATCTCCCCCATCCCCACCGAGTCCAGGACGATGACGCAAGCGCGCCTCAGGGTCCGTGCCATGCTCAAGAAGCCTCCTTGGCCGTCCAAGCTGACCTTTCCCGGCGCCAGGCGCAACCGTCTGACACCGCCACCCACAGCCGGCCTGGAACGCGGGCTGCGGCGGACGGAACCATTCGCCAACCGGCGGCCCTTTGCGTTAGGGTCACCCGTCTGCTTGGCCAATGGTGGCTTTTGGCGTTTTCCGAGGGAACGGGCGGGACATGACAACCAGTCGCGCAGGAGCGGGTGCCGGGACCGGCAACAAGGCAGCACCCAAGCTCAAGCCCCAGATCTTCGGCCGTTATCTGCTGCTGGACCGCGTGGCGTCGGGCGGCATGGCGGAGGTGTGGCGCGCCAAGATCTTCGGGGCGGATGACTTCCAGCGCATCATCGCCATCAAGAAGATCCTGCCGCACGTGTGTGAAGACCAGGAATTCATCCAGATGTTCAAGGATGAAGCCAAGATCACCGTGCAGCTGCAGCACGCCAACATCGGCCAGGTCTACGAGCTCGGCAAGATCGACGACACGTTCTTCATCGCCATGGAGTACATCAGCGGGAAGGACGCCAAGACCATCTGGTCCTTCCAGCGTCAGCGCGGTGAGCCGCTGCCCGTGCCACTGGCGTGCTTCCTCATCCAGAAGATGTGTGAAGGCCTGGATTACGCGCACCGCAAGCGGGACAACTTCGGCGTGGACCTCAAGATCGTCCACCGCGACGTCAGCCCGCAGAACGTGCTCATCAGCTGGGAGGGTGAGGTCAAGGTCATTGACTTCGGTATTGCCAAGGCCGCGGGCAAGGCCAGCAAGACCCAGGCGGGCATCCTCAAGGGCAAGTTCGGCTACATGGCGCCGGAGCAGGTGCGCGGCATGCCCATTGACCAGCGCGCCGACGTGTTCGCGCTGGGCGTGTGCCTCTACGAGATGGTGACCGGGGAGCGCGCCTTTGTCGCGGACAGCGACTTCTCCCTGTTGGAGATGGTGCGCAACGTGGAGATCAAGCCGCCCACGCTGGCCAACAACAAGGTGCCGCCGGAGGTGGAGCGCATCATCTACAAGGCGCTCGCCAAGGACCCCGACGACCGCTACCAGTGGGGCAGCGACCTGGGTGAGGACCTGCAGCGCTTCATGCTGATGAACGGTCGCGCGCCCAGCCGCAATGACCTGGCGGAGTACCTGCGGCAGAACTTCACGGTGGACTACGACAAGGAACGGCTCCGCATGGAGTCGTACCGTGACATCGAGATGCCGGAGCAGCCCAAGCCCAGGGCTGCCGACGACCCCTTTGCCAACGTCAACGTGGGTGCCCCCGCGGCGCCGGCGGAGCTGGACTCCAGCAGCTCGGCGGTGATGGCCGCGCTGGCGGAGGACGGTGCTTCGGCGCCGCCCCCCATGCCCACGCCGCCCCCCCAGGCCGCGCCCACCGCGCCGCGCATCCCCACGGCCCCGGCCGCCAGCAACACCGGCATCCGTGCGGCCCCCGGTGGTCGGGAGTCCATCCGTCCCGCCGCGCCCATGGCCCCCGCCGCCATTCCCGTGGCCATGCCTCCACCACCCGCGGAGCCAGCGGAGAAGGGTGGCCTCGGCAAGATCGCCCTCATCGCCCTGGCGGTGGTGCTCGGCATCGTCGGCATTGCCGCGGGGGTGGGCCTGTTCCTGCGCGGCAGTGGCACCATCACCATCAGCACCTCGCCGCCCGGCGCCGAGGTGTTCCTCGACGGCAAGCTCGCGGGGAACACGTCCCAGGGTGACCTGGTCCTGCAGGGCGTCCCGGTGGGCCCCCGCATCATCAAGGTCACCAAGCAGGGCTACGTGCCGGTGACGCAGAGCGTGAACGTGGCGCGCAACCAGGTGGCCGAGGCGGCCATCGCGCTGCCGGTGCCCACCGCGCTGTGGAGCGTCAAGAGCAAGCCGGGCGGCGCGGCCATCTGGCTGGACGGTGCGGACACCGGCAAGGTCACGCCCGCCGACCTGGAGCTGCCGGTGGGCAACCACACCGTGGAGCTGCGCCTGCCCAACCACCGCAACACCGAGAAGAAGATCTCCGTGGAGGCGGACAAGAAGCAGGATCTGGACGTGCCGCTTAACGCCACGCGCGTGAACTACGAGATCCGCTCCATCCCCAGCGGAGCCAAGATCTTTGACGTGGGCAACCAGCAGCTCGGCGTCACGCCGTGGATCTACAAGGACCTCAGCGTGGATCCGCCGTTCCCCAAGGTGGTGCTGAAGTACCCGCGCTGCGCGGACTACGACGTCACCATTGCCCCGGATGACAGAGAGGGCGTGGAGCAGAGCCGGTCCTTCGAGATGAAGTGCAAGTAGCGGCCGCTGGGTTTATCTAGGGGGTCCCCGAGAGACAGAAGGACCCCGTCGTGCCCTCCCGCAGCAGCTCCAGCCGTTCCCGTCCCAGCTCCCGTCCTCGTCGACCGCACCGCGGCGGTGGCGCGCACCCCTCGGCGCGTCGGCTGCCCAACATGCTCTTTGCCACCGCCGACGGGCAGATGCTGGAGCACCCCTACCTGAAGATGGCGGCGCACAACGGCGTGGAGCTGCGGCCGCCCTCCCCCGACGAGCTCACTCCCATCCCGCCTGGCTGGGAGGTCATGCAGCTGCCGGACACCCATCCCATTGGCCTGGACCCGGAAACCGGCGCGTACGAGGTGGTGGACCACATCCCCGGGATGAAGGTGATTCCGCGCGCCGCCGCCATCCACCCGCCGCCCGGTTTTGTCCGCCAGATGCTCCCCGCCGCGGAGTACCTGCCCTTCCAGCATGACGCGGGAGCCTCGCGGCTCAAGGTTGTCGACGGAGGCGGAAACCCGGGTCGCAGTGGCCTGCCGTTGTGGGCGTACACCGCGGTGGGCTGGGCGCGCGGCGGCGTGGTGGCGGCCATGTTCCAGGGCGACGAGCTGAGTCGCTGGGCGCCCGGGTTGTACTACCAGGCGGACCTGCGGGACCGCGTCGAGGAGCGGTTGAAGCTGGACCCGGAGAACCCCGTCCTCAACCAGCTCAAGCAGTGCGCGCTCGACTACAAGTGCTGCTGCGCCCAGAACATCTTCTACGGTCGCTGGGAGGCCGCGGTGCCCATGGCCCCGGCGTGCAACGCGGCATGCCTGGGTTGCCTCTCCAAGGACGCGGAATGGGACGCGCCCACGCCGCAGAAGCGCCTGAAGTTCAGCCCCGACGGCGACGACATCGGCCGGGTCATTGCGCACCACCTGGAGACCGCGGAAGAGGCCATTGCGTCCTTTGGCCAGGGCTGCGAGGGCGAGCCCACCCTCAGCGGCGACGCGCTCGTCGACGGCGTGGCCAACGCACGCGCCCGCACCCGCAACGGCGTCATCAACCTCAACACCAACGGCAGCAAGCCGCGGGTGGTGGCGCGGGCCGCGGAGGCCGGCCTTGGCAGCATCCGCGTCTCCGTCAACTCCTTCGACGAGCGCGTCTTCGAGGCCTACTACCGCCCCGGCGACTACAAGCTGGCCCACCTCTACGAGACGCTGCGCGTGGCCAAGGACGCGGGCCTCTACAAGTCCATCAACCTGCTCTTGTGGCCGGGCTGGACCGACACCGAGGCCGAGCTCGAGCGCATCAGCGAGATGTGCAAGGAAGGCCTGCTGGACATGATCCAGCTGCGGAACCTGTGCGTGGACCCCGCGTACTACAACAGCTTCCTCCCCAAGGAGCGCGGCCGGGTGCTGGGCATGCGCCAGATGGTGGAGGAGCTGCACCGCCGGTTCCCGCGCCTGCGCTTCGGCACCTTCAACCCGCGCCTGGCCAGCCCCTGGTGGGATGAGGTCCCCCCCTGGGTGGGCGCCGCCGACGCGTCCCGCTGATCACCCCATCCCGGAAACGCACACCTCCCCTGACACGCGCGTCAGGGGACGGTGTCTCATTTCCTATCGGCCAAACGGCGGATACGGGTGTAGGCCTGTGCAAAAGCCATCGGTCAGACGGCGGATACGGTGGCGAGTGTGCAGAAAACGAACAGTGGCGCCTGTTCAAGCTGCGCACGCTTGGCTAGGCTCACGCTTCCTTTGTGGGTACCCCACCCACAACCTGCGAGGTCGTGGCCATGACCAGCGCCGTTCTGACAGCCCCCGCCACCCGCCAGAGCCTGCCCCCGCTGACCCCCACCGAGGGTGTGCGTGGCGACGTGCTGGAGGTGTTCGGCGGGCGGCAGTTGGAGGGTGAGGCGCTGTTGAAGGCGCACGGGTTGGCGCAGGGGGCGGGCGGGGGTGTGGT
>JBFMGU010000371.1:0-8349 GCA_040752415.1 Myxococcota bacterium
GCGGGTGCCTCCGTGGGCGGCGGCGTGGAAAGCAGCGCGTGCGTGGCCGCGTGCACCAGGTCCGCGTGCGGAGGCTCCGCCGCGGGCGCCGGGGCGGGCGGGGCGCCGGTGCTGACCGCGTGAAGCATCTCGTGCATCAGCGCGCCCGTCGTGGGAGCGGGCGGAGTGGACTCCTCCTCTTCGCCCTCCTCGCCTTCCTCCTCTTCCTCACCCTCGGCTGCCCCGACGGGGGCGGCGCCGGGAGCGGGCGCAATGGGCTGACCCGTCAGGGGGTCGATCTGCAGGGCACCGCCACGACGGCGACGACGCCGCCGGCGACGCCGCCTCCGACCACCCTCCTCACCAGCGGGGGCCGCGCCGGGCGCGCCGGCAGCGGGGGCACCATTGCCCGGGACCGCGGCGGTTTCACCCGTCGGTGCCGGAGCGCCTTCCTCCGCCACGACGAGCGGAGCACCCTCCGGCGCGCGTGCCTGCACCGGCTCGGGCGTGGGCTCGGCGATGAGAGCGGGCGGGTCGCCAAACAGCGCTTCCATCAGCGCGTCGTCGGGATAGTGGCGGGGGCCCTCGGGGGCGCGGGGCGCGGGCGCGGGACGCGTGCGGATGTCCTCCGCCACCGGCATGGCGCCGCTGGGCGTGGGCTGCGCGGCCACCTGCTCCGGCCGCGGACCGCGCTCACCCCGTCCCCGACGCTCACCACGCTCCGGACGCTCTCCGCGCTCCGGACGCTCTCCGCGCTCCGGACGCTCTCCGCGGTCGCGGTGGGCGCGAACGCGGTCCTCCATGAAGCGCTGCTCCTGCCGGTCTTCGATGCTCTCCACGCGCGCCGGGGCGGCCTCCTCGCGCTCGCCGCGGAAACGTCGCCGGGCGCGCCAGTCCTCCTCACGGATCTGCGGACGCTCCGGGGCCTGCAGCGCGGCCTTGCCACGACGCTCCTCCTCGAACCTTGCCTCACCCGAGGGGACGGCGGGATCCGCCAGCACCTCCACCTTGAGGTCCCACTGGCGGCTCAGCCCGTCGAGCTCCAGGCGCTTGTTGTTCTGGAGGTGGTTGGCGACGTCGACCGGAAGGCGCGCGCTGATCCGGGTCAGGGCGCCCTGCGCCGCGGCCGCGCGGGTCTGCAGCTCCCGCAGCGCCGCCACGGCCTGGCCGCTGAAGGCGCGGATGTAGCCCGTTCCCTTGCACTGCGGGCACGGCACGTGGCTGACGAGGCGGTGTGCCTGACGGAGACGCTGACGCGTCAGCTCCAGCAGGCCGTTCTCACTGATGCGGCCCACCTTCACCCGCGCCTTGTCCGTGCGCAGCGCTTCCTTGAGCCGCTTCTCCACGTCGCGGTCATGCTTGCGCGACGCCATGTCAATGAAGTCCACGACGACGATGCCGCCCATGTCCCGCAGGCGCAGCTGGCGCGCGACCTCCGAGGCCGCCTCCAGGTTGGTCTTGTAGACTGTGGACTCGTGGTCCCCCTCACGGGTGGACTTGCCGCTGTTGACGTCGATGGAGACCAGCGCCTCGGTCTGGTCGATGACGAGGTAGCCGCCGGAGGGCAGGGGCACCTCCCGCTTGAACAGCGCCTCGATCTGGTCCTCCACGCCGAACTTCTCGAACAGCGGGACGGTGCCCTCGTACAGCTTGATGACCTCGGCGGAGCGCTTCTCCCCGTCGCCGGTCTCCTCGGTGCCGCCGGAGAAGTACTCCTGGGCCTCCTCGTACTCGTCGGCGTCGTCGACCACGACCTCGTCGATGTCCGGGGTCATGTAGTCGCGGATGGTGCGCACCACCAGGTCGGGCTCGCGGTAGAGCAGGCTGGGCGCGCGGGCAATGTCCCCCGCCTCGATGATCTTGCCCCACTGGCGCGTGAGCGCGTTGAGGTCCTTCTGCAGCTCCGCGCGCGTCTTCCCGATGCCGGCGGTGCGGATGATGATCCCCAGCCCCTCGGGCGCCTTGAGCTTGTCCAGCGCCTCCTTGGCCTTCTGGCGCTCCTTCTCGTCCTCGATCTTGCGGCTGACGCCACCGCGACCGCCGCCGCTGTGCATCAGCACCACGTAGCGACCCGGCAGGGACAGGTAGGTGGTGAGGGCCGCGCCCTTGGTACCCATCTCCTCCTTGATCACCTGGACCATGATCTCCTGACGACGGTGGAGCACGTCCGTGATCTTGGGCTTGCCGGATCCGCTCCAAGACGGATCCCAGAGCTCCGGCCTGAGGTCATCAAAGGCCAGGAAACCCTGCTTGGCGTGTCCGAACTCGATGAAGGCCGCGTTGAGGCTGGCCTCCACGTTGGCGACGATCCCCTTGTAGATGTTCCCGCGCGACTTCTCGCGGGCCTGGGTCTCGATGTCGAGGTCGGAGAGGATTCCGTTTTCAACGATGGCCACGCGGATTTCTTCCGCCGCGTTGGCGTTGATCAGCATTCTCTTGGTCACAGAAACTTCCCGTTGCGTGGACCCGCGCAAGGACCCGGGCAGTGGCGGGTCTTCATGCAGGTCCCGGGGGCGGCATGACTGCGGCGCTCCCCGGAAGAACGGCCAGGTCGGTTTTCACCGCGGGCGCGGCTCCCGGAATGGGATCGCGCCTCTCGCGACGGGCCCGGGGAACCTTTCAGGTCCACCGCAGCCTTCCGACCAGGCCAAAGCTCGTATCCAGACTCCGTGGCCAACGAAAAACGGCGGCGGGGTCTCTGCCTGGGGCTCCCGGCGTGTTTCCCGGAGGCCGGCGCGGAGTTAACACGCACGTGCTTGGTGGGGCAACGTGCGCTGGCGTAAAGGGACAAAGGCACTCCGCCAGAGCTCTCCCTCCCGGATCACCTCACGCCATGGTTGCGCCACGGTTCCTGAAGCGTCTGTTGGGTCTGAAGGACCCGCGGAAAGCCGCGTCGCTGGTGGCCAAGGGCGTGGTGCAGGCGCGCGACGGCAACGTGCAGGGCGCGCTGGCGTCCTACCGGCAGGCCATCGAGGAGGATGACACCTACGCCTTGGCCCGCCTGAACGTGGCCCTGGCCCTGCAGGACCTCTACAACGAGGAGCGCCAGAGCCTCTCCACCGACGAGCACCAGGCCCGCCTGGAGGAGATGCACACGCACCTGCGTGAGGCCGTGAAGCTGGATCCGGAGCTGACGCCGGCGTACCGCGCGCTGGGATTCGTGGAGCGCCTGCGCGGCGACTACGAGGCCGCGGTGGAGGCGTTCGAGACCTACGTCTCGCACACCGACGAGAAGGATCCGCACCGCGAGCGCGTGAACAACGCGTTGGAGGAGGTGCGGGAGAAGGCGGCCACCGCGCGCGCCATCCAGGATGCCATCACCGCGGCGGAGAAGATCTCGGAGGTGGCGCCGGATCGTCGGGAGCAGCTCATGGCGGACCTGCGGCAGGCCCTGGCGCGCGCGCCGGACCGCGCGGATGGGTGGTGGGCCATGGGCGTGCTCCGTCGGGCGGCGGGGGATGTTGACGGCGCCGTGCAGGACCTGACGCAGGCGCTGACGGTGGACCGCGAGTGCATGGCCGCGCACAAGGAGCTGGCCAGCCTGAACTTCCACGCCGGAAAGCCGGACGCCGCGCTGCCGCACGCCAAGGCCGCCTACGACGCGGATCCCACCAACCCCGCGCTCGTCTGCAACCTGGGCGTGTGTCACCTGGCGCTGGGGCAGCTGGCGCAGGCGCGCGACTACATCCACATCGCCCGCGGGCTGGCTCCCAAGGACCCGATTGTGCAGGACTGCCTGCGCGCGCTGGAGGAAGCAGAGCAGGGCGCCGGCGCGGGACGCAGGTGAGCACATGGGCGGCCTGGGCTGCGCGTTGCTGCTGGTGATCCTGGGCGCCGCACCCGGTGAGGTCGCGCCTCCCTCGTCGAGCGCCCCGGGGTCCGCGGAAGTCACGACGGAAGAACGCGCGCCAACCACGCCCTCCGACACGCCGCCCATCGACCGCGACGACGAGGTGGACGCCCCCGCCCCCGTGACGCTGGCCCCCGACCCCGACGCGCGACTCTCGCTGGTGCAACGTGAGGGTCGCACGCTGGCGCTGCAAACCGCGCTCACGGCCATTCCCATGGCGTTGCTCTGGTTGCTGCCGGGCTCGGCGCTGGCGGTGGTGGCGGGCGTGGCAAGCCTGGTGGTGGCGTTGGTGTGTCCGCCCGCGCGCGTGCTGGGTTTGTTGGCGCCGCTCACGGGAGTGACGGCCATGGCGCCGGGCTGCGCGTGCTGGCCCACGCTGACCACCGGGATCAGCACGGGGCTCATGCAGTGGCGCAGCAGGATCCGCGGACCGTGGCTCCCGCCGGTGTTGGCCGCGTTCCTGGCGGGCCAGGTGATGGGCGCGCTGGTGCTCCTTCCGCCGACGGTGGCGAGCCTGGCGCTGGCGGCCGTGGGCGCGCTGGTGCTGGGCGGGCTGGCGGCGGTGGAGGCGCGGGGTGGGAATGCCTCGGCGCAGCAGCTGGCGTGGAGCGGCGCGTACGTGGTGCTGCTGGTGTTCTACCCGGTGCTCGCGCCCGGATGGCTCGCGGTGATGGGGCTGGTGACGTCGGTGACGGTGGGGTTGGTGGGGGCCGTGGTGTACCGCGTGTTGGGGCGCCAGAAGGTGGAGGGGGAGGGTGGCGCGTTTGACCTGCTGCGCGCGGGAAGACCGCCGACGGAGATGCCGCCGCCCGTCGAGACGGGACCCAAGCGGCAGAAGGTGGTGCCCCGACCCGCCACGCCCGCACCGGTGGAGCCACAGAAGACATCCGCCACGCCGGGCCAGGCCTTCTGACGGCCGCTTGCCGTCTGGACGCGGGACATGTCATCACCCCGCGCCATGAAATCGGTCGCCTTCCTTCCGGCCTGCCTGCTCGCCCTGGCTTCCGCGTGCGCGGACAGCCCCATCCCGCTGCCCTTTGGCCCCAGCGGGCCCACGCCCGACGCTGGCAAGGGCAAGATCACCTGCGCCGACGACGAGTACACCGTCGCCCCGACGCTGACGGACATCCAGGCCAAGGTCTTCACTCCCTCGTGCTCGCTGGCCAGCTGTCACGGCGGCAACACGCCGGAGGCCGACCTCGATCTCACGACGGGCAAGAGCCACCAGCAGCTCTACAACCGCGTGAGCGTCTTCCAGCGCGACGGCGGTCCGTCCCTGGTGCTGGTAATCCCGGGCGACCCGGACAACAGCTTCCTGGTGCACAAGCTGGAGAAGACCACGGGTCAGCTTCAATCCGGCAACTGCCCCGAGGGCGGGCAGGGCAGCGAGTGCGACCTGGGCCGTCCCATGCCGTACGGCAACCCGCCAATCTGTGACAAACAAATGGCCGCCATCCGCCAGTGGATTGACGACGGCGCCAACAACAACTGAGCCCAACCCCACCTCATGGCCGAGCTCGTCCAACATCTCCTGAATGGCCTCAGCCTGGGGTCGGTCTACGCGGTGATCGCGCTGGGCTACACCATGGTCTACGGCATCCTCGCGCTCATCAACTTCGCGCATGGGGATGTGTTCATGCTCGGCGCGTTCGCGGGCTACTACCTCGCCAAGGTCAACGGCGGCGGGGAGCCCAGCCTGCTCGGCGCGTTCGTCATCACGCTGGGCAGCATGGTCATCTGCGCCATCCTGGGCATGCTCATCGAGCGCGGCGCCTACCGCCCGCTGCGTCAGCAGCCGCGCCTGACCTGTCTCATCACCGCCATCGGCATGTCGCTGTTCATCGAGAACGTGGGGCAGCTGGTGTTTGGCGCCGCGCCCCGCTTCTTCCCGCCCGTCTTCCCGGAGACCAGCTACGAGGTGGGGCCGGTCACCATCGTGTCCAGCCAGCTGCTGGTGATTGGCGTGAGCCTGATGCTGATGGTGGCCCTGCAGTTCATCGTCTTCCGCAGCAAGCTGGGCCTGGCCATGCGCGCGGTCAGCTTCAACCACGACGTGGCGGCGCTGATGGGCATCCCGGTGGACCGCATCATCATGTTCACCTTCGCGCTCGGGAGTGCGCTGGCCGCGGCGGCGGGCATCCTGGTGGCGCAGACGTACAAGAGCGTGAACCCGCTGCTGGGCATGGGCTACGGCCTCAAGGCGTTCGTGGCGGCGGTGCTGGGCGGGATTGGCAACATCCCCGGCGCCATGGTGGGCGGGTTGGTGCTGGGGTTCGCGGAGTCGCTGGTGTCCGGCTACGGCGGGAGCGCCTACCGCGACGCCATTGCCTTCTCCGTGCTCATCCTCATCCTGATCTTCCGTCCCAGCGGCCTGTTCGGCCGGTTTGCACCGGAGAAGGTGTGACGCGCGCGCTGGTGCTGTTGGCCACGGGGCTCCTGGTGGGCTGTCCCCCGTCGGGGACGCCGGGCGCAGGCGGCTCCTCCAGCGGCAGCAGCACCACCGACGCCGCCATCCCCGACGCAGCGCGCGATCGCGACGCCGCCACCACGCGGGTCGACGCCGCCGGCCTGGGGTGTCAGGTGGTGGGTTGCGGTGAAGGGGCGTTCTGCGTGGCGGATGGTGACGCGGCCGCGTGTCGAGCCGGATGCACGCCCGACGCCGGCGAATGCGGCCCCACGGAGACCTGCCACCGCCTGCGCGGCGACGGGAGCCCCTTTGCGTGCATTCCCGGTGGCGGGGTGGGGCAGCGGTGTGGTCCGGAGCCGTGTCGCGAGAACCTGGTGTGCGCCGCGCCCGTGGACGCCGGGGCCACATGCAGATATCCGTGCGATTCCCAGGCGGATGCGGCGGGTGCCGCGTGCCCCGCGGGCTACTTCTGCTTCCCCAGGGCAGACGCATCCCAGGGCGCGTGCTTCCCCCGGTGAGGTTGCATCATGTTCGTGAGCCCCCACGCGTTGATGACCGTGTTGTTGCTCGTTGGCGCGCAGACGGAACCCGCCGCGCCACCGGCGGGGAAGGGCAAGGTGGCGGTCCTGCCGTTCGAGGTGGGCAAGGGCGTCGACGAGGCGCTGGGCCCCATGCTCACCGGCGCGCTGCTGGGAGAGATTCGCAAGCTGCGCGGCAGCGAGGTGAGCCTGATGGCTCCGGAGGACGTCGTGGAGGCGTTGCCCGCGCCGCTCCGGGGACGGCTGAAGCGCTGTCAGAACGCCACCTGTCGCGCGCAGATGGCCCAGGCGGCCAACGCGGAGCGCGCGCTCACCGGCTCCATTGGCAAGCTGGGCAACACCGTGGTCCTGAACCTGGCGCTGCTGCAGGCCGCCGACGGCTCCCAGGTGGCGCAGTGGAGCGGCAACGCCCCGGAGTCCAGCCCGGACAAGCTGCTGGCCCAGCTCCCCGACGCGGTGAACCTGCTCTTCCCGCCGCCACCCGCGCCGCCCGCGCCCGCTCCCGCCCCGCTGCCGGAGCCCGCGCCCGCTCCGCTCCTGCCGTTGCCTCCGCCCCCCGTGGCGCCGGCGCCCGAGCCCATCCTGCCGCCGGAGGAGCCGCCTCCCGCGCCGCCCGCCTCCACCGCCGTGACCGCCATGCCCGAGGCGCCGCCCGCTGCTCCGGCCGCTCCACCTGCCGCGGAGCCCGCCTCTCCGGGCTGGAACTTCGCGCTGCTGGGCGTGGGGATTGGATCCGGCGTGGTGGGTGTGGTGCTGGGCGTGCTGCTGGCGCCGCTGTCCGCCGCGCTGCTGACGGCGGGAGTTGGCATGTACTACGGCGCCACCCAGATCAACGCCGAGGTCAAGAGCGTCCCGCACAAGCGCACCAACGCGCAGTATGACTTTGACCTGGAGACGCTCATCCTGCTGGGACGCGGGTTGGAGCAGGGCGCGTGGGCTTCCTGGGTGGTGGCGGTACCGGTGGCCGCGGTGGCGGTGGTGGCGGCGGTGGTGGGGCTGCTGGTGGGGGCCGGGTTCCTCGTCGCCGCGGCGCCCAAGGAGGAGCCGGCCAAGGGCAGCAAGGCCCGGGCAAAGACGCCGGCGCCGGCCGGGAGGAAGCCATGATGCGTCGGGTGTTGGCGGTGGTGGCGCTGCTGGGCGCCGCCGCGTGCATGGACTGGGAGAACGACATCCCGTGTCGCACGGAGCGGCATTGTCCGTCCGGCTACTTCTGCGCCGACGGCATCTGCCAGCAAGGCGAGGTCCCCGACGGCGGAATCCAGGCCACCGACGGCGGGCAGGGCTGATCCATGGTCGAGACGCTGAAGGCCTGGCGCGCGTTCCTGGTTGGTCTCCCGCTGGTCTGGCTGCTCTCCACGATGCTGCCCGCGCCCGGCGAGAGCTACGCCGTCACGGTGGCATTGCTGGTGGGGATCAACATCATCCTGGCGGTGAGCCTCAACCTGGTGAACGGCTTCACCGGGCAGTTCAGCCTCGGTCACGCGGGCTTCATGGCGCTGGGCGCCTACGTCAGCGCGTACCTCACCAAGCTGGCCGCGCCCTTTGCCCTGGCCGGCCTTCCCAGCGCCATCAGC
>JBFMGU010000372.1:0-8332 GCA_040752415.1 Myxococcota bacterium
CGAAGCGCAAGAAGGAAGAGGAGAAGGCTGCCAAGGCCGCGGCCGCCGCCGAGGAGGCGCGCAAGAAGGAAGAGAAGGCCGTGGCGCAGGCTCCTGCCGCGGCGTCCGAGGGCGGTGAGTCGCCCACGGGTGAAGGCGCCACCTGTCCCAAGGGCATGGCGCTCATCCCCGGCGGCACCTTCAAGATGGGCTCCTCCGCCGACGACCCCATGCACAACTTCGAGGAGAAGCGCCTCGAGGTTGTCGACGTGGCGCCGTTCTGCATCGACTACTACGAGTATCCCAACAGCAAGTCCGCCAAGCCCACCACCAACGTGAGCTGGTTCCAGGCGCAGGAGCTGTGCAAGGGCAAGGGCAAGCGTCTGTGCGAGGAGTCGGAGTGGGAGAAGGCCTGCAAGGGCACCAACAACCTGCGCTACCCCTACGGCAACGGCTGGGACCCCGACCGCTGCAACACCCAGGACGCGGAAGGCAATGACCGCGAGCTGGCGGAGCAGAAGGCGTTCCCCAAGTGTCGCAGCCCGTTTGGCCTCATCAACATGAGCGGCAACGCCAGTGAGTGGACGGCGTCCACCTTCAGCCCGTCGGTGAAGGACCGTGTGCACAAGGGCGGCGCCGCCAACCGTCCTGACTGGGCCACCCGCTGCGCCAACCGCACCAACCTGGCGCCAAGTGCCAAGCAGCCGTTCGTGGGCTTCCGCTGCTGCGCGGACCCCGTGGCCGCACCCTGAACTTCCGCCCGGGGGCCCTGATGCGCGTTCCTACCCTGGCGCTCCTGATCCTCCTCCTGCTGCTGCCCTCCACGTCGTGGGCGGCGCGCGTGGCGGTGGTGGCGGATGATGACCTCACCGTCTACCGCTCCGTCATCACCGGCTTCTCCATCGAGGCGCGCGCGGAGATTGACGAGTACAACCTGCGCGGCGACGCCAAGCTGGGTGAGCGCATTGTCGCGGAGATTGCGCAGCGCAAGCCGGACGTGCTGCTGGCGGTGGGCCCCAAGAGCGCCAACCTGCTGCGCCAGAAGTTCCCCAAGACGCCGCTGGTGCACTGCATGGTGCCCAACGTGGCCTCCTATGACCTGAGCGGTCCCAACGTCACCGGCGTGGCGCTGGAGCCCGCGGTCAAGGAACAGTTCGCGGTGCTGAAGACGCTGGTGCCCGGCGCCAAGAAGGTGGGCCTGGTCTACGACCCCCGCCACAGCGGCCCCAAGGTGCGCGAGGCGGAAGCCGCGGCCAGCGCGGCGGGGCTGACGCTGGTGACGGCGGAGGTGAGCAAGCCGGAGGACATTGCCGGCGCGCTCAAGGGCATGACCGGCAACGTGGACGCGCTGTGGACCACCGCCGACAGCACCGTGCTCACCGTGGTGGGGCTGGACGCCATGGGGGAGTTCAGTCGGCAGAACAAGGTCCCCGTCTACGGCATCAACGCCAACCACGTGCAGCGCGGCGCGCTCATGACGCTGGCGCTGGACTACCCGCGCGTGGGCCGCCAAGCCGGGAAGCTGGCCAACCGCCTCCTCGCCGACCCGGAGGCCGCGCGCACGCTCCAGCTCCAGCCACCGGAAGGCCTGGACCTGGCGCTCAATCTCAGCGTGGCGCGGCGGCTTGGCGTCGAGGCGCCAGCGGGAGCTGCAGCGTTGGAGCTGGCGGCGGACCGTCGCTACGCGGTGCAGGTGTTCAAGTAGTTTCTCAAGAAATAGAAAACGCTTCCTGCGCAGATCCGCGACCCTTAGAGTGCGCCGCCATGCAGTTCGTGGTGCTCTCCAGCGGGTCCAAGGGCAATTGCCTGCTGGTGAAATCCGGTGACAGCTGCGTGATGGTGGAAGCGGGACTGGGCCCGCGCGTGCTGAAGAAGCGTCTCAGCAGCGTGGACCTGGACCCGCGGATCATCACCGGTGTCGTCGTCACGCACGGGCACTACGACCACATCCGCTGCGCGCCGGAGGTGGCGGAGTCGCTGAACGTTCCCACGTTGGCGACGACGTCTTGTGCGGTGCAGCAGGCGGCCTGTGGGCGGCCACTCTTCGCGCACCAGTCCATGGTGCCGGGGGAGCCGGTGCGCATGGGTCGGCTCACCGTCACCGCGTTTCCCACGCCGCACGACGCGCCCGGCAGCATTGGCCTGGTGTTCCAGGACGACGAGGCGCGGCTGGGCGTGGTCACGGACCTGGGCTGCATCACGCCGCAGGTGCTGCGTGCGCTCAGTGACCTGGATGGGTTGTACCTGGAGTTCAACCACGACGTGCCGATGTTGCTGCAGGGTACCTATCCGGACCGGCTGAAGCGTCGCGTGCGCTCCAACCTGGGGCACCTGTCCAATGAGCAGGCCGCGGAGCTGGTGATGCGCGCGTACAATCCGCGGCTGCGGCAGCTCTTCCTGGCCCACCTGTCCGAGCAGAACAACACGCCGGGGTTGGCGTGGATGCAGGCCCAGCGTTCCGTCGACGGGCGCGACGTGGAGATTGTCATTGCGCCGCAGCAACACGCGCTCAGACCGGTGACGGTGGGCAAGCGCGGGGAGCTGAAGGACCTGGCGCCACCCGCCGACACCATCCGTCCGCCGATTGTGGTGAATCCGCCGCCGCGCGACGAGCTGCTGGAGCGCTACGCGCTGGCACCGGTCTCGCGCTCCGTGAAGGCGAGCGTGGGACCACGTACGAACGAGCTGTACGGCGTGCCGGTGGGGAAGGGGCCGGCGGCGCAGTTGTCCTTGTTCGAGATGCCGGTGCGCGAGCGGTTCCGGTAGGTGGGCGTCACGTCGCCAATGGATTGCGATAGCGGACGCCCTCAAGGGTGGCTCCGACGGGTCCGTCCTCGCTCAGGACCTCGGCGACATGGTGCTGGACCGCGATGCCCCACACCATGGCGTCCCAGAATGAGAGGCGGTAGCGCTCCACGCCTTTCACGGCGAGCTCCACGGTGTCGAGGTCGGGCGTCAAGATGGTCGCGTGATTTGCCCATGCGCGCAGTTGGGCAAGCGCGTCTTGCAGCGCCAGCGGCGAGCGGGGTTTGAGCGACGCCGCGACGAGAAACTCCGTGCAGTTTTGCAGCGAGAAGATGGCCGTTCCGCTTTGGAAGGCTGCGTTCAGTGTTTGCCTCGCCCCGCCATCTTCGCGGGTTCCGCGGGCGAGACGGCGTACACGAGGATGTTCGTGTCAATGAGCGGCATCAGCGGTCGTGCAGCTCGTCCCGGGATGCGAACGCGAGGCGGACGTTGGCCAGGGGATACCTGGTGTCGATCAGGCGGTACGCGGCGTCCACGTCAGCCAGGTCCTCCCCGACGTGGGCAGCATCCAGCGGCTGTACTTCCAGCTTGACCCGCGTTCCCTGGGGCAGGGCCACTGTTCCGATGGGTCTGAACACCTGCCCGTCAAAGAACGCCTCGATGCTCTTGGTCATGGTCCACGCTCCCGTCACGCCACAACGTATTGGCCGCCGCAGGCACCGTCCACCCCTCAAATCCCACGACGACCGAGCGCCGCCTCGGGCTTCACGCCAATCAGGCTCAGCAGGCCCATCTCCACTTCCGCCTGCAACAGCGCCTCGTCGTGGGAATTCTCGTGGTCCAGGCCGGCCAGGTGGACGAGGCCGTGCACGGTGAGCACCGCCAGCTCCGTGGCCACCGGGTGCCCCATCTCCTTCGCCTGACGACGCGCCACCGTGGGGCTGATGGCAATGTCGCCCACGTAGCCCTCGTCGCCGGGGAAGCTGAGCACGTCGGTGAGACCGGTCTTGCCGCGGAAGTCGCGCTGCAGCGCCTTCATCTCCGCGTCATCCACCAGCCGCACCCCCACCCCGGCGCCGCGGCCGAACATCACCGGCACCAGCTTGCGCACCACGCGACGAACCGCGGGCACCAGCGTCTGCGCACCGTCGTGCGCCACCACCAGCGTGTCCCAACCATGCATCATGGCGTTTCCGGCTCCGTGGGTTCCTGCGTCTTCCGACGAACCTCCTCCGCCTCGTACGCGCGCACAATGGCCTGCACCACCGGGTGCCGCACGATGTCCTGCTCGGTGAGCATGCAGATGCCCACTTCCGGCACGGTGCGCAGGATCCGCAGTGCCTCTCCCAGGCCGCTCTGCTTGTGGCTGGGGAGGTCCGTCTGCGTGATGTCGCCGGTGACCACGGCCTGGCTGCCAAAGCCCAGGCGCGTCAGGAACATCTTCATCTGCTCCGGCGTGGTGTTCTGCGCCTCGTCGAGGATCACGAAGGAGTCGTTGAGCGTGCGCCCGCGCATGAACGCCAGCGGGGCCACCTCGATGACGCCCTTCTGCACCAGCACGGCGGACTCCTCGAAGCCCATGAGGTCGTTGAGCGCGTCGTAGAGGGGGCGCAGGTAGGGGTTGACCTTGGCCTCCAGGTCACCGGGCAAAAAGCCCAGGCGCTCACCGGCCTCCACGGCGGGACGCGTCAGCACAATCCGGCTCACCTTGCGTCGCGCCAACGACGCCACCGCCGCCGCCATGGCCAGGTACGTCTTCCCGGTGCCGGCGGGGCCCACGCCAAAGGTGATGTCGCGGGAGCGGATGCTGTCCACGTAGGCCTTCTGGCCCGGACCCTTGGGCGCCACGGGGCGGCCCTTCACGCCCACGTAGATGGTGTCCATGAAGATGGAGCGCAGGTCCGTGTCCGCGTTCTGGGACAGGATGCCCAGCGCCCGCTCCACGTCGGTGGGATAGAGCGTGTAGCCGCCCTTCACCAGGGAGAGCAGCTTCTGCAGCACCGCCAGCCCACGCTGCGCCTCCCGACCCTCCCCACGCACCACGATGTCCTGTCCCTGGTGCACCACGCTCATGCCCAGGGCGCGGGAGACCACGCGCAGGTTCTGGTCCTCCGCGCCGGCCAGGGCCATGCGCAGTCGGTCGTCGGGGATGGTCAGGGCCTCGCGGGTGGTGCCGTCGGGGCGCTTGGTGGGGCGCGGGGTGGTCATGGCTCAATAGAACGGTCGCACGAGGACATAACCATCGGCGCGACGGGAGTACGAGAACGGCCGCTCGAAAGGCTGGCGCAGCTCGGCCTCCGTCAGGAGGGTCCGGTCCACCAGCTGCTGCAGCGTCTCCGGGTAGGTGCCGTTCTGCAGGCGGTACACCTCCAGCGCGCGCTCGATGCGCTCCCGGCTGAGCTGCGCCAGGTGCGCCAGGGCCACGTCCTCGGTGTAGGACTTGATGCGGTCCTCGCGGTGGAGGCTGGCCGGCGTGACGTCCATGATCCACGCCGCCACCACCAATGCCGCCGCACCCGTCATGGCCCCCAGCACGCGCGGCAGCCAGCGGCCCAGCGAGACCTCCATCTTCTTCGGCGGCTCCAGCGCGCCGCCCTCGGCCAGCCCCGCACCCGGCGTCTGCGCCGCGGCAATGGCCTCCAGGTAGCCCTGGGAGACGAGGTTGGAGATGGCCTTGCACGTCTCGAACTCGCCCAGCCGGCTGAGGTCGATGAGCTTCTGCACGTCGCGGCCGGGCTGCACCAGGGCGAAGATCTTCCGCTCCGGCGGGCCAATGGGTCCGTCGTCGTCGTCGTCCTTCTTGTCGGAGCCGGACTCCATGGCGCCGAACGCGTCGTCAATGCCGGCGAGGAAGTCCTGCTCCCCGGCGGGCGCGTCCTTCTTCTTGGCGGCCTCCGGGAGCTGCTTGAGGACGCGGAAGGTCATGCCGTAGCTGCTGACCTTCTTCCGGATCATCGGCCACTCGTCGACCATCCGGAAGCCTTCCATCAGCACGCTCTCGCTGCGGATGGGGACGTAGGCCTGCGTGTCGAAGTCGAGGTCGTCGGTCTGCGTGAACTCGTAGGTGCCGGCGGACCACAGGAAGAGCTTGTAGATGGTCTCCGTGGTCTGGAGCTTGGTGAACTCCTGCAGCGTCTCCACCGAGCACGCGCCGTTCTCGATGAGGATGTCCCCCAGCCGGCGCAACGTCCTGCGCTGCACGTCCAGCCCGGCATCCAGCTGCGCCTGGGAGATGACCTCCGCGCGCACCAGCATGGCGCCCAGCAGCTCCCGGCGGTCACGCGTGGAGCTGTCGGCCTTGATGACGTTGCCGTCCTTGAAGTGGATGCGGACCTCCTTCTCCGCGTTCTTCAGCATCAGGACGCCGGTCTTCCCCTGCTGGCCAATCAGCTGGAAGATGTCCGAGATGCCGAAGTCCTTGAGCGTTCCCTTGAGGGCCATGGCTCACTGCTCCATTCGCAGCGTGGCCACCAGGCTCACCAGGTAGGCCAGCGCCATGGGGACGCCACCCAGCGCGGCACGCATCCACGTCAATGGGTGCCCCACGCCGGTGGGGTCCGGGATGGCCAGCGCCAGGCTGAGCGTGATGCCCAGTCCCACGGCAAAGAACACCAGCAGCACCGCCCCCACGACGGACGCGCCGGCGAACAGGTGCCCCAGCCCCGCGCCCAGCAGGCCCAGCCCCCTTGTGACCACGCGCTGGCGCGTCCGGTAGCGACGGATCTGCACGTCCTTGCGCACCTTGAGCGCCGCTTCCACCTTGGCGCCGCGCACCAGGAACGCGTTGTAGCAGGGACCGCAGTGACGACGGTCGGTGTCCTTTCCGTCGCACGTGCGGCACGCGGGGTCCCCGCACTTGGCGCAGGGGACCGCGAGCATGAAGCGACGTCCCACGGCGGAGAGGATGGCCCAGGCCAGCAGGAAGATGCCCAGCGCGGCGGGGTAGAGCGGGCGAGACACCAGCGGGCAGAACCGGTCCCAGAGGTTGTCCGCCACGCGGTCCGCGCCGGGGCCGCCTTCCATGGCCAGCGGGAGCAGCAGGCTCATGGGCGCGGGGGCGTCCAGGAAGGCCACGTTGTGCGGCTTGGGTTTCTGGCCGGTTCCGCGGTCCCGGTAGGCCTGCGCCAGGCCGTGGTCGATCTTGTCGGCGGTGGCCCACGCGTCCTGGCTGGCGCCGGTCTTCCCCAGCAGGTTGAGCAGCGTGGCGGTGTTGTGCAGGGCCAGCACGTCGCGACCGTCAATGAAGCTGGCCCGCTCGAACTCCAGCTGCGCGCGCTGGAAGTCGCCCATGGCGGCGGCCAGGCAGCCCAGGTTGTTGCGGATCCACACCGCGTTCCCGTCGAGCTTGAGGGCCATCTCCAGGGCCGCGCGGGCGCCCTCCAGGTTCCCGGCGCGCTTGAGCTGGACGCCGCGCACGCCCAGGCCCACCACGCTGGCCTCCTTCTCCAGGCGTGCGCTGGCCTCGTCGGCGCGGGCCAGGTCGTGCTGCGCCAGGTAGAGCGTCTCCGCCAGGCTGCCGGGGAAGGAGAGCGCCGCCGCGCCCACGTCGACGAGATAGGGGATGCCCGCCGTGGCCACCGCCGCCACCGCCGCGACGATGCGGGTGGACACCTCCAGGTGCAGCCAGCACAACGTCAGCCACCACATGCCGGTGAGCAGCGGACCGGCGCCCACCATCAGCGGCAGCGCCGCGACGAGGATCATCACGATGGTGCTGCTGATCCCGCGCAGGGGGCCCGGGAAGAGGTGGCCCGCGTCGTGGAGGAAGAGCCGCAGCTTGCGGGCGCCGGCCAGCGTGGCCAAAGCCAGCAGGAGCGCCACGACGGTGAGCGCCAGCGCCATGGCCAGACCAAAGAGCCAGCGCATGCCGCTGCGCAGGTCGGACACGTCCGCCTCCACGCCGCGCCACAGCGCGTCCGCCACGGGAACAAAGTCACCGGGGTTCTTGGCCCAGCGGGCCCGCGCCAGCGCCACGTGGGCCACCGCGAGCGAGGGCGCCATGGTGACGGCCACGTCGGCGAGGGGGAGGGCGCGGTCGGCGTCGCCGGCGTCCAGGTGCTTGTACACCTCCTCGACGAGCGCGAGGGCCAGGTCGAACGCCTGCGCGCCCCCGGGAGCGCCGCCGCCCATGGCGCGGAAGGTCACCACCGTCTGCAGCAGCGCCTGCTGGGCCTGGGAAGCGCTGGTGAGTTGTCGACGAGCATCCCAGGTCTTGAGCAGGTCCGCGTAGGTGGGGTTGGACACCGTGATGGACTGCTTGGCCTGCTGCAGCACCGACGCGGCAAGCCCGGACTTGGGCGCGAGATCCGAGAGGGACGGCGTTGGCGCGGGCGGGGTGGCGGCGGCGCCAGCGTCGGGTTTGACCTCGGCAACGGGCGGGGCGGGGGGCGGCGGCTCTGTGGGAGGAGCTGGCGGCGTGGCGGCGGCACCCGCGTCCGGCCTGGCGGCGTTGGGATTGGCCTCACCTCCGGTGTCGGCGAGCTCCTCGGTGGTGGGACGGCGTTTCTTCGTCGGATCCACGGAGGTGCCGTCATCCTGGGCGCCCTGTTCCTCCTCCAGGCCTTCGCCTTCCTGGGTGTTGCTCTCGTCGTCACCCTTGTTGCGGCGG
>JBFMGU010000373.1:0-8235 GCA_040752415.1 Myxococcota bacterium
AGAAGGCCGCGCCCGAGGAGAAGCAGGCGGCGCCCGAGGAGAAGCAGGCGGCGCCCGTCGAGGAGAAGAAGCCCGACGAGGTCCCCGCGCCCTGACGCTCCCCGACGGTTCACCAACCCCGGGTCCAACGTTGGCGGTACCGTCACCGCGCTTGGGGTGGCGCGCTTGACCGCGATGATGCTCTGCTGCTGAGTAGGAAGCTCGTTGCAGCGGGGAGAAGCGAAGCCATGAGCAGCCATCCCACTTCCCAGGACCTCCACCCCTCGTCGACGCGACTGGGCACGCGGCTGACGCGACTGCTGGACGCGTTCATCCCGGAGGAGATCTTCGACCGCGGTTCCGACGAGGTTCGTCGCTACCGGCTGCTGGTGGGCATCTGCGGGGTGCTGGTGCCGGTGGGCATCCTGTTCGTGGTGGAGTCCTACCGCAGCAGCCAGGGCTGGTCGCCGCAGGCCGCCGCGCTGGCCGTGTGCACCGTGCTCACCGCCGTCAATCCCTTCCTGCTGCGACCGCTGCGCAGCATCACCATCCCCGGCCTGCTCATCAACGCCATCCTGCTCGTGCTGATGTCGTTCCTGAGCCTCAGCGGCCTGGGCCTGCACGACGCCTCGCTGTGGTGGCTGGCCACCGTGCCGCTGGTGACCACGTTCCTGGTGACGCCGGCGGCGGGACTGTTCATGGGCGGGGCCATCGTCGTCGAGCTGGTGGTGCTCTACAGCATGCAACGCTCCGGTCATCCCTTCCGCACCGCCGGCGCGGACAACGCGTGGTTCACGCTGCTCAGCTCCAGCACCATGGTGGCCTTCGTCACCACGCTGGCGTGGATGTACGAGGCGGCCCGTCGGGAAGCGCTGGAGCGGCTGGAGACCGCGCTCTCCCGCACGCGCGCGCTCAATGAGCAGCTGGGCCGCACCAACGAGGAGCTGGCGGAAGCCCGCGACCGCGCGCGCCGGGACGCCGACCACAAGACGCGGCTGTTCACCACCATGCGCCAGAGCTCGCAGGTGCAGGGCACGGCGCTGGACAACACCACCACCGCGGTGGCGCAGATGGCCGACGCCAGCAGCTCCATTGCCCACAACGTGGAAGCGCTGGCGCGCGCCGCCGGCGACGGCCAGACCTCCGTCCTGCAGATGAGCTCCACCAGCGACGTGCTGGCGAGCAACAGCCGCCAGATGGCCTCCGCGGTCTCCCAGGTGGTGCTGCTCATGGAGCAGATGGGCAACTCCATCAAGGAGGTGGCGCGCAACATCGACGACCTCTCCGCCGCCGCCGCGCAGACCTCCAACGCCATGCGTACCGTGGAGGGCTCCATCAGCGACATCGAATCCAACGCCGCCGCCACCGAGCGCCTCTCCGCCCAGGTCGTCGACAACGCGCAGCGCGGCGCCAACGCCGTCCGCCAGACGCTGGATGGCATGGAGCAGATCCGGGAGCAGTCGCGCGCCGTGGCCAGCGTCATCGGGCGGCTCAATGAACGCGTGGAGGCCATCGACGCCATTGTCAATGTGATTGACAACGTGGCGCGGCAGACCAACCTGCTGGCGTTGAATGCGGCCATCATTGCCACACAGGCGGGAGAGCACGGGCAGGGGTTCGCGGTGGTGGCGGGCGAGATCAAGGGGCTGGCGGAGCGCACCGCGGGCTCCACGCGGGAGATCGTGGACCTGATCCGCGGCATCCAGAATGAGTCGGCCAACGCCGCGGCGGCCATCCGGCTGGGCGAGGAGACGGTGGAGGCCGGCGTGAGCCTGGGGCAGGACGCGCGCGCCGTGCTCGACGAGATTGTGGCGTCCATCAACCAGTCCGCCAGCCGCGTGCAGGCCATGGCGGCGGGGGCGCGCGGGCAGGGGCGGAGCGTGCGCGCGGTCTCCGAGGCGGTGGACCGCATCAGCCGCAGCGTGGGGCAGGTGGCGCAGGAGATGGGGACGCAGTCGCAGCGCTCCGAGCAGATTGCGCAGGCCAGCGGGCGCATGCGCAGCATTGCCGGGCAGGTGGAGGCCTCCGCGCAGGAGCAGGCCAAGGCGGGTCACCACACCATGGAGGCCATCAACCGCATCACCACCATGGTGCGGCGCCTGCACGAGGCGCAGGACTCGCAGGCGGGAGGAAGCCAGCGGATCCTCAGCAGCATCCAGGGAATCCGCGACGCGCACGGCGAGCAGCTGGCCTCGATTGACACGTTCTCGCGTGGGGTCGAGGAGCGGAGCGCCCGGGTCTGAGGCGGCGCGGGGTGGCGACGGAGCGCACGCCCGTGACGTCGACACTACGAAGAACCGTCGTCGTCCGCAGCCGGCGCGGTCGGCGCCCCGGTGTGCGGCTTTCCGTCGTCACCGAGCACCACGCGCATTCCCCTTGCCGCCTTCGCCCGTTTCCGACTGAGCTCCACGCCCACCGCGTCCAATCCCAGCGCATTGGCCACGGCAAGCACGGTTCCCTTCCCGCAGAAGGGGTCCACCACGACGTGCGACCGCGTGTGGTCCCGGATGAACCGGCATGCCACCAGGCACGCGTTCACTCCCATGGCGCGGGACCAGTTCATCTCGCCCGCGTCCGGCAGCACATCCGCCGTCGAGCGGGACAGGTCCAACGTCAACCCCCGCGAGTAGCACTGCATGTGTGAGTACGCCGGTCGCCCGAAGGTCACCGTCCCCGCCGGCCGTCGACACACGATCTTGTGCCACAGCAGCCGGGCCCCCACGCGCTCCGCCGCGGCGTGGACCAGGTACCCCTTGTCCACCCACTGACCCTCCTTCTTGACGTCGGTCTGGTAGAAGATGGCCACCGCGTCGGGCGGCGTGCGTTCCAGGATGAGCGCCGCGGTGTCGGTGAACCACTTCTTCCACGTCGACAAGTCGAGTCCAAGCTCGGAGACATCCGGCAGCGAGGTCACCACCGAGGCGCCCTTGAGCGCGGTGGGCTCCTGCAGCCACGCCAGCGCGTCCTGGCAGTGCACCGTCCTTCGTGGTTCCGCCTGGCTCACGTCAGGATTCCATCAGCCGGCCCGCCCACACGAAGAACACGCCCGCCGCCAGGCTCAGCACCGCCGCCGTTCCCACCACGCCCGCCAGCGCACTGGCCGCCGGTCCCCCGCCCAGCGCCAGCCCGTAGGCGCGGTGTTGCGAAGGGAGCACCGGCCGCACGCCGGGAACGCGCAGGCTCACCAGGATGCTGGGCACCATCAGCGCCAGCAGCGACCCACCGACGACGCCGGGCGGCACCGCGGCCACGAGCAGCGCCCCGCCCAGGATGGAGGTCACCAGCCCGGTCATGGTCAGCCACGGCGTTCCACGCACGCGCCTCGGCTCGCTCCCCAGCAGCATCTGGCTGACGCGCTGGCGCGCCTCCGGCCCCACCTCCTGCAGCACGCCCCCGTCGGTGATGAGCCGCACCACCATGGGCCGGGTGACGCCGGAGAGATCCTCCACGCCAATCCGCGCTCGACGCTCCAGCGCGGTGGCCACCTCCATGCCCTTGCGCAGGTCGAGCAGACGCAGGGAGACCACGTGCTGCCCCTGCAGCTGGTACACCGTGCCAATCAGCATGTGCGTGACGCCCAGGGCCCCGGCCAGCTCCTGGTCGACGATGATGCACTCATTGCGCGCGCACTCCGCCAGCTGCCTCTGCGCGTCGTTGCCCACCGCCAGCGTGATCTCCTGCGGGCTGACCACGCGCTGGAACACCGTGCTCTGCCGCGCCTGGTCCACCAGCTCGAAGGTGAGCAGCGCCGCCAGCGAGGCCTCCACGCCCTCCCGCGCCTCCAACGGAAACACCGCCACCGAGAGCGGCTGCGCGGCCTGCGCGCGCACGCCCACCGGCGCCAGCAACCCGACGACGAGCACCACCCGTCCCATCCCGCCCCACCGCGCGCCCATGATCACTCAGTCCACGCACGCGCCGGCGGACACGGGGCCCGCGTTGGTGCAGTGCTCTTGAGGGTTGGGAATGGCCAGCTCCGCGAAGTGGATGCGACAGTGCAGCGTGTTGCCGCTGGTGTCGCCGCGCGCGCCGCCGGAAGGGAAACCCGCGCAGGCCTCGGGGCAGGTCTCCTCGCTGAATTGGATCTGCGGACAGCGCTCACGCATCAGCGCGCAGTAGTAGCCGCAGCCGTCCACGCAGAACGCGTCCTCGTCGGATTGCAGCCGTGCGCAGGCACCGGAGTCTTCCTGCGCGGTGCTGGCGTGCACGATGCGGCATTGCAGGGTGTCGCCGCTGCCGTAGCCGGGCAGTCCGCCCAGGGGGAAGTTGGCGCAATCCTCCTCGCAGGCCTGGCGCGTGGCGTAGCGCGGCGGGTCGCCGGGGCAGCCGTCCATGATGAGGTCACACCACGTGGTGCAGGACTGCGGCGCGCCGCCCACACCGTCGCCACCGTCGAGACCGTTGCCCTGTCCGCCGCCAAAGGACGCGTCGCAGCAGGTGGCCTCCCACTTGCGCTCGCTGCTGACCAGGTCGGTGGTGCCCTGTTGCAGCGCCACGCTGAGGTTGACGGTCTCCTCCTGCCAGTCCCACGCGGAGATGGCGCCGTCAAAGAACATGACGATGCCGACGTCCTGCACCACGCCGCTGCCGTCGGATTCCTTGGACAGCGCCACGCGGCCGGTGGCCACCGTGGAGCCCTCGCGCGTCAGCAGGTAGCGCACGCCCAGCCCGGAGGTGATGGCGCTCTCCGGCACACCGGTGGCGCGCACGCTCAGCCAGATGTGGAAGCCCCCCTGCGGGCCCGCCACCACCTGCACCGTGGCGTCGTTGGGCAGGTCCACGTGGGTCTCCCCGTAGGCCGCGTTCCCCACCGACAACGTGACGCCGCCCCCACTGCTGCTGCTGCTCCCGCCCGAGCTCCCACTGGAGCTGGAGGTGCCCGCGCCGCCGTCGCCACCGCTGGACGACGACGACGGAGAACACGCCGCGAAAACCGGCAACACAAGCAACCACCACTTCATGGTGACCCTCCGCAGCTCCCAGCGTAGGCGTTTCCGCCCGCCCGCGGCGAGTTCTCACGCATCCCGCGCCATGTTTCAACGCCCTGACGAATGCATTGACGACGCGCACCCCGCCAGGCCATGGCCCCTCCCACGGAGGAGCGCGACATGACCGAGAGGACCTGGATGCTCTACGGCGCCAATGGCTACACCGGTGAGCTCATTGCGGAGGAGGCGCGTCGTCGTGGCATGACGCCGGTGCTGGCGGGACGACGCGCGGAGGCCATCCGCCCCATCGCCGAGCGGCTGGGACTTCCGTGGCGCGCATTTCCCGTCGACACGCCGGAGGCGGTGGTGCAGGGCATGCACGGTGTGGCGGTGATGCTGCTGGCCGCCGGCCCGTTCACCGTCACCAGCGCGCCGGTGGTGGAGGCGTGCCTGCGCACCGGGACGCACTACCTGGACATCACCGGCGAGATTCCGGTGTTCGAGGCGTGTCACCGTCGTGACGCGGAGGCGCGGGCGCGTGGCTGCGTGGTGCTGCCCGGCGTGGGCTTTGACGTGGTGCCCTCCGACTGCCTGGCCGCTTCCCTGGCGCAGGCGCTGCCGGGCGCCACCCACCTGGAGCTGGCCTTCTCGTCGAGCGGCGGGTTCAGCAAGGGCACCGCCAAGACCGTGGTGCAGAACCTGTCCGAGGGCGGTGCCATCCGTCGTGACGGGGTCATCACCAGCGTGCCCATGGGGTGGCGCTCCAAGCGCATCCCGTTCGCGGACCATCCCCGCACCGCCATGTCCATCCCGTGGGGAGACGTCTCCACCGCGTTCCACTCGACGGGGATCCCCAACATCGTGGTCTACATGGCCACGCCGCGCCGCATGGTGCAGGGGGCGAAGTTGGTGGCGCACGTCACGCCGGTGCTCGCGCTTTCCCCGGTGAAGGAGCTGCTCAAGCGCGTCATCGACAAAGCGGTGAAGGGACCCGACGAGCAGACGCGGCGGACCGCCCGCGCGCAGCTGTGGGGACGCGTGGAGGACGCATCCGGCCGCAGCGTGGAGGGCACGTTGACGACGCCGGAGGGCTACCAGCTCACCGTGCTCACGGCGGTGGAGGCGGTGGCGCGGGTGCTGAAGGGAAACGTGAAACCCGGCGCGCTCACGCCGTCCAAGGCGTTTGGCGCGGGGTTCATCACGGAGTTCGCGGGTTGTGAGCTGCGCATCCATCCCGTCGGTGCGCGCGCGTGAAGCCTTGCGTTCGCAAACTCAGGGCAGGTGAGGCGGGGTCGGTGGGTCACGGCGCGGTTGGCCGCCATTCCCCTTTCTTCCCACGTCGCACGACAGGGCCCGTGTAGCCGCACTGTCCCAGGCGGGGTGAGTTGACCACGGGCAGCAGCATCTCCGAGTCGCACTCGTGCTGGCGCGCATGGCCCGCGCACAACCAGCCCGTGCCATCGTTGAGGCAGTCGGTGCAGACCTGCGTGGCAGCGGCGCCGCACTCCGTGCACGTGATGGCCGGCAGGTGGTTGCGCGCGAGCAGCCGGACCCCGTCGCGCGGCATCACGGCTTCCGTGCTGGCCTGCACGTGCAGCGCCAGGCTCGTCGTGGTGCCGAAGTCATACTCGTGGAAGAACTTCTCTCCGGGACGAAGCACGTCGACCATGGGAACATCCATGCTGCGGGCTGCGCGCCTGCCGAACATCATCGGCCACATCGCGTCGACGCCACCGGTATTCAGCTCATAGTCGGTCCTGCCGATGGTGAACTTGCTCAGGTGGCCGCAGCACTCCAACCACGTTTCGCGCAGGAACTCGTCGAGGACGCGGAGCGGCGCTTCGGTCGGGACCAGCAGGTGCATCCAGAATTCCGGCATGTAGCGACCCTCGACCTCCACGTGGAAGCAAGGAACGGGCGTGCCCTTTCGCGAAGGATGTTCGGCGAGGCAGGTCGCGAGGTGTTTGGTGATCGCGGACTTGGCGAAGTCCTGGCGACACAGCGAGCAGGTCCCGATTGATGTCACGCGTGGCACGAGGAAACCCCTTTCGGGATGGAACGCCCGTCAAGCACGGATTCAGTGGCGTGTGTGCCGGATATCGTACGTCGACTCGCCGCGCGTGGCACGCAGAATGTCCTTTTCCAGGTCACGCCGGAATCCGTGCCGCTGCTCATCATCCAGGCAGGCGATGATCCGCGGCGCCAGCGTCCGCAGCAGACCCAGCTGCGCCTCGAACGGGAGGGCGAAGATCCGGTCCACGAGCTCATCCTCCACGTCGTGAACGCTCGAGATGAGCTGGCGCTTCTCCAACGCAGGGGCGGGAGCGGGCGACCCGCTGGACTCCGGGGTTGGCATGCTGGGTTGGGTCGTCATGTTTCCGCGCCTCCTCCCGCCCCGTGCGGAGAAGTAACCCGGCAGGCGTGACCGGACAGGTGTGCCTCGTCCTTCAGCATGCCCGGGAGCGCCCCCACCCCCGTCGTCGTTGTCTCCACGGCTGGGAGGAAACGGATTCACCGGTTGACCGCGACGTCGTGGGCGGCGCTCAGGGCGTTGAGGATGAACGGGATGGTCTTGCGGCGATGGCGCGCTCGACAGAATCCACAAACGCGTCCGCCTCCGCGCCCTTGACGATGTAACCGTTCGCTCCGCATTCGGCCGTCAACCGTTGCAGCTCCCCAACGCCGCGATCGGAATGAAGAAAGATGGCGACGTCTCTCACGCCGAGCGAGCGGGTCAGGCGCACCAATCGGTCCCCTCTCACCTCCGGCATGCCCACGTCCACCAGGACCAGGTCCGGCGCGCAGGTTCGGATGGTGCGCGTCAGCCCGACCGGACTTGCCAAGGCGATGACCTCGTGGCCGCGGTCCTCCAGCGCTTGGGCGGCGACCTCGCGGCAGATCGGGCTGTCATCGACAATGACAATCTTGCGGCGTGCGGTCATGGAACCCTACGGTGGGCTGAGCACGTCTCCCTCAGCCAGCCATGGAACGCTCCCTGCGTTCCCGTCATTCCGGCAGCCAACACGTTTCGCCACGCGTCGCCGACGTGGTCATCACGGACAACGTGCAATGCTCCATTCATGCGTGAGCAACGTCACGGTCGCGCTGATTGTGCGGATTGGGAGTGGCCTCGTCGGCGATTCGCGATGGGCGCGGCTCCTTTGGGACGACGCCCTGCCAATGAGATTGGGTGCGGCTCTTTTGAAACGACGGTCGAGGTCACCGGCGGCTCAAGCCTAGCGCGGCAGGTGTGCCACGAGGCCAGGCTTGGTGCCTTTCCAGCACGCGGCTTGAGCCTGGCTTGAGCCGCCGGTGACGTCGACCGTCG
>JBFMGU010000374.1:0-8185 GCA_040752415.1 Myxococcota bacterium
GTCGTCGTCGCCGGCTCGGCCTTGGCCTGCGCCGGTGCCTGCGCGGTTTGCGCGGCCAGCTCCAGCAGACGCGGCGCCTCCTCGGTGGCCACGGTGGCGTTGGGCATCCCGCCCTTGGTCAGCGTCTGGATCGTGTACTCAAGGCCACCGGCCTCCTGCGCGCGCTGCATCACCTCCGCCGGCGCCAGCTCACCGCTCAGCTTCCCGCCCTCGAGCGTCAGCTTGGTGGCGACGTAATCCTGCGTCCCTTTCGGTCGCGCCAGCACGCGCGCGTCCGCGACCTCCTTCTCACCCGCCGTCACCGGGACGCTGACCTTGGTGCCCTCCACGACGGGCTCGGCGAGGCGGATCTTGTGCGCGTCGCGGTACTTCTTGGCGCGGTCGCGGTAGGTCTTCAGCAGCTCCGGCGCGGTGTTGTTCTCGTCGGGCTCGAAGAGCGGGTAGATGGCCAGCGTGGCGTCGACGGACTTGATGATCTCCTTGTTCTTCCCGAGGTCGAAGTAGGCCTTGGCAATGAGCCAGTGCGCCGCCGCGCGGTCCTGGGGACTGAGCGACTCATCCTTGAGCGCCGCCTGCAGCTCCTCCAGGGCCTTGTCCTGCTCCATGTTGTCCAGGGCGTCGCGTGCGGCCTGCAGGCGCGGGGACTCCGCCAGGACGGGCCCCGACGCCAACGCCAGCACCACCCACAACCCCACCCCTCTGAGACCCAACCTGGCCAACCGCGCCTCCCAGACAGACGCCTGAATCTAGGGCTGAGGGCGGGGGATTGGGAAGAAATTCGGAGGGTGTCGTCGCACCTACCCCGGGGGCCGGGGCGCGGTCATCAGTTCCAGCGACGCCATTCCTCGTCGTAGTAGTGCACCAGGGCCTGGTTGTTGAGCCGGTTCACCTCCGCGGGCACGCGGGCGATGTCCGGGGGGAAGTCGAACATCCCACGCAGCACCGCGGGCGTGAGTGACGTTGCGAACGCGGGCGGCTCGGTGGGCACGTCAAACGGGCGCGGCGACGCCAGCATGAACCCCCACACCCCAAAGCTCGGCACGAACGCGTGGTACGGGCGCACCACCAGGCCCGCGGCTTCCATGGTGGCGGCAATGCACCAGAAGGACTGTCGTGCAAAGAGCGGGCTGGTGCTCTGCACCGCGGCCATCCCCTCCGTCGTCAACGCGCCCTTCAGCAGCTGGTAGAAGCGCGTGGTGTACAGCTTTCCCAGCGCGTAGCTGGAGGGGTCGGGGAAGTCGACAATGGCCAGGTCAAACGGCGGACCCTGGCGCTCCTCCAGCCAGATCATGGCGTCGGCGTGGATGACGGTGACGCGCGGGTCGCTGAGGGCGCCCTGGTTCTGTTCCTTGAGCCAGGTGGCGTCCCGCGCCAGGTCGGTCATGCCCTTGTCCAGGTCCACCAGCGTCACGCTCTCCACCGACGGGTGCCGCAGGATGTCGCGCACCGCCAGCCCGTCGCCGCCACCCAGCACCAGCACGTTCCGGATGTTCCGACCCACGCTGAAGGCGGGATGCACCAGCGCCTCGTGGTAGCGGTACTCGTCGACGGAGCTGAACTGCAGCGCGCCGTTGAGGAAGAGCTGGATGCTGTGCCGCGCCCGCGTGACGACGATGCGCTGGTAGGCCGTCTGCTTCGCGTACACCACCTCGTCGGCGTACATGCTGCTCTCGGACAGCTCGGTCATGACGTCCGCCTTCCAGAGCAGGGCGCCCAGCAGCAGGCACACCACCACGCTCTTCACACGCAGTGACGTCGGGTTCCCCAGCGTGCGCCCCAGCATCCACGTCGAGGCCAGGCCCACCAGCGCGTTGAGCAGGCCAAAGAGCAGCCCGGTGCGGATGAGGCCCAGGCGCGGCAGGAACACCACCGGGAAGGCCACGCTGGCGACGAGCGCGCCCAGGTAGTCCACCGTCAGCACCCGCGCCACCACGTCCTTGAAGCTCATGGAGCTCTTCAGGATGCGCAGGAGCAGCGGCACCTCCAATCCGACGAGGATGCCCGTCAGCGTGACGAGACCGTAGAGCGCCAGGCGGAACACGCTGCTGTGCGTGAAGCTGAAGAACAGGATGGGCGCCAGCGTTCCACCGACGAGCGCCACCGCCAGCTCCACCTCGACAAACCGCCGCGAGACCCCGCGCTCCACGAAGCGGCTCACCCAAGCGCCAATGCCCATGGAGCAGAGGTAGACGCCAATCACCGTGCTGAACTGCAGCACGCTGTCGCCGAGGAGGTAGCTCGCCAGTGTTCCGGCCAGCAGCTCGTAGACCAGCCCGCACGTGGCCACCACCAGCACGCTCAGCAGCAGGAGCGGTGCGCGGAGTCCGGGGTCGGGTGTGTCGACGGGAGGAGCGGTCTCTGCTGGTGGAGCGGGTTCAACCATGGATGGCAGCGGCGACGATCCAGGCAAGACCGAGAATCACGCTTGCCATCAGGATGGCCAGCGCGGTGTTCTGGTCCTCCTCGATCTCCTTCTTGATCGAGAACGGCGAGACCATGGTCATGAGCCAGAAGGCCACCAGGAACACCACCACGCCCACCAGGGAGAAGCCCAGCGCCTGCACCAGCGAGTTCACCAACGCGTCCGTGTTCATGCACGCCCCTTGAATTCGTCGTCGGAAATCGGGTCACTTGCCCCAGCGGTAGCCGCGGTAGGGCGAGCTCCAGAAGAAGAACGTGGGCCCGTGCCAGTGATGGCTGTCGTGCCAGTAGCTGTAGCTGCGGTAGCCGTGGTGGCTGGTCCGCACCTCTGGCGCCAGCGTGCCGTGGTGGCTGTTCCAGTCCCAGCCGGTGGCCGCCGCGTACGCGTACCCGCCCGTCAACAACGTCCCCACCACGGCGAAGAGCAGGACGGAACCGCGGGGCCTGCCCAGGATCTTGATGAGCTGCTGCATGACGTCACCCGGCGGAATGCGTGCTGTTCATCCAACGCTGCGTCTCGAAGTACTGCGCGTACGCAAACGCGATGAGCGGGAAACACGCGAGCAGGAGGATGAGGAGGAAAGCGTAGAGCGGGCGCGGCACGTGGCTGGTGAGCTGCAGCCGGTACGGCGGACAGGGCTTGCGCTCGCATTCCACGTCGACGCGCAGGACGTTGGTGCCCTGGCGCACGTCGGAGAGATAGGAGGTGTCCACGCGGCTTCCCTCCGACCACGAGTAGCCGCCCTCCACGCCGTGCCAGTAGCCCACGTCGAGCGCGGTGCCGCGGACCTCCCCGCTGGCCTCGTGGATGAGCGCCACGTCGAACGTCATCCAGGCGTTGTCCACCTCGCCCTGCACGTTCACCTGCACGTTCTTTCGGTCCAGGGGCACCAGGATCGGGTCGCTGTAGAACGCGGGGTCCGCCGGTGGTGTCCCGTCGGGGCCGGGCGCGGCCAGCACGGTGGGGCTCACCGCCACGTCGAGGAGGGTCTGGTCCTTCGCGCCGCGGGAGACGCTGGCGTAGATGAGCATGATGACCAGGGAGAAGAGCAGCGTGAGGATCAGCATCCACCACGCACTCTGGCGCGCGCTGTTGGGCTGGCACGGCGCCACTCCGTGCGGGGTGGGCACCTCGCGCAGGTTGAACGCGTCGCGCAGCTCGTCGGGCGAAACGTAGTCGCCCAGCGTCCAGAACTCCTCGTTCCCGGTGGCTTCCAGGCTGAGCATGCGCGGCGGGGCCACGTAGTCGCTCATGATGGCCTGGTCCCCCGGCTGCACCAGGAACGGCTGCTCCCCCAGCACCTCGTCGACGGTGGCGCGCACCGTGGAGAACTCCCTGAACACGTCCCCCTGGTACATCTGGCCGCCCACGCCGTCGGAAACCACGTCACCGATGGAGACCGGGCGCAGGAACGTCCAGTGTCCGTCCTGGTGCGCCAGCCAGCGGTAGCGCGCCTCCACCGGTCCTCCGCGCGCATCCTCCACGACGAGGAAATACTCCTCCCAGCGGTACGTCTCGCCGTCCACCACGCAACTGCGCCCCGTCACACCCACGCAACGCAGCGCCTCTCCGCGCAACCCGCCCGTGGCGCCCAGCGGAATGATCCGGTCCAGCGCGTCGGTGATGGCCGGCGCGGCACCACGCCATGCGTCGCCATCCCGCACCTGCACGGTGCGACACTTGGGGCAGCCCACCGTCTCCGTGGCCTCGCCCAGGTGGACCGTGACGGTGTTGTGGCAGGAGATGCAGCTGATGGTGTTGGCGCCGCCGCGCGCGGCCTTCAGCCCCAGGTCCCCGGGAACGACGGGATAACCGTCCCAGAGATCCGGCGGAGCATCCATGCCCTCACGCCAATCCAACGTGCCCAGCGCGCCTCCCACCGACGAGAGATCCGCGAACGCGGTGCGCGTGCCCAGCTGGAGCTCGAAGGGCAGCTCTCCTTCCGCGCCCACCACCACGCTCTCACCGCGCTCCTTGACGTGGAAGACTTCACCAGGCTCCAGCTCCACCCGCGCCCCCACGACGAGCGACGCGGGAGAAGGCGCATTGGCGCGGGGGCCGCGGAGCTTCAGGGCGTGGAGGGCGCCCTGGGCGTCGGAGAGGAAGTGGACCTCGCCGTTGCGCGTGCGCAGGGCCCACTCATTCCAGCGCGCGGTGCCCTGCGAGAGACGCGTGCGGCCAGTGATGCGGAACGGTGCGCCCTCCCACTCGCCCTCGACGCCGACCTTGAGCGGCCCGCCCGCGGGCGGAACCGCCGGCATCTCCTCCGTCATGCGCGGGGACTCGCCCGGCTTGATGACGTGGGCCATGCGACACTGGGGACAGATGGACGTGCACGGCGGCGGCAGCATCACGGGGAGCTGCGTGTTGCATCGGCCGCACTGGATGGTTTCGCTCAACGCGCATCCTCCCGCCAACAGGCGGCCTCACCATAGGGACTCCCGGCGGCGCGCGCCAGCGCACACGGTCATGGCGTCGGGCGGGGCTTGGGGAATTCGTCGGGGATGCGGGACCAGAGCTTCACGTCGCGGAGGGTGAGCGTGTGCAACGGGATGGGAAGCTGGGGCGTGACCACGTCCACCTGCGCGCCGCTGGGAACCAGGAGCCCGCCCACGACGACAAATCCGGTGAACTGCACGTCCAGCCACAGCTGGTGCTCACTGGCCCAGAAGCGCGCACCCGCCATCTGCAACGACTGCGGTTCCACGTACAGCACCCACTCGTCGCGCGGAGTCCAGCCCACCTTGGCGCGGAAGTGCACCGCCACCACGTTGCGATGACGCCACCGCTCCGGCGTCACGGATTGCACCTCCACGTCGTCGTCGGCCAGGCGGAAGGGCAGGGCCATCACCCACGACGTCCCCTGCGCGTACTTCCCCGCGGAGACGCTGACACCGGGCTTGTTCCCGACGGAATACGTGCCGAACGCGTCCATGCCCACCACGTGGCCCGTCTCCGGAATCTCCACGCTTCCGTCGGTGCCGGTGCGGTCGCTCCAGTACACCATGCGCGTGGCGTGGCCCGGCCACGGGTTGAACGCCAGACCCATGGGCTGCGACCACACGTCGTCAATCTCGTAGCGCGCGTAGCGCATCGCACGGAAACGGGAGAGACCGCCGTGCACATCCATGATGCGGGAGAGGCACGCCTTCACGTCGGCGGCGCAGGTGGCGCCCTCCATGCGCGCGGCGCGCTCACCCACGGTGCTGCACGCGGCCACCAGCAACACCCCCGACAACACGACGATGCGACCCATGCTTCCGACGCTATCAGCCGGGTGGTGGGACCGTGCAACGCGTGGGAAGTGCTGGAGTCGGGAGGGAAAGAGCGGTAGCACTGACGTCACGGAGGCAATTGCCATGAAGCGCGGTTTGGGCATGTTGACGACGGCGGCGTTGGTGTTGGGGCTCCAGGTTGCGTGCAAGGCGCCAGAACCTCCGCCCCCGGTGAAGGCTCCCGCGGACGCGCCGCCACAGGGCGCCAACGTGATGGGCGGCAAGCCCACGGCAGACGCGCCGGTGGCCCAGAAGGGCGGGATTCCCGACTTCGAGAAGGCCATCAAGGTCGACGTGGGCTGGGATCCCGCGCGGACCGCCGTGGTGGCCAAGGTCCACCTGGAGCCGGGGTTCCACGCCTACGGTGCCGGCGAGAAGACGGGCAAGCCGCTGGCCATGGAGCTGAGCGGCACGTCGTGGAAGGTGAAGGAGCTCAAGCTCCCGCCCGGCGAGGAGAAGGACCTGGGGGAGATGGGCAAGAGCTACGTCATCCACGGCGACGTGGAGCTGGTGGCCGCGCTGGAGCCCGCCGCGGATGCCAAGGCGCCCGTCGAGGGCGTGGTGCGTTACCAGGTGTGCACGGAGACCTCCTGCGACCGTCCCCGCACCGCTCCTTTCAAGCTCACGCCGGGGTGAAACCGAGACCTTCTCGGCGAGCGGCCCGGTTGATCCCCGGCTCCGCGTGGGGGACAGTGCGCGGGCGCATGAACCTTTCGTCGGATGCACGGACCCGCAAGGGCTCCCCGGAACGCTTCGGCTACGAGTGGGAGCACTACGCGAGCATCCTCCCGGAGTCGCGCGGTCAGCTCGAGCGATGGCTTGGGAGCACGGGGCTGGCGTCCTTTGCGGGCAAGCGCGTGCTCGACGTGGGCTGTGGGATGGGGCGCAACCCGTACTGGATGTTGCAGGCGGGCGCGGCCAGCGTGGTGGCGGTTGACGTCGACGAGCGCAGCCTTGCCGCGGCCCGACGGAACCTGGCGCCCTTCCCCAACGCCACCGTGGAGACGCGCAGCGTGTACGAGCTGGACCCGGCGGCCACGGGGCTCTTTGACCGGGTGACGTGCATTGGCGTGTTGCACCACCTGCAGGACCCAGAGGAGGCGCTGCGTCGCATGTGGCGCTGCGTGGCCCCGGGCGGGGACCTGGTGCTCTGGTGCTACGGCAAGGAAGGCAACCGGTTGCTCCTGCCCGTCATCCAGGGTTTCCGCATGTTGGGCTCGCGCCTGCCGCTGCCCGTCACCCACGTCGTCGCCAAGGCGGCCAGCGCCGTGCTGTGGCCGGCACTCCGCGTGTTGCCGTGGCGCACGGAGTACTATCGCAACCTCCGGAAGCTCTCCTTCCGCAACGTGCAGTCCATCGTGTTCGACCAGATGCTCCCCGTCACCGCAAACTACTGGACGCGCCAGGACATGAAGCGCCTCATCTCTCCGCTGGGAGGACAAACCCACCTGGAGCTGGTGCAGGGCAACAGCTGGCACGCACGCGTCACCCGTCCCGCCACATGAGCGCTCCCGTCGGAAACCTCAACCAGGAGTTCTACGACCGCTTCTGGGAGGACTGCCCGGACTTCAGCCGGTACAACCCCGGTGCGCGGCACCGTCGACGCCTCATCTCCCGTGTGGTGGGCGCGCTGCCCGGAACCAGTCTGCTGGACGTGGGGTGTGGCGTCGGTGAGCTGTTGATGGCGCTCAAGCGTCGGTTTCCATCCTTCGTCACGGTTGCTGGCGCGGATTTCTCGGCGGAGACGGTGCGCAACAATCGCGCGCGCCTGCCGCACACCACGTTCCACGTGCTGGACGTGGCCAAGGAGGCGCTGCCGGAGCAGTTTGACGTGGTCATCTGCTCCGAGGTGCTTGAGCACATCGAGCAACGGGCCAGCGCGGTGCGCAACCTGGCGGCAATGGTCGCGCCCGGGGGCCACCTGCTCATCACCTGTCCTACGGGCCGGATGTACCAGACGGAGAAGACCTTCGGTCACGTCTCGCATCCCACGGAAGAGGAGCTGCGCCGACTGGGACGCGACGCCGGTCTGGTCACGGCGCAGGCGCAGACCTGGGGTTTCCCCACCTACGCCGCGTTGAAGTGGGCCACCAACATCAACGCCGAGTGGGCGCTCAAGAACTTTGCCAGTGGCGCGTATTCGCGTCCGGCCAGGCTGGTCTCGGAGGCGCTGTACTGGGTGAACTTCCTGAATTTCCCGTCGCACCCGGCGGGGTGCCAGCTCGTGGTGCTTCTGCGACGACCCGTGGGGACCTGACCGCGCGCTCAAGGAGCTCCCTCGAGCTTGCACTGGGGATCCTGGGGCACGCCCAGCACCAGCGCCACGTCGTCGGGAGCCACGGGCACCTCCGGTTGCCAGCGGGGTTGGAGCTCCGTGGGCCACGCGCCCGCGAACCATTCTCGCCCGCTCTTGAGCACCACCCTCCACACCAGGAACGCGGGCTCGGCACCTCGAACCACCACACCCTCGGCGCCCACCTCCACGGTG